>DCDF01000076.1 GCA_002316295.1 Syntrophaceae bacterium UBA1062 | reverse complement strand
CCCTGTGTCCATCGATGCCGCCGCTTCGGGAGAATACACGGTATCAGGCGCTCCCTGCAGCCTCCGGATGACGTTATGGACTGTTCTGTATCTTGCAAACGTGATCGATGTCGCGTTTTCCTGCTATGCCTTTTCACGCGGATGTGGCGAGCTGAATCCGGTCATCGAGCTGGTCTGGGACAAATGGGGGGTCTCCGGGCTTACACTTCTGAAAAGCATTTTCCTGTTTGTCCTGCTCGTGCTGTTGCCGTACGTGGGCGGCTGGAAACTGAAGCTCCTTATCCTGTGCTGCAGCATGTACGCTTGCCTTGCAATCTACCACGTTGCTCTGTTTCTGAGGGTTTTTCCCTAGAAACTGGGCTCGATCCGACACGTTCGCCTGTGCGGAGCCGTTTCGGTCATGCGCCCAGCGGAGCGAACCCGATGATCTCCTCATACTTTTCGGAATGCTTTTCCACATTCACCCGGGTGCGGCTCTCGCAGAACGTGCGGGTACACAGCCGTGCAGCCCGTAAAATCAGGTCCGGCCCCGAACCGATCAGCTGTTGGTGATAAGGCCCTTGGCTCAGTCCTTCGGCTTGTCCGAAACAATCTGACCGGAACGCGGATCGACTTTGAGATCGCGTCTCTGGCCGTCCTTATAGGCATCGACCTTCCACATCCCATCGTCAAACTCGATCTCCGCTATTGGTGTATAACCCTGTTTTTCCAGACTCAAAGCAATCTCGGACATCACCATGACATCCGGCGGGGGCTTGTCCGCTGCGAGCATAGGCAGCGGGGCGATGATTGAAAGAGACATGATAAGCGCTATGCATATCGTCTTCATGAGACCATCTCCTTTTTGCATGGCTTGTTTGCACGGCTTGCCGCTGTACCGGTGCAGAGCTGCACTCGATATCTATATGATATTGCGTCGGAGCTGCTTCTCCAGACCCACGACGCGGATTCACGGGAAACGGCTGGCACGCAGTACGACGCCTGAAAACAATGGGAATGCAAAAACGCCCATGGTTTTTCGCCTCCTGTGTCCTCTCCCGCAAGGAGTGAGGACACAAGAGACGATCCTTCGGCGCAGCGGGAAAGCTTCAGGCTCGAAGGCGATTTCAGGGCACTCTATTTCACCTGCTCCGGAACGCTCATCTGGACCTGGCCTCGCCTGATGCCGCTGTTCATGGAGATGTCGATCTTCACGGAGAAGTCCTGCTCCAGGCGGAGCAGATACTTTCTCTGCGAATTGAGCAGGTACATGGCCACATCCGGCGGGAGCTCGACCTTCAGCTCTGATGGATTGTTGCGGTTCAGATAGAGCTGGATCTCGCGCAGAGACATGAGGGCCGAGGATTCGACAGACCTCATCAGGCCGGTGCCCTCGCATGCGGCGCAGGTTATGTAGCTCTTCTCCAGCAGGGTGGAGGAGAGCCGCTCGCGGGAGAGTTCCAGGATCCCGAACTTCGAGATTCTGCCGACCACCAGGTGGGCCCTGTCGTTCTTGAGCGCGTCCTTGAGCGCCTTTTCAACCTTGCGCATGTTCTCCCTCGAGCGCATGTCGATGAAGTCGATGACCACCAGTCCGCCGATGTCACGAAGCACGAGCTGACGGGCGATCTCTTCGGTGGCTTCGAGGTTGGTGGACAGGGCCGTGTTCTCGATGTCCCTGCCAGCGGTCGACTGGCCCGAGTTCACGTCGATGACCACCATGGCCTCGGTGGGCTCGATCACCAGGGTTCCGCCCGAGCGGAGCTTGACCTTCTTGCTGTAGATGTTCTGGATCTGCTGCTCCAGGTCATACTTGGTGAAGAGCGGCTTGCCCTGCTTGTAGTGCTTTATCACGTTCTTGTGCCTGGGCATCACGCTCTTCATGAACACGACCGCCCGGCGGAAGGTCTCCTCGTCGTCGATCAGGATCTCGGTGATGTCGCTGGTGAAGTAGTCTCTGATGGAGCGGATGATGATGTCGCCTTCGCGGTAGATGAGGGAAGGGCACTGGGCCGAAGAGAACCCGTCCTCGATGCTCTTCCACAGGCGCAGGAGGTAGCTCAGGTCTTTCTGCAGGTCCGCCTTTGTCCTGTCCATGCCTGCGGTGCGCACGATCAGGCCCATGTCGGCAGGCGGGGCGAGCTGTGAAATGATGTCCTTGAGCCGCTTTCGCTGGGTCTCGTCATCGATCTTCCGGGAGATCCCGGCCAGGTCCTGCCGGGGAAGCAGCACCATGTAGCGGCCGGGGATGGAGATGTTCAGAGTGAGCAGCGCGCCCTTGGCGTTTTTTTCCTCCCGGTTTGCCTGCACAAGGATTTCCATGCCCTTCCTCAAGAGCGAGAGCGATCCCTTGTCCTGCTTCGCTCCGGGCACGAAGCGCCAATTGATGTCGTTGAGCGGGAGCAGGCCGTGCTTCTCCCTTCCGTAATCGACGAAAACAGCGTCCAGGCTGTGCTCGATCTTCGAGATTCTTCCCTTGTAGATATTCCCCCTGATCTGCTCCTTGAGCGCGCTCTGAATGTAGAGTTCCTTGAGCATGCCGTCTTCCACGACTGCAACTCTGATTTCTTCGGGGTGAACTGCATTGATGAGCATCTTTTTCATGATGCGAAGCCTCTTTTCCTCATATGGTTATGAAAGACTCCACCGGCCCCTGGCCTTCGCGGATGACCTGCGGAGTGTCGGTCTCGAGCGATATCACGGTAGACGGGACATCTGGGAGAATGCCGCTGTCCACGATGGCGTCGACACGGTGGCCGAGGTCCTCCTCGATCTCCACCGGATCGATGTGCACCCGCTCGTGGGACAGAGGCACACTCGTGGTGATAATAGGCTCGCCGATCTCCTCGACAATGGCCTGACAGAACCAGTGGTCGGGGATGCGGATTCCGATGGACTTGCGGTTCGACTGCAGCAGGCGGGGAACCAGCCGCGTGGCGGGCAGAATAATGGTGTAGGGGCCGGGAAGCAGGGTGCGCATGATGCGGAAGGCCTCATTCGACACCTTGGCGTATCTGCTGATGGTCTGGAAATCGGAAAACATGATGCTTCTGGGTTTGACGGATGCCTTGATCGAGTTGATCCTGTCGATCCCCTTTTTGTTCGTGATGCAGCATCCGATCCCGTATACCGTGTCCGTGGGGTATACGATCACGCCGCCTGCGGAGAGGATTTCGGCTATCCGCTTGACCGTCCTCGGTTTGCGCGTCCTGGGGTCAATGAGAATGCGCATGATATTCTCCCTTCAGGCACAGGCTCTTCGTATCGATATTGCCCAGTGCCGCAAAGATCGAGTTCTTCATCTTGGGGTTGTCTTTTTCCAGGATGCGCAAATATTCCCTGATCTGCTCACGCTTGCTGTCCGGGCGGATCATGCAGGAACAGGAAACCGGCTCCACGTCGAAAAAGCTGAAATACGCCTTTACCAGCGTGAGCTTGCAGTAGGCAAGCGGTCTGATCACCCGGTTTCTGCCGTCGTTGGAAACCCTGGCCGGCGCCATAGCCCCGATCTGCCCCGTGTAGAAGCACCTCAGGAAGAATGTTTCGATGATGTCGTCCAGATGGTGCCCCAGGGCGATGGATGAAACGCCCCTTTCCTGAGCGAGGGTATAGAGCCTGCCCCTCCGAAGCCGCGAGCACAGCGCGCATGGGCTTTTCTCCGGGTCGGACACCCGGGCGAGTATCTCCGATATGCCTGTCTGGACCACCTCGATCTCGAGGCCGAGTGCGCTGCGGGCCCATTCGATGATCCGGCCGAAATCCTTTTCGAAGCCCGTGGAGAGATGGACCGGCATGATCTCGTACTCCACCGGCGCCGACCTGCGGAGATCGGCGAGCACCTTCAGGAGCACCAGCGAATCCTTTCCGCCCGATACGGCCACCAGGATCCGGTCTCCCCGCCTGATCATCTGATAATCGTGGATCGCGGTTCCGACCTTCCGCCGGAGTTGCTTTTCATAGTATCTTCTGCTGTTGTGATTCACGTCGTGTTCCTTATCACATATGACAATATTTGCAATATGTGAAAGATTCCACCGTTTTATCGGCGGTTGAGCCAAAAATGCTCAGCAATATCGTCATAATTGAGACTATCCGGGCCGCGCCATGGATTCTTTTTGACCCGGAATCCGCTTTAGACCGGCTGACCGGCGGGGCCGATAGGAGAGCGAGGACGCAGCAGGCCGGAGAGGATCGTCATGGCATTTTCCGGGGCGCAGAACGAACCGGGACCATAGTTCGACCTCATCCAGATGATCTGGCGCTTTGCATATCGTCTGGTGTCCCGCTGGATCAGAGATACGGCTTCATCGAGGCCGATCTGCGACTCCAGGTATCTGATCACGTGGCGGTATGCGAGGGTTTGCATGCTCCTGAGCGCCGAACCGAATCCGAGATCGAGAAGCCTCCGTGTCTCCTCGACCAGGCCTTTCTCGACCATGCGCAGCACACGGGTGTCGATATTCTCATAGAGCCGGGCACGGTCCGGCATAACACAGACGATACGGGCGTCGTAGCGGATCTCGGCGAACGCATGCTCCCTGTGGAAGGCGCTCGCTTTTCTCCCTGTGAGGAAGACGATCTCCAGAGCGCGGATGCTCCGCACCCGGTCGTTTACCCCGATGTATCGCGCAGCATCCGGGTCGAGCCTGTTGAGGATCTTCCAGAGAAAAGAGCTCCCTTTTTCGTGGGCGAGCGCCGTCAGGCCCGCTCTTATCCTGTTCGAACGGGGCGGGGCGGAGGCCAGGCCATACAGGAGGGCCTTGATGTATAATACGGTTCCGCCCACGATCACCGGGATTTTTCCGCGGGAAAGGATGTCATGAATCGCGTCACGGGCGCGGCGGGCAAACATGCCTGCATTGAACTCTTCATCCGGCTCCGCCACGTCGATAAGGTGGTGCGGCAGTATGGAGAGCTCTGCTTTGGAGGGCTTCGCGGTTGCGATATCCATATGCCGGTAGACTTGCATGGAATCGGCGGAGACAGCCTCCAGAGGGTATGTGCGGGCAAGCTCGAGCGCAATGGCGGTCTTGCCCGAGCCGGTCGGGCCGGTGATCACGATCAGGGGCGTCTTCCGATCCACCGCTCGATCTCGTCCTTTTCGATCCGTTTGAACAGGGGCCTGCCATGGGGGCACGTCATGGGAGAGCCCACCTCGTCGAGATCCTTGAGAAGCCCGAGCACCTCGTCGCGGCCGAGCCGCACGCCCGCGCGCACGCTCCTGTGGCAGGCGATGCGGGCTATCACGTCGTGCCGGTATTCCTTCCGGTTCAAGTCCCCTTCCATCACCGCGCCGAGCAGATCGAGCATGATGCCCCGTATGTCCGCGCCGTCCAGGAGCCCCGGATACGCCCTCACCGCGATTGCAGCCTCGCCGAAGGGCTCGGCCTCGATACCGGCCTGGAGGATATCCCCGGCAACCTCCTCGAATGCCTTGAATTCGGCGGGTGACAGCTCGATGACCAGCGGCGTCAGCAGAGTCTGTGTAGGCTCCCGGCCGGCGTCACGGGCGTTCATCAGCCGCTCGAATGTGACCCGCTCGTGGGCTGCGTGCTGATCGAGAATATACAGCGACGTCTCGTCTTCGAGGATGATATAGGTTGCGTGTGAAACCCCGACAAAGGCCTTGTCCGCATACGCGAAGCCTGGAGATCTTGCCTCGAACAGATTGCCCTGCGCCTTGCCGCCCCTTATGGCATCGGACATTGCGGGAGCCGCCAAATGACCCTGTCCGGATCGAGGCTGCCTGGTGCGGTACGGCATCGCGGCTTCTTCCACCCGGTGGGCGGGTGAGGGGCCAAACGTCGCCGATGCCTGAAAGACCGGCTGCGCGGTCAGGGTCCGACGCACGGTGTTTACCACCATGCCGAATATTGCGGAGGAGTTCTTGAACCTCACCTCAGCTTTCGCAGGATGGACGTTCACGTCCACCTCGGCCGGGTCCATGTCGAGAAAGAGAACCGCCATCGGAAAGCGCTGTTTCATGAGCATGCCGCGGTATCCGTCGAGCACTGCGGCACGCAACGTATGATCCATGACTGAACGCTTGTTCACATATGTGTAAATCCCGCTCCTGCCGGGCCTCGACACCTCCGGAGAGGCGAGAATGCCGTGGATGCTCAACTCCGGCCGCTCCTCGGACACCGGGTACAGCCTTTTCCCGGCCTCTTTGCCCCAAATTGCCTCAACACGCTCCTCGAGTGTCGAACCCTCTCTCAGGTTCAGCACGGTGCGACCGTTGATTGAAAGCGAGAACCGCTTCAACGGATAGGCAAGGGCGTATCGGGATATGATGTCGATAATGTGGCGCTGCTCGGTGGCTGCGGATTTGAGGAACTTCCTTCGGGCAGGTGTGTTGAAGAACAGGTCCCTGATTTCCACCATTGTGCCCTGTGTCATGCCTTTCATGGATTTTTCACGGACCTCGCCCGCTTCGAGCGTGAGGGACCAGCCTGTGGATGATCCGTGTTTCCGTGAGGCGATCGTTGACCTGCTCACGGACATGATGCTCGGCAGGGCTTCGCCGCGAAAGCCCAAGGTGCGTATGGAGAAGAGGTCCTCAGGGCGTCCGATCTTGCTCGTTGCATGGCGGAGAATCGCCAGCTCGAGCTCGACCTCGGTCATGCCGCTGCCGTTATCCGCCATACGGATAAGATCCAATCCGCTGCCCCCGACTTCAACGTCGATGTTCGTTGCCCCCGCATCGATGGCGTTCTCCAAAAGCTCCTTGACAACGGATGCGGGCCGCTCGATGACCTCGCCGGCCGCTATCTGATTCACGAGTTCCTGGTCGAGAACGCGTATCGCTGACATGACTGTTCCGATAATCTCCTTTTCATGCCCGCCGGGATGCAGGTCCCGAATCGAGGGCAAAGGCCTTCCAAAATGCTTCGAATACAGGCTATAGAGATCCCCTGAAGAAGTCAACCGTCGGTTGTCAGGGGAGGGCCGGGAGACCGAGGTCGGGGAATTTTAAGGCCGGGCCTTATGGTTACTCATAAAACCAATATATACTCATATGATAGCATATGGTTCTAAATTCGGCTCTTCCGAGGGAGCCTTCAGGCCTGCCGGCAGGACCAAAACCCAGCTTCAGTCACCTCTGCCTCTCGGCCTTGCAAGTATCTCCAGCACATCGAGCTCGAGAAATCGCTTGGAAGGCTTTGACTTGATCAGGAGGACCGTGTCCGATCCCCGGTAGGTTCCCCCAATTCCCAGCACTTCTTCGTTTTCGGGAATAAGGCCTGCGTCGCACGCCTCCATCACGATTTCCATGGCGACCTTGGTTCCTTCGCCAAACCGCCGCAGTGTGTTTGCGA
>DCDF01000187.1 GCA_002316295.1 Syntrophaceae bacterium UBA1062 | reverse complement strand
TTCCCTGTGGTCGGGCTTGGGAGAAAGCTCCTTTGCAAGCCTGATGAGCTTGTCGGTTTCTCCCGCCATGGCAGAGACAACGACCGCAATGCTGTTGCCCTCATGATACCGCTTCCCGATCTTTTCAGCGACCAGCCGGATTTTTTCAAGGCTTCCCACCGAGGTGCCGCCGTACTTCTGAACGATCATTCCCATGCACCGTGTCCCCTATTCGAGTTGCAGCATGACGGTCGGTGAGTATTCACGATGATATCCGACACGTACACCACTGTCACCTTGAAAAGGATCCGGAACAGCCCGGATCAAGATATGCGTGAGGAGACAGGAGAGTGATGTTCCTGGCGGTCTCTCCAGCGCGTTCTATGGTGATATCGAGGATATTGCCGGTAAAGAAGTCATTCGCCTTCTCGGCCCACTCGATTACCATGACATGCTCCCGATCCATGTAATCTTCCAAACCAAGCTCGTAGACTGCATCAGAGTCTAGCCTATAAAGATCTCCATGAACGATGTCAAGTCTTGCCTTGTAGATATTCACCAGGGTGAAGCTCGGGCTCACCACCGTAGATGTATCCTCTATCCCGAGCCCCCGTGCAATGCCCTTGGTAAAGAGCGTCTTGCCCGCCCCCAGGTCTCCGTGAAGGAGGATGATCTCACCGCCTATGAGTTTGCCACCTAATTTCCTCCCCAGCTCGAAGGTCTGCTCTGGGCTGCTCGTTGTGCATTTGAATATCTCCATAATCAGTATCTGTTTACCGGCCCTTTCACGTGCATGCAGCCGTCATCCGTTCCACATGTACCGTGAGACGTCTGGTCTGTGTGCACACGAATCTGTTCCAAGCCGGAAGATCTCCTTCCTGCATTGGTGTCATGGGATTTTCTCCAGAATCACGACAGCGACAGTCATCAGATGCTCGTGCGATATACTCACGTGAGCCGATGATACCCCGAGATCATCCGCAATGCGCCGTGCCCGGTTGTGGAAAAGAATCTTTGGCGTGCCCCCGGTGTGAGAGACCTCGATGTCGATAAATCTGATTCCCTTGCTGAATCCAGTACCAAGGGCCTTTGCGGCGGCCTCCTTGGCGGCGAAACGTGCGGAGAAGTGAGGGGAGGGATCGCGCATGCGGCGGCAATAGAGAATTTCTTCCCGTGTGAACACCCTCTGCTGAAATCGCTCCCCATGCTTATTCAGAAGGGCGCTGATGCGCCCGGCATCCACGATATCGATTCCCACCCCGATGATCATGCGCTTCTCTGAATGGCCAGGATCATATTCCTGACGTGTAGGGTACGCCGGACGTCATGCACCCGCAGCACATGGACGCCCCGGATGGTCCCCCAGGCACTGACTGCGTCCGTGCCTTCCTGTCGTTCGTTCACCGGCGTATTCAAAACCGTCCCGACAAAGGCTTTTCTCGAGTGGCCGAGCACCACCGGGACCCCGAGTGATGCGAATTCGCCGATATGACGGATGAGCTGCAGATTGCCCTCGAGATCCTTTCCGAAGCCGATTCCCGGATCCGCAAGGATAGAACGGGGATCGATGCCCGCCTCCAGGCATTGTTCGATCTTCTCATCCAGGTAAGCATAGATATCTCCGACGATGTCGGAATAGGCGGTATCTCTCTGCATCGTTTCCGGCGTTCCTTTCATGTGCATCAGAATGACCCCGGCGCCGGTCTGCCGGATGATATCGATCATGGATCGGTCGTGACTGAGTGCGCTGATGTCGTTGACAATGCATGCGCCGGCGTCGATCGCGGCCTCGGCGACACGCGATTTTCTCGTATCGATGCTGATAGGCACGTTGAGTCGTGATGCGATCTCCCGGATGACCGGAACTACTCTAGAGATCTCCTCGCGGGCGTCAGTTTCCCGCGCGCCGGGTCTCGATGATTCTCCGCCGATATCGATGATTCCGGCCCCGGCTTGCACCATATCGCAGGCGTGATCGACGGCCTTTGCCGGGTCCAGCCACATCCCCCCGTCAGAGAAGGAGTCGGGAGTAACGTTGAGGATTCCCATGATGACCGGCGTATCGTCCCAGTGACAGCTTTTCCCGAGGAGCTTGAGGGTGAGCCCTGTCGAATCCGGAAACACCTGCTGCTCAATGGAATCTGCTATGCACTCCATGCCTGGCTGGAGCCTGAGCTTTTCCACCAGAAGCCGGTAGTGCCTCAGATCACCCGTGACCAGGCAGTCCGAGGCGGCGACCTTTCCTGAGATCACTCCCCGATGCACCGCCACGTCCCCGCCTATAGAGAGCATGCTCTGCTTGAGAATGTTCGCGGCGTAGAGCTTTACCCCTTCGAGCAGGACATTTCTGCAGCTGAGCTTAGGCTCCATATAGGGCAGCGAGGCCGGATCGGCGCCGCACGCAAGGATGGATCGCCCGCCCGCATCCGATAACAGCCGTGCTCTAGGCCACCCCTTCCTGGATGATCTTATCGATCTCGGAGCCATCAAGGACCTCTTTTTCCAGCAGCCGTTTTGCTATCTTGTGCAGGGCGTCGATGTTCTCTTGAATGATCTGCTTCGTCTTGTCATAGCAGCCCATGATGATGGACTTGATCTCCTCGTCGATCTTCTGAGCGGTCAGTTCGCTGTAGTCGACGCGTTTGGAGATCTCTCTGCCCAGGAACATCTCCTGCTCGACCTTGCCGAAGCTCAAAGGCCCCAGAGAGCTCATTCCCCACTCGGTCACCATGTGGCGTGCCATGTCGGTTGCACGTTCGATGTCGTTTCCGGCCCCGGTGGTAAGGCACCCCAGCACGAGCTCCTCGGCGACCCGGCCCCCCATGAGCACCGAGATGGTGGCCAGGAGATAGTCTTTCTTGTAGGTGTGCCGGTCGTCGATGGGAAGCTGCTGCGTGACGCCCATGGCTCGCCCTCTGGGGATAATGCTGACCTTATACACCGGATCGGCGTTTGGCAGCTTCTTTGCCACCAGAGCATGCCCCGCCTCATGATAGGCCGTTGCATTTTTCTCTTCCTCGGAGATGACCATGCTCTTACGCTCCACGCCCATGAGCACCTTGTCCTTAGCCATCTC
>DCDF01000145.1 GCA_002316295.1 Syntrophaceae bacterium UBA1062 | reverse complement strand
GATACCGACCCCTGCTTCGAGAGCGAGCTGCTCAACGGCGCCTCGATCTACGGCTTCTATGAAACCTCGGATGGGAAATACCTCTCGTGCGGCGGCCTCGAGCCACAGTTTCTCACTGCATTTCTCCAGACCCTCGGACTGGGCGACTACGTCTGCCGCCTCATGGAGCCGGGAATAACCGAAGAGCTGCGAGGAAAAGTGGCGGATACGATACGTTCGCGCCCCCGGGACTACTGGATAGAAGTGTTCAGCCGGGTGGATGCTTGCGTGGAGCCGGTTCTCAGCTTCACCGAGGCCGCCGGGAGCGAGCATGCGAAGGCGCGGGGGCTCGTCGTGAATGTGCCGGGGCCGGACGGCAATCCGATTCCCCAGATCGGCCTTCCCATATCGTTTTCCGGCTATGCGCCGGAGTACCGGTGGGCGGGCACCCGCCTGGGAAGCCATACCGACGAGGTTCTGCGCTCATTGGACATCAGCGATGATGAAATCGAGGGCCTGAAGAAAAAGGGAATTATTATGTAAACATATAACGCGGAGCTTTAGAGGCAAAAAGGAGGAGGAAAAAATGATCGGTATTACAGCGTTTGGCGGTTACATACCCCGCTATCGAATGAGCCGGATGACCATCATCCAGAACATGGCATGGTACTTCCCGGTGATCATGGCGGTTGCGGGAGGGGAAAAGTCAGTGGCCAACTGGGACGAAGACGCGGTGAGCATGGCGGTGGCGGCCTCATACGACTGCATGACGGGCAAAAACAGGAAGGCCCTGGAAGGCGTGTTCTTCGCTTCCACCACCATGCCGTTTGCAGACCGTCTCAATGCCGGGGTCATCGCCGCCGCACTGAATGCGCCGGAGGAGGGCATTGCGAATGCAGATTTCAGCGCCTGCCTGAAGGCCGGTACCACGGCAGCCATCTCGGCACTTGAGGCCATTGCCTCTGGCGAGCGGAGCAACGTGCTGGTGGCGGCGGCCGATATGAGAAAGGCCAAGATGGCCACCATGGCCGAGATGTTCATCGGAGACGGCGCCGCGGCTGTGCTCTTCGGAAAGGACGACGTGATCGCCGAGTTCAAGGGCAGCTATTCCCTGAACGCGGACTTCGTCGACCACTACAAGGGAGTGGGCAAGGACTTCGATTACCAGTGGGAAGAGCGCTGGGTGAGGGATGAGGGCTACGGCAAGATCATCCCCAAGGCCATTGCCGGCTACCTGAAGAAGACCGGCGCAAACCTTGCTGACTTCGCCAAGGTGATTTATCCCTGCTACTTCACCGGGACCCACCGCGGAATCGCCAAACAGCTCGGCATCGATCCGTCCAGGTTGCAGGACAATATGCACAATGTCTGCGGAGACACGGGCACCGCCCATCCGCTGCTCATGCTCGCATCCGCTCTCGAGCAGGCGAAGCCCGGAGACAGGCTGCTCCTTGCAGGCTTCGGCCAGGGATGCGACGTGCTGGGCTTCGAGGTGACGGACAAGATCAAAAACTTCCGTCCCGCCCGTGGAGCGTCAGGCTCTCTGGCGGCGAAAGTCGACCTGCCCAACTACCAGAAATACACCAAGTTCAGGGACCTCATCACCGCGGATCTTGGGATCAGAGGGGAGGCTAATCCGAACACGTCTCTGACCGCCCTGTGGCGCAAGCGCAAAATGATCCTCGGTTTTGTCGGGAACAAGTGCACCGCGTGCGGAACCCCGCAATTCCCGTCGCTGCCCATGTGCGTAAATCCGGACTGCAACGAGGTGGGAAAGTTCGAGGACTATGAGTTTGCAGACAAGTCGGGAAAGATCCAGATGTTCACTGGTGACATGCTCTCGCCGTCAGTCGACCCGCCGGCGGTATACGGGCTGGTGGAGTTCGATGGAGGCGGCAAGGCGTTTTTGGATTTCACGGACTGCGATCTCAACCAGATCAAGGTGAGCATGCCCATACAGATGTCGTTTCGGCGCAGAATGAAAGACCAGACCCGCGGGTTCACCGGCTACTTCTGGAAGGCCGTGCCCAAGGTGCAGGGATAAGGGGGTCTGCTATGGCAAGCGGAATAAAAGACAAAGTGGCAATCATCGGAATGGGGTGTACCAGGTTCGGTGAGCGGTGGAACGACGGGCCCGAGGAGCTGATGGTGGAGGCGTTCCAGGAATGCGTCAAGGATGCCGGGATCGACAAGAATGAGATCCAGGCCGCATGGCTCGGGACCTGCTTCGACGAGGTCATGGTGGGCAAGAGCGCCCTGTCGGCCTCCATGGCTTTGCGGCTCCCCAATATCTCGGTTACCCGGGTGGAGAACTTCTGCGCGAGCGGGACCGAGGCCTTCAGGGGGGCTGTCTACGCCGTGGCTTCCGGGGCCTGCGACATCGCTCTGGCCATCGGCGTTGAGAAACTCAAAGACATCGGCTACGGCGGCCTGCCTGAGTTCAGCACGGCCATCGGCACCACCAATGCCCTGTGGTTCCCAAACCTCACTGCACCGGGCGGATTCGCCATGCTGGCATCGGGCTACGCAGCCAAGTATGGTCTCGACATCATGGACGTCAAGCGGGCCATGGCCCATGTATCGGTCAAGAGTCATGCAAACGGTGCACGCAACGCGAAAGCCCACCTGAGAAAGCCGGTCACGGACGAGCAGGTCATGAACTCGCCCATGATCGCCTTTCCTTTGGGCCTCTTCGACTGCTGCGGCGTGAGCGACGGCTCTGCATGCGCCATCGTCACCACCCCGGAGATCGCAATGAGCCTCGGCAAGAAGGACATCATATCGGTCAAGGCGCTCCAGCTGGCCCTGAGCAACGGCACCGAGATCGCCTACAAGTGGGACGGTGCACATTTCACTACCACGACCAAGGCGAGCAAGGCTGCCTACGACGAGGCGGGCATCAAGAATCCGCGTGAGGAGATCAGCATGATGGAGGTGCACGACTGTTTCTCCATCACCGAGCTGGTGACCATGGAGGATCTGCACATCTCCGAACGGGGCAAGGCTCCGAAAGACATCATGGACGGGTTCTACGACCTGGACGGCAAGCTTCCCTGCCAGCCGGACGGCGGGCTGAAGTGCTTCGGCCATCCCATCGGGGCCTCGGGCCTGAGGATGCTCTATGAGATGTACAACCAGCTCCTGGGCAGGGCCGGAGACCGGCAGATCAAGGATCCGAAGTTCGGGCTCACCCACAATCTCGGCGGGTTCCCCATGATGAACGTGTGCAGCATCGCCATCGTCGGCAAGTACGGGACGTGATCTTCTGATGAAAGGAGGGATGTATGGCTGACAGCACAAAAGTCGGAAAAACGTATGATCCCATTGTCTGGGAGGTGGAGCGGGGCAAGATCAGGGAGATGGCGAAGGCCATCGGCGACCCGAACCCCATCTACCTGGACAAAGAGGCCGCGATCAGGGAAGGATACCGCGACACCCCGGTGCCGCCCACGTTTCTCACCGTGCCCATGATGTGGAGCTCTTCCATGCCCGTGCTCATCAACGATCTCAAGATCAATTTCATGATGGTGCTCCACGGTGAGGAAGAATATGAATATTACAGGGATATCTATCCAGGGGATACGATCACCGGAATACCGAAGGTCGTGAGCGTGGAAGAAAAGACCAGCAAGGCGGGCAAGAAGATGGACATGATCACCGTCGAGATCCTTTATAGAAACCAGAACAACGAGGATGTCGCCAGAGCCAGAACCCTGCTGGTGGAGAGGAAATAGGGAGGCGGATTATGGGAAGCGAGCTCTATTTTGAAGACGTCAAGGTCGGCGACGCCATGCCCGCACTGTCCAAGGGGCCCGTGGCGAAGCTCCAGCACGTGATGTATGCCGGTGCGTCGGGTGATTTCAACCCCCTGCACACAGATGATGATTTCGCCCGCGCCGTCGGCATGAAGGACGGGGTGATCTCGCACGGCATGCTCATCATGGGGTTTGTAGGCCAGGCGATCACGGCCTGGGTGCCGCGGAAGTACCTGAAGAAGTTCGGCGTGCGCTTTGCCGGGATGACCAAGCCGGGCAACACCATCACGATCACCGGGAAAGTAACGGATAAAAGGCAGGAGAACGGCGAAAACCTCATTTTCTGTGAAGTGGTTGCCCAAGATGAGAATGGTGATGTAAAAATAACCGGGAACTTTTCCGCGGCCCTGCCGTCGAAGAGAGGCTGAAAAGAGAAGATTGGAAGGAGGAGACAGGTATGTCGAAAATAGATTTTAC
>DCDF01000159.1 GCA_002316295.1 Syntrophaceae bacterium UBA1062 | reverse complement strand
GGGAGATCTGGATCTCATCTTCTTTGATGCTCTTCCCGGCTATGATTATACAATTGAGACAACCGGATGTGACACAAAGCTGTGTGTAATCTTCGAGGTCGACGACCCGGAGACAGGCACTGGCGAGATCTGTGACGAGGGTTGCGAGGCGGGCGCCGGCCCAAGCATTTTCTGGCAGTGCGACAAGGAATGCATTGCGATGATATTTGTGGTGTCCTGTCCAGGATCCGAGTTTGGCTCATACCAGATCTCGGTAACGGAGAGTCTGCGGCCATCCGGCGATGAATGAGCGAGTACATCGCCGGAGGGTCCCATCCCCGCGGCCCCGAAGGCGGATTTTCCGTCTTCACATGATCTTCCGCATCGCTTTCGAGCCGGAAGCCGGCCAGGCGGACAGGCAAAACCCGGCCGGATCGTGCTCGATGGTTGCCTGCACGTTCACGCTGCAGCCGCTCAAACGCCTCATGCAGACGGGAGACGGCCTGTTTCTTCATTGACAGGGATCCATCCCTGATGCCATTCCGGGAGCATTCCTCTCCGTCGGCATCAGCACGCTTTGCCCATGCCGCAGCGGACGACCTGGTCCGCCCTGCTCTTGTCGCGATAGATGGTGACCCCTTTGCAACCGAGCTCGAAGGCGAGCATCAGCGTCTCCTTCATGCTCTGGACGCTGATGTGAGAGGGAAAGTTGATGGTCTTGGACACGGCGTTGTCCGTGTGGCGCTGAAAGGCCGCCTGGATCTCGACATGCTGTGAGGGCGGGATGTTCAGCGCCGTGACGAAAAGCCTGCGCAGCTCTGGCGGAAGGCCTGTCGCATCGGTCACAGGGCCGTCGGAAACACCCGCCGTCTGCTGCTCCGGGCTCAGGAAAGCCTGTTCTGTCGCTATCCTGCGTAAGACCGGGTCCACCTGGGAGAGCTCGATGCCTCCTGCCACGCTGCGTGTCGTAGTGAGGCCGTAGATGGGTTCAATCCCGGATGAGCACTCCGCGATGATGCTCAGGCTCCCGGTCGGGGCGATGGTCGTGACCATGGCATTCCTCATGGGGGCATCTCCGCGGCCAGCATAGATACTCTGAGAGAAGTTCGGAAAAGGCCCCCGCTGCGCGGCCAGCTCACGGGACGCGTCGTGCGCCTGTTTTGTGATGAACGCCATGAGCTCTTCTGCGATCCGGATGCTCGCGTCCGACCCGTAGGGGATGCCCATCAGGATGAGGAAGTGGGCGAATCCCATGACTCCCAGGCCGATCTTCCGGTTTGCCCGGGTGATCTTCTCGATCTCCGGGATGGGAAAGTGGTTCACGTCGATGACGTCGTCAAGAAAGCGTACGCCGGTCCTGACGGTATCTCCGAGCTTTCCCCAGTCGATCTCCGGCCCCCGGGCGCCCCGGCGGATCATCTTGACCAGGTTTATGGATCCGAGGTTGCACGACTCGTACGGCAGCAGCGGCTGTTCGCCGCAGGGGTTCGTGCTTTCGATGGCCCCCAGCCGGGGTGTGGGGTTGTTCCTGTTGATGCGGTCCAGGAAGAGCAGGCCGGGCTCTCCGCTCTCCCATGCGCACTCGGTCATCAGGTCGAAGAGCTCGCTCGCGCTCACCCTGCCCGCGGCCGTGCGGGTCCGGGGGTTGACGAGGTCGATGGGGCCGCCGGTCTTGACCGCCTTCATGAAAGAGTCGGTAACTCCCACGGAGAGATTGAAGCTCTGCAGCTCGCCCGGGTCGGCCTTGACCTCTATGAACTCGCGGATGTCCGGATGGTCCACCCTGAGCACCCCCATGTTCGCCCCTCGGCGCGTGCCGCCCTGCTTGATGATGTCGGTGGCCGCATTGAATATCTTCATGAACGAGACCGGGCCGCTCGCGATCCCGCTGGTGGTTGCCACGATGTCGTTCTTCGGCCTCAAGTTGCTGAAGGAGAAGCCGGTGCCTCCTCCGCTCTGGTGGATGAGGGCGGTTTCCTTGAGCGTCTCGAAGATCGACCCCAGATTGTCTTCGATGGGGAGGACGAAGCACGCGGAGAGCTGACCCAGCTCCCTGCCTGCGTTCATGAGGGTGGGGGAGTTCGGCAGGAACTCGAGCGAGGACATGATCTCATAGAACCGCTCCTCGCATTCGTCCGGCCGGGTTTCCCAGTCATAGATTTTCTCGGCGGCAGCCACATGACGGGCGACCCGGCGGAAAATGTCTTCGGGCGTCTCCACCACGTTTCCCCGATCGTCCTTTTTCAGATACCGGGCGTTGAGGATCTTTCGAGCATTTTCCGAGAGCTGTATCATGCCGGAAACCCTCCCCTGAGCGTAACAATAACGGCGATCCTCCCGAAGGAAAAGCCCTGCAGGAAATTATCGCCCTTTCACCACCCATGCTGTTTTGCCTTTTCAATGCGCCCGAGCAGCGACGGAGCAGGCCCGCTCTCTGGCACCGGGAAAAGGCCGATCCTTGCTCAATCACATGAGTCTATTGAAATATGACATTATTTAGAGATACTATATTGTGGGCCATATGGGAAGCTTCTGAACCACCGGAGATTGTGAATCGGAAAGAGGCGGCCGCCGGGACCGGCCGGGAAAACTCTTCGCGTCCCTTGTATCGGGAGATCACATCGGGGAGGTCGAGATGATCGGGAGCAGGTGGGCGGTCGGCACGTTTCTGATCGCGATAGCGCTGGCATGCATGTCTTCTGCGGCTGCGGCCCAGCATACCACCGTGGTGGGTATAGCGTACGGCACGTATGAGATCGTCGCCGACAGCGGAGAGGTCTACGAGCTGGTCGCCGACGAGAAGGGCAGCGAGCTCGCCGGCCTCGACGGGTTGAGGGTGAGGGCGAACGGCATGCTCGAGGTGTCCGGGGGGCGCATGATCCTCCAGGTGCTGTCCTACTCGGTGCTGGAAGAGGAGCCTCGCTATCAGGATGGAATGATGGAAGAAGAGCTCCCTGAGGACGGGCCTCTGATGGAGGACGGCTACCCGCCCGAGGAAGAGCCGTTTCTCGAAGAAGAATCCATGTCGGAGCAGGAGTATCCGGAAGGGGAGAACCCTGAAGACATGCTCCTCGAATAAGGACGGGCGGCGCTTTTTTGAGGCGGCCGGCCAGAATATGCCCGCAGCCCGTGCCGTTGATTCATGTCTGTTGAGCTCCTATATTCCCCCAAAGGAGGTGGTGTCATGGCAAAGCTGACCAGGGGAGAGAAGGCCCCGGATTTCAGGCTCGCGGACCAGAACGGCAGGCAGGTGAGCCTCCAGGACTACCGGGGCAGAAAGGTGCTGCTCTACTTCTATCCCAAAGCCGGTACCTCGGGATGCACGGTCCAGGCGGAGTCGATCAGGGACGCAAAGCCTGAGCTGGCCCGTGAAAACGTGGTTCCCATCGGCATCAGCCCGGACGCCCGGGAGAGCCAGAAGAAATTCGACCGGCAGTATCATCTGGATTTCCCCCTGCTCTCTGACAGGGAGCACCAGGCTGCCGAGGCGTACGGTGTCTGGGGAGAGAAGAACATAGCGGGGAAGAAGTCCATGGGCGTGATCCGATCGTCCTTTCTCATCGACGAGGAGGGCAGGATCATGGAATCGTGGTACAGGGTGAAGCCGGATCAGACCGTGCCCAAGGCATGGGAGGGGCTGGGGATAAAGCCGGGCGCACGCTGACATCCGCCCGGCCCGCCGCCATCGATTCCCCGGACGCTCACCCGAGCGGTGATGCCCTGCGCATTCCCCGTGATCGGCGCATGTCGAGCCGGAATCGTCCAGCGAGTCGCTGATCCACTTCTCGACCACCTGCATCACCTCGCCGCCGTACCCGCGGACAACCTCGATGCCGTCAGTGCCAGCACATTGGGGCTGCGCCTGACACATTCGCCGGCATGACCCTTACCCCCATGCCGGCGAGAATGTTCACCATATTCGACTTGCAGCCGCAGCCCGCAGGAGGCTGAACGATTTCTTTGCTCACGATCTTTTTCCGGTCGTCCACCGTAACAACGGTAAAGTGCTCGCAGTGTCCGAAATGGCTGTCGACCATGTTCCCTGTCGAAGGTAGTGCGTTCTTCGTTCTCTCCTTTGCCCCCATCGTGTCGGTATTGCCCGCCGAAGCTCGCAGCAGCGCCGCACCCGGCTCCGCCCGGCCCGCAGGATGTGCAGCCGAGCCGTGAGGATGCGTTCGGAGCACAGTTTCACAGCCTGAAAAGTCCTTTCCGGTCAATCCCGAAGCATACTATGAGAGAAGTGCATCGGCCCCCGCCGGGCCGAAGAGTGGCAGAAGTCCGGACACCGAGGCAGGGTTCGTCAGCCCAACGGAGGTCCCGTGCACCGGAAAGCCCACCTGATGCCGGCTCACTCCCCCCGCTCAAAGGCTGTGATGTCCCGGTAATACAGGTTCCTGACCACCATGGTGAGCGGCACCGCCAGGATCGTTCCCACCGAGCCCAGCACCCACGGCCAGAAGATGAGCGAGAGAATGATGAGCAGGAAAGGGATATCGAGGGATTTTTCCATGAGTCTTGGTTTCAGGAAATTGTCCCACATCAGATTGTTGATTGTGAACAGAACTATCACCGCAAGGGCTGTCGGCCAGCCGGACTCCAGGAAACCAAGGGCGACGGGCGGTATGACCGCGATGAAGCCCCCGATGACCGGGATGAAGTTCATGAAAAAGAACAGGAGGCCCCAGGTTATGGCAAAGTCGACTCCCAGCGCGAGATAGATGGCGATGTTGATCACGGCTTGGACAGCGCCGGTGGCGCTGGTGACGGCCACATAGGCCTGGACTTCGCGGCTCGCGTCCTGGAACACGGATATCAGCGGCCTTTGAGCCCGGCTGGATCGCGACTTCCGTTTGTCTTCCCCGAGGAACTCGAACAGCAGTACAGTTATCAGGAGAATGAGCAGCAGGGCGTTGCCGAGCAGATTTCCCACCTGCCCGAGGATCATGCGGGCATACCCTATGATGCGTGAAGGCGTCGCGCCTTCCAGAGGTCTGATCCGGGAGAGATCGATATCCCGGGCGGCGAGATAATCGGCCAGCCTGGCGTAGGTGTCCGCCAGGTTCGTTTCGTACATGGGCAGCCTCTGGCTCAGCCCCACGATCGAGTAACTCATCACCATGGCGATCGTTATGCCGCCGAAGATCACGATCAGAAGCGTGCCGAGCACGGCCGGGGTCTCGGGCACGCGGTTGCGCATCATCCAGTTCGGCAGCGGCTGGATGGCATATGCGAGAAGCCAGGCAAGAAACACGATATTCAGCACATCGGCCATGGCCCTCATGCCTGCAATGATAATGACCAGGCATGCCCCGCCGATGAGGATGCGGAGCAGCAGGGAATCGGCCGCAGCCATGTTCATGCCCTTACCCTCCCCGGAAATAAGACGTTGCCGCCATGGTTCCTGCTCGATCTGGGAATAAGAATACGAAAGATGAACGGACTATCAACAAGGCAGCGGCGGGGCAGGAGCCGGATGTGGCTGCGGGGAGACTTCCGATCCCGAGAGCGCCCGCATGCACGTGCAAGGTGTGCCTGTTTCGGATCATGCGCATCCTGCTCTCTCGTCAATATTGTATAATATCATAATTTGTGATATTTCGAGTAATTGGGGATTCCATCTTGATCGTGCCCCATTCAGGAGGGAAGAGCCTTTCCACTCACCTTGTATTGGGAGGTAACGCAATGTCCAGCAAGCAATCTGCAGGCATCATCAGGCGGTTTCTTTTCCTTTCCCTCCTTGCCCTTCTCGTCGGCTGCGGAGGCGGCGGCGGCAGCGGCGGCGATGTACCCGGTTTTGCCAACAGGATGATCACTGCCTTCAGCTTCACCGCTGCGGCGAACCCGCAGCTGGGAGCGGATCTCGCGGGGACGATAAACGAGGCAGACGGCACGATCCTGCTGGCAGGGCCTCTGGACGTGGATGATGTAGCCGGCCTGAAGGCGAGCTTCACGACCACGGGGAAAGAGGTGAGCGTGGGAGGAGTCGTTCAGGAGAGCGGGGTGACGGAGAACAGCTTCGCCGGTCCTCTCACCTACCGCGTCACGGCAGAGGACGGCTCGACCCGGGATTACACGGTCTGTGTCGCATACTGGAAGCATCCATCCGGCCTCACTGACAACATCAGCTCGGATGGAGATGCGTATAATCCCCAGGTGGCCATGGATGACAACGGCAATGCCCTCATCGTCTGGATGCAGTCTGACGGGAGTACACAACAGATATACAAGAGCGAGTACCGGGACGGCGTCTGGACCGACCCGGAAGACCTGGATGACCATATCAGCCCGGGAGGGCAGCATGCGTATAATCCCCAGGTGGCCATGGATGACAACGGCAATGCCCTCATCGTCTGGATGCAGCATAACGGGACCAGGCAACAGATATACAAGAGCGAATACCGGGACGGGGAGTGGACCCACCCGACGGATCTGTTCAATAGCATCAGTCCGGACGCAGGAAGTGCGAATTCTCCCCAGGTGGCCATGGATGACAACGGCAATGCCCTCATTGTCTGGCCACAGTCTGACGGGAGCAATTACCAGGTATTCAAGAGCGAGTACCGGGACGGCGCCTGGATACACCCGGCAACCCTGAGCGGCTACATCAACCCGAATGGTGAGGATGTATATGATCCCCAGGTGGCAATGGATAACAGCGGCAATGCCGTCATTGTCTGGCAACAGTCTGACGGGAGTACACAACAGATATACAAGAGCGAGTACCGGGACGGCGCCTGGACCCACCCGGAAGACCTGGATGACAATATCAGCCAGAATGGACAGGATGCGGAGGAACCCCAGGTGGCCATGGATGGCAGCGGCAATGCCGTCATCGTCTGGGAGCAGTCTGACGGGATCAACTGGCAGATATTCAAGAGCGAGTACCGGGACGGCGTCTGGACCCACCCGGAAGACCTGGATGACCATATCAGCCAGAATGGACAGGATGCATATCCTTCTCAGGTGGCAATGGATGACAGCGGCAATGCCGTCATCGTCTGGAATCAGCCTGACGGGATCAACTGGCAGATATTCAAGAGCGAGTACCGGGACAGCGTCTGGACCCACCCGGAAGACCTGGATGACCATATCAACCAGAATGGACAGGATGCATATCCTTCTCAGGTGGCAATGGAT
>DCDF01000192.1 GCA_002316295.1 Syntrophaceae bacterium UBA1062 | reverse complement strand
TGGAAGAAATCCTCAGGGCCGGTTCTTACGATATCGGGCCCAAGGGGAGCCGCATCGAAGACCCGAAGGAATGGACGAAAGAAAAGATCGTCGAGAAGGCGAAGAACTTCCGCCGGGAGGAAGGGCTTCCCGCCGGGAATTTCGAGGATTGATTCACGTTAATCGGCCTTGACGACTGCGGAATTCTGTGGCATTAGCTTTTGTCACTTTGTCACTTTAGGATCCAGGAAGGGACACTATGGCACGAGTAACAATAGAAGATTGCCTTGAGAAGATTCACGACCGTTTTTCGCTCGCAGTGGCTGCATCCAAGCGGACCAAGCAACTCATGAAGGGAGCCCCTCCACTCTCCAGACGCAAGGAGAACCGGCCCGTGGTGACAGCCCTGAGAGAGCTCGCGGAAGGTAAAATATCCCTGAACGAAAGGTCATGACCAAGAGGGATTATTACGAAATCCTCGGGATTTCCCGGTCAGCCTCTGCCGAAGAGATCAAAAAGGCCTACCGGCAGCTCGCTCTGAAGTATCATCCGGACAGGAACCCCGGAGACCGCGACGCCGAGGCAAGCTTCAAGGAGGCGGCCGAGGCATATGAGGTTCTGCGCGACCCCGACAAGCGGCGCGTCTATGACCAATACGGTCACGAAGGTCTCCAGGGGACCGGCTTCAGGGGATTCTCCAACTTCGACGACATCTTCAGCAGCTTCTCGGACATCTTCGGAGAAGTCTTCGGCTTTTCCTCAGGAAGGCGGACCCAGCGCAGGCGGCCGACCCGCGGCGCAGATCTGAGATATGACGCCGTCATAACCCTTGAGGAGGCGGCGGCCGGCACGGAAACCGAGATCGAGATTCCCAAGACAGAGGTGTGCGACCGCTGCCAGGGAACCGGGGCCGAGCCGGGTACATCGCCCGAGGCGTGCGGCATCTGCGGGGGGAGAGGCCAGGTTTACCGGACCCAGGGATTCTTCACAATCTCCACTACCTGCGCACACTGCAGGGGAACCGGGCAGGTCATCCCGAAGCCGTGTAAAACCTGCCGGGGAGCCGGCACCATAACCCGGAGGAAACAGATCAAGGTCAAAATACCGCCCGGGGTCGACACGGGCGCAACCATGCGCGTTTCGGGAGAGGGTGAGGCCGGAGATCTGGGCGGACCTCCAGGCGACCTCTATGTGTTCATCGAGGTAAAGCCTCATGAAACATTTGTCAGGCAGGGAGACGACCTGTACCTGGAGACCACCATATCGTTCGTTCAGGCGGCCCTGGGAACCACCATCAAGGTGCCCACTCTCGACGGCGAAACCGATCTGGACATCAGGCCGGGAACCCAGCCGGGCGAAATTTACACCATCAAGGACAAGGGAATCAAACACCTGCGAGCAAGCGGGCACGGGTCACTGAACGTGGGCGTGAGGGTGGAGATCCCCCGGAAACTCGACAAAGAGCAGGAGGAGCTGCTTCGCCGATTTGCGGAAACCACCAAGGACACGGTCAAGAAAACCTCCCGCACCAAGAAGCTTTTCAATTTCTGAGAGTTTTGAGATCGGGAAATTGTGTGTATTCCCGCAGAGCGGGTCTATGGAAAGGGAAGATTACTCCTCGTCTTTGATGACGCGGGACGGGTCGCTCCGCAGGTTCTCGAGCTTGGACTTGAATTCTTCCGTGGGCTTCACACCCGCTTTCCTGAGCATATGCTCAGCGTGAAGACCGATATTCCGGGAGTCCCGGTAGAAGCTGTCCGAATGCCGGGACTTCGGGTCATAGGACGAAAGCCTGTCCGCGTGAGACTGGTGATAATTGACCCTGGATATGATCCGCTTCATCCCCGCCGTCCCGCACTTCTCGCAGTCAGGCCCCTCGGATTGTCCGAAACCTTGCACGAGCACGCTCACGATGTTCCCGCATGATGGACACTTATATTCGTAGATGGGCATGCTCCCCGTTCACCTCCCTCCACACAGACACATGGGGGGACAGAACCGCGCCTGAAACGGGCCGGGGCTCTGTCCTGCCACCCGTCTGTCGAATCTAGCCTTTGTCTCCCTTCACTTCTTCGAATTCGGCGTCTACGACATCCTCATCCGGCTTCTTTCCTCCGCCGGCACCGGCCTGAGCGCCTTGCTGGGAGGCCCCCGCACCTGCTCCACCGGCTGCCGCCGAAGAGTATATCACCTCGGCCAGCTTGTGGGATGCGGAGGTAAGGGCTTCGATCTTCCGGTTGATCAGATCGACATCGTCGCCCTTCATGGCGTCCTTCAGATCGGACAGGGCGTTTTCGATGCTTGCCCGCGTCTGGGCGTCGACCTTGTCGCCGTGCTCCTTCAGGGTCTTTTCTGTGGTGTACGCCAGGGAGTCGGCCCGGTTCTTCGCCTCAACCTGCGCCTGCCGCCGTTTGTCTTCGGATTCGTGCTCCTCGGCCTCGCGGATCATCCGGTTGATGTCGTCCTCGCTTAAGCCCGACGAGCTCGTGATTCGGATGGACTGCTCCTTCCCGGTGGCCTTGTCCTTTGCCGACACATGCAGAATCCCGTTCGCGTCGATGTCGAAGCTCACCTCGATCTGTGGAATTCCCCGGGGCGCAGGCGGTATCCCCACCAGGTCGAACTGGCCCAGAAGCTTGTTGTCGTTCGCCATGGGCCGCTCACCTTGGAATACCCGGATGGTCACGGCGTTCTGGTTGTCCTCCGCCGTTGAGAACACCTGGGTCTTCTTGGTGGGAATGGTCGTGTTGCGCTCGATGATCTTCGTGAATACGCCGCCCAAAGTCTCGATACCGAGAGACAGGGGCGTTACGTCCAGCAGCAGGACATCCTTGACCTCTCCGCCGAGAACCCCTCCCTGGATGGCCGCACCGATGGCCACGACCTCGTCTGGGTTCACGCCTTTGTGAGGCT
>DCDF01000205.1 GCA_002316295.1 Syntrophaceae bacterium UBA1062 | reverse complement strand
TCGTGCCTTCATAAAAGCCTGAGTTCACAAGAGAAAGAAAGTTTTCTACGGTTTTCGGCGCCTTCTCACGATCGAGCTCGATGACGATATCCCCCTTGGTGGTCTCGAGCCGGACTCTCGGCATATCTGTATCGGCTCCTGCCTGAGATACGAGCCCGAACAGCAGCATTGATGACAGCACAGAGATTTTCTTCAAGACGATCCTCCTTATTTTGTGATTCAATGAACGTATGATCAATGACTCATACATTCATCTTTGTTTCCGGCGGGCTCCATCCGGATGCTGCCAAGAAAGAGGCCTGCCGTGTATGCGCACACCTCAGTATTGAGAAACGCCCTTCTTCAGGAGCCAGTCCTTCACTGCAGGACCTGTTCCAAAGGGCCAGGGCTTCAGCTTCGCCGGGCTCACCCGCCGGTATTCCTCGAGTTCATCCCCCATACGTATCGTACCGCGGGTGATGACGGAAAACGCAAGGATCAGCTGATTCATCTCGAAGAAGGGATAATACCCGATAAAGCTCTCGATCGTTCCGTCGAGGTCCAGCTCTTCCCGCACCTCCCGCAAGACGGCGTCGTCCGGGGATTCCCCCTTCTCCAGAAACCCGGAAATCAGGCCGAACATCTTTTCAGGCCAGCCTTTGTTGCGGACAAGGACCACATCGCCCTCATATTCCACAACAGCCGCGACAACGGGCGTGGGATTGTCCCAGAACACATAGGGACAACCGTCCGACGAGCATGCCTTTCGGGACTTCCCGTCGATGTCCTTCCATATCAGGCCGTTTCCGCATTTCGGACAGAAACGCATGGCGTTTTCTCCTGTTTTTTTCTGCAGCAGATGCACCTCATTGTATAAACAAGGGCATCCGATTTCCACCATTATTTCCACATCGGGACATCAGGGATGTCCCGGAACGCTCACACGAAGAAGATGTTTCCTATTCCAAAGCCTGGCCGCCGGTGATATGTGATGAACGCCTTCACCCTGAAGAAAAGGATCGGAGATTTTTAGATGAAGAGGAGAACAGCCGCGCTGCCCGTGATGTGTCTCATCCTTGCCATGATGCTCTGGGCCAGCTCCTTTATCGCGCTCAAGCTCGCCTTTGAAGGATACGATCCCATGGTGGTGATCTTTGGGCGGATGGCGGTAGGGAGCATATCCGTCCTGTTCTTCGCGAAAGGCCTCAGGGGAAATATCCCGAAGAAAGGTGATTTCAAGTATCTCGCCTTCATGATCCTGTGCGAGCCGTGTCTGTATTTTCTCCTGGAAAGCGCGGCGGTACGGAACACTACTGCGTCTCAGGCCGGGATGATCACGGGGATACTGCCGCTGATGGTGGCTGTGGCGGCCTATGTCTTTCTCCGTGAGCATGTGACGAAAAGGACCATTGCCGGATTCTTCATAGCGATCTCGGGCGTCTGCCTGCTCAGCGCGAGCGGCGTTCCGTCGGACGGCGCCCCCCATCCGGCTTTGGGGAATTTCCTCGAATTTCTCGCTATGGTATGCGCAACAGGATACACCATTACCCTCAAAAAGCTCACCGAGCGATACAGCCCGTTTTTTCTCACGGCACTGCAGGCATTTGCCGGCACGGTTTTCTATTTTCCCGCCATGCTTCTCTCTGGAGCCCCCCTGCCTACGGAATTCATCGCCGTCCCCGCCCTGAGCATCCTTTATCTGGGGGTCTTCGTGACCCTGGGCGCCTATGGACTGTACAACTTCGGCGTCAGTCGCATTCCGGCGAGCCAGGCAACCGCCTTCGTGAACCTGATCCCTGTCTTCACCGTGTTTCTGGGCTGGCTGATCCTGGGAGAGAGATTCACCGCTGTGCAGTATCTGGCCTCGGCCCTCGTCTTTCTGGGCATCTTCATGAGTCAGAGCAGGACGCCGGAGCCTGTCCATCCTTGTGCATCCGAACAGGATCGGGCGCCCGGCCATCCTTCGCTGGAGGCTGCTCAAGACAAATCTTTCCCCGTTTGAAACAGCCCCGAGCGGGACATGTTCCACCCGGGCTGTCGGGAGACAGACGGCAGGACTTCGGCGTTCCCGGCTCCTTCCCGCGCCGCCGGTTCCCGGAGGAGGTCCATTCGAAAAGGCGGGTGCGACCGATCAGAACCGCATCACTTCGTTTGTTTTCGGGATACGGATCACCGCACCCGGCGAGTACCTGTGCACGCGCTCGATGAAGCCTTTCATGTCGGTGAACGCGAGGGTGCGGATATTCCCGGAGGGTGGAATGCGACGGGTGAAGTCATCGAAGTGAAAGGGGATGATCACTTCGGGATTGAGGATATTCACCATGCGGGTCGTATATTCCGGCACAGCCTTCCAGCCGGGTACGCACATGAAGAGCACATCGCAGCGTTGGCCGTCGAGCTCGGACTCGATGAAATTGGCGCTGCCGGCATGCATCAGCGTTAGGCCTCCCACCTCGATCCTCGGCATGAACATAGTGCCGAGCCGGTAATGGGCGGCTTTGAGCGGCGGCGGGAGGGACGGATCGATCTCTCCGGCATAGGGGATCTTCCCGAAGAGGACGCGTCCATGCAGCGACGGTATCATCCGAACGCGGATATCGTCTTCGAGCTTCAGATACTCGTTCCCGGAACAGACGAGCACCTCGGAGGACACCCCTGAGATGTCCATCAGCGTTTTGAGGCTTGAGCCACCCACCGCCCTGCAGCCGAGAATACGGACAATCTCCGGGATATCGAGGGTATGGTCGAAATGGGTGTGTCCGCAGATCACCGCGGAAACGGCCCCGGCGAGCCTGGCGGTATAGGCGCCGATCAGGTCGCGGTCTGGTTGGAGCCTGCCGAACAGAACCCTGAGTATTCCTGGCCGGGAGATGTATGGATCGATCAGAAGAGTGCGGGAGTTTATGGTCACTTCAAGTCCTGCACAGCCGAGCCATCGTACTTCGAGCATATGGAGATGTTCCTTTCAGCGGCCCGCCCTGGCCGTTCTGTGAAAGGCAACGGCTGATGCAGGCGTCCAGAGCTTTTTCGAATATTTCATGGTTTTCTCCGGCCGCCGGGGGCGATGTGCATCATCAGATAATTGAATACGACCCTGTGCCTGTGATAGCAAGTATCTCTCCAAAATACATCCGGTGATAGTCTCTGTCGGGGTAGTTTTTCTCGATGGACGGGTCGAGGAAATGCCCGGGCTCGAGATCGTCCCAGTATATCTTCCTGAGCTCCATGATGAGCTGAGCCTCGGCGAGCCCCGGGGCTGCTATTCTGGTTGATGGAATCGGGGTCAGGCCCGCCTCCGATATCTTGTCGACATCTCTGCCGGACCGGCTGCCGAGGATCTTGAGCGCGTCGCGGTGCTTTTTCCCCAGTGCACACAGGGTGAACGTGTCGTATTGTTCCATGAACTGATAGGTGTATCTTCCCGGACGCACCACAACCTGAGCAAAGGGCACATTCCACATGACTCCGAAGCTCCCCCAACCGACAGTCATGGAATTGAACATACCGGATTCGAAATCGCCGCTGGTGAGCACGAGCCATTGATGCGACCATATGGAGTGCGCCTGGATGACAAATTCCGAGATACTTATGGGTCTTCTTTTCATTTTCTGTCCTCCCTGCTCTCCACACGAAGTTTCCAGAAGAGCCTGCGATTCATAGTCGTATGTGCGCGGTACCCGACCCAGGTGAAGCGTTGATCGTTTCCAACTCC
>DCDF01000015.1 GCA_002316295.1 Syntrophaceae bacterium UBA1062 | reverse complement strand
GGCTGCATCCCGAAAAAGATCCTATCGGCCGCGGCCGAGTCAGTGGCGTGCGTGCAGCGGGCCTCTGAGCATCGGGTCAGCGTGAAGGGCGCAGAGCTGAACTGGAAAGATCTCATCGAGCTCAAGCGGCTCATGATCAGGGATGTGTCCAGAAATGCGAGGAACAGATTTCACTCTCTCGGGATCGACACGATAAACGGCCCCGCCCGATTCACCGGCCCGAAGAGCGTGGCTGTGGAGGGAAAAGAATATCGGGCCCGCAAGATCGTGATCGCCACGGGCTCGAAGCCCAGGAAACTGCCGATTCCCGGTTTTGAGCACGTGCTGACGAGCGATGACCTCTTCGAGCTCGACGATCTGCCCGGCTCGGTCGTGTTTATCGGCGGGGGCGCGGTCGGTATGGAGTTCGCCCATATCTTTGCACGCGCCGGGAGCAGGGTGACCATATTGGAGGCAGCCTCCCGGGTTCTGCCGGACATGGATGAGGATGTGGTAAGGGAGCTCGGAAAATTCACCCGGTCCCTCGGCGTGGAGATAAGCGCGGGCGTTCATGTGGAATCGATTCAGAAAACCCGGGAGGGCTCGGCGGTGACCTTGAATATCCCGAACCTCACGGTCTCCAGTACCATCCACGCCGATATCGTGGCGAACGGGGCGGGCCGGGTCGCGGACATTGACGGTCTCGATCTCGACAAGGCTGGCATCGACACCGATCACCGGGGCATTGTCGTGGACGAGTATCTCCGCAGTGTCTCGAACAAAGACGTGTTCGCGGCAGGTGATGTGGTGAGCCTCTCGCCCCATCTCTCACCGGTCGCCTCGTACGAGGGCCATATCGTCGCCCACAACATCACCTCGGATGACCTCAAGGCCAGAGATTACCGGACCGTCCCCGCCGCAGTCTACACGATCCCGGCGGCAGCCGGCGTAGGCCTGACCGAGCACGAGGCGAAGAAGCAGGGGCTGGATTTCACGACCGCAACCCATGATCTCCTCGGCCTGCGGATGTCGAGCATCTACGCCGAGCAGGCCGCCTATTCGAAAGTGATCATCGAGAGCCGGAGCGACAGAATCCTCGGCGCGCATATCCTCGGTCACAACGCCCAGGAGCTCATCAATATCTTTGTCCTGGCGATGAAGTTCAATATCACCGCCCGCGACCTCCATGATACGGTCTACACCTATCCGACCTTCACCTCCAGCATTCCTGTCATGGTCAGGTTCAGGGTGTAAGGAGAATTTCCCATGCAGGTCACCGAACACGGGAAAAGCCTGATGGATCGGGTCGTACGGCATACCCCGCCATCCATCAACCGGGATATCATGGAAAAGACAGGGAAGTCGCTGCTGTTCCATGCTTATCGCCCGGGCCGGATCAGCAGGCGGATCGAGATGCTGAAGCGGGAATGGGACATCGAACGGGCCATCGAGGCGAACGCCGCCTCCCTGGGGCTGTCGGGGCTCATCTTGGCTCTGCTGTTTCGAAGCTGGTGGATCCTCCTGCTGCCCGTGGTCATCCTGGGTTTTCTGCTCCAGCATGCGATCCAGGGGTGGTGTCCGCCGGTTTCCATATTCAGGCGCCTGGGCATGCGGACCAAAGAGGAGATCCAGTTCGAGCTGTACGGCCTGCGCATGCTCAAAGGGGATTTCGACGAAGCGCACGAGATCAGCCGCATGAACGCAGGGGATCGCGTCGAGAGGATCATGGAGACACTGAACCGGAGCATATAAGGCGAGGAGACTCCCGCCGGAGAGTGAGGGGGACGGCACAGAGGACCGGACCCCTGTGCCGTCTATGCAATGTATGGGAACAACGTCCGGTTATCTCTTCCGGAAGGTGAAGACACTGCTTTTGTACACTTTGCCGTCCGATGCGGTTCCCTGGACATACCAGTACACCCGCGCTCCCGAGCGGATCGCCCCGTTCCAGTTCGAGGACGATAGCCTGCACGAGGTTCCGCTTCCGGTGTATATGGTGTAGTAGGTCCGGTTGTCCAGCGAGGCGAGGACCTTGTATCTCACCATGCCGCTTCCGCTCCAGGAGAAGAGTGGGTTGGTGCTCACCGTCGCTCCGTTCTGCGGGCTGAGAAGCGATATCGTCGGTTTTACCTGCGTCGGTGAGGAGGATACATATATGCTTGCCTCATCCGATAACTCCGACTCGTTCCCTGAAGTGTCATATGCGGATACGGCCACATAATAGGTGACACCGGTCTGTACGTTGTTGAACTGATACCTCGTGACATTCCCCGTGTCCACCGAAGCTGTATAGTTCCCCGACCTCGTGCCATAGTAGACGATATATCCCGCGAGGTCGCTCTCTGTATTCGCGTTCCAGCTTACAACAACTGATGCCGCAAATCCCATGGCCGGGGAAAGGATCAGGAATGAAATGATGATGAGGATTACCTTGTCTGCGTTTCTCATCCGGGGCCTCCAGTCGTGCTGTGTTTTTCTTCAAATGAGCTGGCAAATTGCGAGCCAGGTCATTATCATCAGGAATATCAGTGAGTTGAACATGCCGGCCCCTGTGAAGACAAAGCAACATTGTACGCTTGCTTACTTTTTTGTCGTTGCCGGGGTTCGAAGTTCACCGTGGTCGTAAAAAAAGTGCGGAAGGGATACCGGCACTCTTGATTCAGCGACTCCCCGGGCTATTAAAAACAGAAGATTTTTCATGAGCACCCAGAGAAGTGAAAGGAGACAATGAAGACATGACGAAGTCCATGGAATTTCTGAAAGAGG
>DCDF01000166.1 GCA_002316295.1 Syntrophaceae bacterium UBA1062 | reverse complement strand
ACGCTTGAGCCGATCGAAGGGGCCGCGGTGGTGGCGGTGTGGCACAAGAGCTGGCCGGGTATAGGCACAGGCGCCGACACAAGATTCAAGATGGCCCGTGAAGTGCTCACCGATGCGAATGGTGAATGGAGCATCAGGGGGCCAAGGGGGAGCTGGGGTCATATTTTACCCTTGGAATTCATGTATTGGATTTTGTACATACATTACACGAATCCGCCCGAGTTTATCTTTTATAAGCCTGGACATCGTAGATTGGATAGGGGCGGAGGAATGCTTGGATGTTTTATAGCCTATCCATATGTTGATAAAAGAGTAGAGGGTGTTGTTCTGGAGCGTGAAGCGGATACTGAGGAGGGGCAGAGGCGTTATTTCAGAGAATACGGTGCAAATACAAGACCTTTTATTCCGTTGAAAGATCCCGAAAGAAAGCTCAGATCGTTGTGTTTTTCATTTACATATTCACAAAACGTAATGAAGATCGGGCGAGTATGGCCATTTGATCAATATACAGTGGTTGGACTGAAGAAGGCGGAGACGTGGGAGGAGCGAAGGAGAGCCAGATCTTTTTCAATTAGCAAAACAACACCTGCTTTGAGGGAAATGTTTGAAATGGAAGACAAATACTTATGGGGGAGGGACAAAGCGAAATGAAAAAATGTTTATCATCCGGTATTTTTGCGATATTTTTAATATTATTCACTATAACAGGATCTTTTTCATGCTTTTCGTATGAAAAGCATGATCATGAAAAGATTCATGAGTTTATTTTAAATAATCATATCAATGGATTTTCGATAGACGAATACTTGCGGTGTTATTTGGGTCTTGAAAGAGGGAAAGATGAAGTTATTGCCAGAACATGGTGGATAAGTTTCTCTGGGTATGAGTTGAGCTTGGGCAGGCCAGAAGAAATATCAGTTCTCAAGTGTTTCACGAACGGCGGAAGATATGAGGACAATCCTTCCTTGAGGTCTGCGAGACATTTTCACAATCCGCTCCTGCAGTGGAGTGAAGCAGGTTTTAAAGAGTTGGGCTCCTCCTCTATTCTCTGGGCGCAGTGTGATAACCAGTCCTATGGCAAATACAGCTGGAAAGACGTACGTTCATATTTTTATGAAGCGCTCACTGCATCTAGTCCAGATGAACAAGCAAAGAATTATGTGAAAACCTTTGAGGGCCTCGGCAGGCTGATGCACCTTATACAGGATGCGTCTGTACCGCTGCATACACGGGACGATTCTCATATATTAGACAGAAAGAATTATGAAAAATTCGTAACAAAAAATTGGGACAATAAATGGTTGAAGAATGGTGAAGATGAAAATGAGAGCTTATATACATACGATGAAACTGTCCTAGGCATACTTCCCGTACCGAACAATCTCCTTCCCATTGCCCGGATTGTAGACACAGACCGATATGTCGGTTCAAATCCTGATGTTACGATCAATCAGCCCACAGGCCTTGCAGAGTATTCCAATGCAAACTTTTTCAGCAGGGACACGATATTCAAAACAAACAAGTTTCCCTATCCGAGCAGGGACAGCGTCGGGTCTTCTGTCGACATGCCGGTGCCTGACCCCAGCGATTCGTCGAGAACCGTAAGCAGACAGTTTTTTGTGAAGACGTGTCATGGGGATACGGGATACCGGCTCTGCACCGTGCCTGTATATGATGAATGGATGACAATGGATTCGATGCTCGACAACAATGTTTACGATGATTATGCCCAGCGTCTCATCCCACGCGCGGTGAGCTATTCGGCAGGGCTCCTGAAGTATTTTTTCCGCGGCACGATCGATATCGAATCGTTTGCCGTATCAGATACAGGTGGGGAAGGAGGCGCTCAGCTCATCGTCTCCGCCAGGAACACCTCGGGCGGAGAAGACGGTCTGGAGGAGATGAGCGATGGAAGCATCGAGCTGGCCATTCACTACTGGCCCGCCGATGATAAATACCAGTATCTCGTTCTCCCGGAAGCGAACGGTGTCGGCACAATAGAGAGAGAACCCACCGAGCTCGTGTTCGACCTCGGCGATAACCCGCCTCCGATTTTTGCCGAAAGGTGCTCCTTTTATCTGGTATACCGCGGCGAGCTTGGTGCGGAAAAAGACGCTGTGTGTGTAGGTCATGCAGCAAACGAAAACAAAATAGCATTGTCTCTCTCTGAGGCAGGCGTCTATGCCCAGCTGTTGTCAGAACCCGACCGGCCGGACTCACAGGGCTTCGACCATATCAGGATCCTGGCTCAGAACGTAACCGATGGCGGCGTGGAGATGCCGGACGGCTCGATCGAGCTCGTCGTACAATATCGGGTGTCGGATTATGATCCCTTCACGCCGCAAATCTCTTATCCGGATCCGTTCGACAACCGTGTTCGCTATTGCACAGCGTCCACGGATATTCGATCCATTCCGAGAGACCGGCCGGTCGAGATCGATTTCGATCTGGGCGACAGCGGAGTGCCTTTATGGGCCTACGACATCTATGCATACGTGGTGTACCGTGGTGCGCTGACGCTGGGCAATGAGCTGATCGGAGAATACTCCCAGGCCGTAGGTTTCAGGGACATCTCCGAACCGACGCCTGTCACGGTCGTGAACCATACCGACAAGGTGAATCTTTTTGGACAGTGGTACGATACCGGTCTTGATGCACTGGACGCGGTGGATGGCGGCAGCAGCGGCAACGGAAACGGCTATGGGGACGAGCACACGGTCTTTCCCCGGACCTTTGAAAATGTGTATGTAAGGTTTTCCCCCGACGACGGAATAGCGAGGTATGCCTCACCGGACCCGGGCCGGCATAACTACTGCATACCCCGTATCAGGGCAGGCCGCTATGTGCAGTCGTATGTCCTCAGCGACTATGTCTTTAGATTGAGTGGCTCCTCCTTCTCGACCCAGAGAACCAATCCGTTGGATATGATGCATGTAGCTTATAAGCAAACCCTCTATACGGCCCGAGGTGTGAAAAGACAGGTGGAGTTCAATCCAGACACAGGGGGAACTATATTCCGTATTCCAAGCCCTCGAGAGATCAGAGGAGTAAATTTCTATGGATATCCGATAAACTACGGCCTGACGAAATATCCTGAGCAGTCTCTGGTTTCTTTAACCACGCTGTATTCACAGATGCCAGATCTCAGGGATGAATACGCGGATGAAGAATAACAGGCCGGATGAGGAGGCATAAACAAATGAGGATGATTTCAATCACGGTTATTTTGTGTGCGGTCATTGCTGCGGGCGAAGCATGGGCCGGGAGCTTCACGGTCATTGCGGTTCGGAATGACGCTTCAGCCGTTGTTTTGCTGGATCAGAACACCGGCCGGAAATGGGAAGCGGCGGCAGGCGATGCGGTTGACGGATGGACGGTTGAAGAGATCACCGCCGATATTGTCACTCTCAGCAGGCCCGGCGGTGGTGGATTGACGCTGACAACAGAAATACCTGTATCTCCCGAGCCCATCGCGGTTCCCGTTACATCCGCCGGTTCCCTGTGAGAGAAGGACAGCCGCAAACGGCAGCAGGGAGCCGGCACCGGGGACGGGCCCGCATCTCGTCGCGGATATGACGGCCGCGACGCCGGTTTTCCCTGCGAGCGATCAGAGCTCCGAAAAAGATGCCGACAACCAGCATGAATTGCCAGTCGACACGCACCTTCTCCTTTGTGAAGTACTAGTTTGCCTCCACACGCTCCGGCCCAGCCGCCCGCTTGAGCAGCCCAGCCGCCTGCACGAAGATGGTCGATGCGCCCAAATAGCTGGTTTTTCCCATCAGCTGGGTGAAAGCGTACACCGAGGCGATAGCCGGCACTCCCCACAAGGGCCCCTGCGAGGTAGGGGCGCCACCCGCTGTCTGCCGTTTTCCGTCTCATGGGATCTCCTCCTCTTCTTCCGTGTACCATGCGTCGGTCATCAGGCAGCCCGGCAGCGGCTGGCGTCCACCAGCTCGCGTTTTTTTGTTTAATACTGTTCCGCGTATATTTTAAAGGACTGCTGCGATGAAAACTGAATAATGAGCACATACAATCGAGCCCGGACCCTGGAGAGGGGCTCACACGACTTCAACAGGCGTTCTGTCTTTATTTCTATCTCCTTCCAGAGCTTCTCGGAGAACATCCGAACCGCCGCTGATTGTTCTTGTCCGGTTGACAGAGCACAAGGCCTGCCTGTATGCAACATCCATACGCATCGGTTTTGCGCATGGATTTTTGAAAAGGACGGCGCTGCACAATGAAGAAAGAGAGGACGCATGGAAGACTTGCTCGCTGACAGAATACTGGTCACCGACCTGGCGAGGTTCAGGAGAGTGGTCGATCTGCGGGCCTCCGGATCCGTGGGACTCCCCAGCGGACACATCAGCCGCGAAGAGCTCGCGAAGATCCCCGCGGGAGGGACCTTCGAGGTGCGCGACAAGCGCTACTACGTGCTGCCGTGCGACATGCACGACTTCATCATGGACGGGCTCAAGCGCAACACCCAGATCGTCTATCCCAAAGACTCGGGCTACATCCTCATCAAGTTGGACATCTGCCCGGGCAGGAGGGTCGCCGAGGCGGGCACCGGCTCAGGAGCGCTGACCGCGGTGTTCTCCCGGGCGGTCGGCCCTGAGGGAAGGGTGTATTCCTACGAGCAGGACATCGGGCTGGTCAACCATGCCGCGAAAAGCCTCCGGCTGGGGCCGGAAGACCGCAATGTGGTCATCCGTCACCAGGGCCTGGAGCAGGGGATTCACGAAGAAAACCTCGACGCGTTCTTCCTGGACGTGAGAGATCCCTGGAAGCTCCTCTCGATCGTGTACGACGCCCTGAAGCCCGGAGGGCACCTGGGCATTTTGGTGCCGACCACAAACCAGGTGAGCCGGGTGCTGCTCGCATTCAACAAAACAGACTATCTCGTCACCGAGGTGGCGGAGATCTTTCTGCGCACCTACAAGGCCGTACCGGCCAGACTCAGGCCCATGGACAGGATGATCGGGCACACCGGATACCTGGTTTTCGCGCGCAGAATGCAGCCGGGCGCCTTGAGCCGGCCGGATGCGGGCCCGGAGTCGCCCTTGGGGCGCAGAGACGACGACGGGCCGCTTGGCTACGGCGACCAGGACATTGAAGACGACTGATCCTTTGCAGTGGCTTCCGGGCTTCGGCCGGGTCCGCCGGATGTCCGGCGATTCCCCGCACGCCCGGGCAAAGGGGAGGACGACATGGAAGAAGAGAGAAAATACCACATCGGCTTCGGCAGACGCGACCTGGGTGACGATCTTCCCTTTGCCGCCGTTCTGTGCGGCGACCCGGCCAGGACGCGCAGGATCGCGACCGCATTCCCCGGCGTCGAGCTGATCCGGCCGCTGTCCGAGAACCGCGGGCTGGCGAGCTTCCTGGTTCGGATTCCGGGCGGCAGAAAGATCGTCTGCGTCACCAGCGGCATGGGCGCGCCCTCCTTGAGCATCGTGGCGAATGAGCTGGCGGCGCTCGGCCTCTCCCGGATGATACGCGTGGGTACTACGGGCTCTATTCAAGACCCTGTGCGGGCGGGCAGCGTCATCATCACCCGGGCGGCGCTGTGCGCTCAGGGCGCGTCGCTCGACATCGCGCCGCCCGAGTACCCGGCCGCCGCTGACCCTTTTCTCACCATGGCCCTGGTTCAGGCGGCGCGCGAGCTGAAGGTGGACTGGCACATGGGCGTCACCGCCTCGGTCGACACCTTCTTCGAAGGCCAGGAGCGGACGCTCACCTCCGCAAACCCATATCTCCTCAGGCGCCTGCAGGGAATCACCGAGGAGTACCGGCGGCTCAACATCCTCAACTTCGAGATGGAGTGCGGCACCCTGCTCAAGATGTCAGGGGTGTACGGCTTTGCCGCGGGCTGCGTGTGCGCGGTCATAGATGACCGCACCACGGGAGAGTGCATCGATCTTTCCCTCAAGGAGAGGGCGGAGGCGGATGCGATCGGCGTCGCGCTCAAGGCGCTCGAAGACATGGACGCCGGCTGCCCCTGAAAAGCCATAAGCCCCGGACGGCGTGCTCTTTTTCCATTGACACGGCGCGCCTGAGCCATTAAAGCATAGGGCTGCATGAAACACGGATTTCTCTGACAGGATTGTCTCTTCTGTAAACGGATCTTACGGTTCTCCCTGCGAAAACCGATAGAGCCCTTCGGGCACGCCCCCGCTTTTCTTCCGAAACACAAGAGAAGATGAATCGCACGGCCGGCGACCAGGGCCCGAGGGGGAAGAGGCATCAGGCGGCGCTTCAGGCGGGAGAGGCGCAGCCGCAGAGCGGAGCGGTCCGGCCGCTCACGACGGCCGGCAAGACTCGATCCCGCCCAATTTATCGAAACAGGACAGAAAGATGAGAACAGCCCAGGCGATTGAGACAACTTCAGAGGCCCTTCGAGAGGGCACACGGCAGGAAGCCGGCAAACACAATGAGAAAGAAGTGGCCCGGCGGCGCACCTTCGGCATCAT
>DCDF01000107.1:30675-40605 GCA_002316295.1 Syntrophaceae bacterium UBA1062 | reverse complement strand
TTTTTGGAAGCTCCAGTTCCTGAAAAACCTTCTGCATTTCGGGTGTATGCATACCCTCGTGAGTAAATACGAACAACGGCCTGCAAACGTTCAGTTCCCTGCCGCCGTCCCTCAAGCCGCTCACCAGGCAGATTTCCGCAGATGAAGAGGGTGTGGAATGGACGAATAGGAGTCTTTTCGGCTCGATCCTCTTCGACCTCATGGAACTGATCAGATCCGGCAGCCGCCATGCCGGATAGACTACATAGAACCTTCCGCCCGGATTGAGCAGATCGTACGAGCACGTCAGGAGCGCCTCCAGATCCAGAGAGATCTCGTGCCGCGCCACGGCCCTTCCGGGGTCAGGATTGATCCTTCCCGTCCGGACCGGCCGAAACGGGGGGTTGCTCACCACCACATCGAATTTCACGCCGCGGTATTGCCGGATATCGGCACATTCGATCTCCACACGGTCCTGAAGCCCTGCGAGCTCCACTGAACGCCTCGACATATCCGCCATGTCGTCCTGGATCTCCACCCCTGTCACACGAAGACCTTTGACAGCGGCAAGGAGTATGGATACGACTCCCGAGCCCGACCCGATATCGATCACGCGGGTTCCCGGAGCCTCTTGCACGGAAGCGGCGAGGAGATAGGCATCCAGGGAATAGCGGTACCCCTGCTTCTTCTGCAGCACATGCAGGTTTCCGCAGGCGAGAGAATCCAGGGTCTCATCTTCTTTAAGGATTGTTCTGGTGGTGGACGACATGTCCTGCTCTCCGGCATGTTTTGACATACGATCTCTCCGGCCCTGTTGGAAGCATGCGGGTGGTTACCCGGCGAAAACGCCCTTTTCAGCCGACGCCGTTCTCTCTTTTGATGCGCCTCGGTTTCAGGGGATTCATCTCCCCGGTTTTCAGAGGCGGTTCGTCACTCGAGGAAGTCTTCGAACAGTGTGGGGGCCTTTTCCATGACATCGTTGAACATCAGGTAGGCAAGCCTCCGGATCTCCCACTCTGCCGAGCCGTCCAGCCGGAGCTCGAAAAAATGTCTCAGGGATCGAGCATTCACGTACACGTATGCGGCGGTCGACCACCCCACGGGCATGAGCCGGCGGAGCTCCTGATTCCTCACGCCCAGCCCCTTGATCTCCTCGTACACATCCATGGCATGCCGGTGCTCTCTCTCGTAGGCCCGGTAGACCTCTCTGGCCGTATCTTCCGAGTCGATATACTCCAGCGCCGGGTAGACGAACATATTTTTGCTGGCCTTGACATATCTCGTGGAGCGGAAGGTCCAACCGATGCCGATCCTGTGGCGGGTCCACTGGCCTGCCAGGGATTTCGACACCCCGGTCACGTAGTACACGAACTGGACCGCCTCGAGACACGTGAGATGCTCCCAGGAAATGAGCTTTTTATTCAGCCGAAGGTCGTCCTCGTGGGTTCCGGCCGATTCATGACTCTGCCTGGCCGTGTACGCCGGCAGGGTCTCTGAGGTCACGCCCTGGGCCGCCATCTCCTCGGTCGGCGTGGTCATGCCGATGAGTTTTATGGCTGGCTCTTCGTTTCTGAAAAGATCCTTCCTGAGGTCTTTCCATCTTTCGATGTGCTCGTATTCCTTCAAGAAATATTTCAAAACGGTCTCTCCTCCTCTCCATTTGTCGACACCCTGTCTCCCTGCCATACGCCGCGATAGGGGACTGCACGGCCGTCGATGGGATAAAACGCGATGCACAGGATCCTGAACCCCATCTGGATCTCAACCTCACCTGCGCCCTGATGCTTCATTCCCACGGTGAGCCTCCCCTGGTAGTTCGGGGATATAAATGCGGTCTGGAGAGGTATACCGGATCGTATGAGCGTGGTGCGGGGCCTGATGTAGGCGAATATGTCTCTTGGCAGGTTGACCTGTTCGACAGTCTGGAACAGCAGATATTCTCCTCCGGAAATGAGGTAAACGCCGTCGGGCGAGTCCTTGATATCCATGAGCTTCTCGATCTCCGGCGTGATCCTTTTGTCTCTCATGAGGCTGGCTCTGCCCACAGGGCGGTACACCGCACCGAGCCTCAAATCAACGGTGGTACCCTCGATCTGTTCGATCTGATCACTGCCGAGATGCTCGATCAGGGGTTTGACCGTCATCCGACCGGACGCAGCGTCCTCCACCTCCACTCCGCCAGTGATCATATGTACGATCTTGTCAGCCCCCAATACCATGCTACAACCTCCTCTTCGACGTGTCGGCCTTGAGAAAACCCACGGCATACTGCACGGTCCCGTTATCCAGTACGAGCTTTTCAACGCTGATATTGCCGGAAGCGAGAACAGACCTCCAGTACCTGTCCCGCTCGGGGATGGGCGAGTCGTAGGAATGTTCGTAGATCACCCGGACGATCCCGGACATGACGATGAGCTTCGCGCAGGTGATGCACGGCTCAAGCGTGCAGTAGATGCTCGCTCCTTCGAGAGAAACCCCCTTCTTTGCGGCCAGCGCGATGGCATTGGCCTCGGCGTGAGCAGACCGGCACATATCGTATTTCATGGCCTCGGGCCACTCGAGCGAACGCCGGAAGCATTGCCCGTCGTCCATGCAATGAGCCTCTCCCGGCAGCGACCCGTTGTAGCCGCTGGCAATGACCTGCCTGTCCTTAACGACGACAGCGCCGGTAGGACGCGACAGACAGGTGGAACGCGAAGCCGTGAGCTTTGCGAGCATCATGAAATATTCATCCCACGAAGGGCGACTCATGTCATCTCCTCTCATCAATACCCTCAGGATCATATCAAGGGGCTCCGAACAATTCCTCGCGCCCCGTATGACCGGTGCAATATGCCATCCGGGATTCATATGATACTGTGAATATATGGCCTTGTCAAAGCCCGGAAGCGGAGGCCCTGAGGTGAAGACAGATTGCCATCTACAGAATGCTCTGGTAAACATACCAGTTATGGGAGTTATCGCCGCTTTTTTCGACATGGATCACACAATCATCTGGGAAAATTCCGGCCTGACATCGGTGAAATACGCCAGGAAACAGGGGCTGATTCCCGCAGGCCACCTGGCGCTGGGCATCTTCAAGATCATCCTGTACCGGCTGTCGCTGCTCGATATCGAGCAGTGGTACGAGAGAAACATGTCCATGCTCTCGGGCACGTCCTCGAGCGATATGGAACGGTTCGGCTCGCTGTGGTTCGAGGCCACGACGAGAAAGGCGATTTACAAGGAGGCCGCCGAGCTCATCAATGAGCATAAGGCCAGAGGGCACCGGGTGGCGGTCATCTCGAACTCGCCCCGCTTTTTTGTCAAGCCCGTGGCGGATATGCTGGATATAGCAGACGTGATCTGCACCCGGGTGGAAGAAAAGGACGGCATCCTTACCGGCAGGCTCATCAAGCCGCTATGCTACGGCGAAGGGAAACGGGAGTATGCCCGGGAATGGGCGGAGATCACCGGGACAGACCTTTCCGAAAGCTACTTCTATACCGATTCGTTCTTCGACATCCCTCTCATGAAAGTGGTTGGACACCCGGTCGCCACCAATCCGGACATGAGATTGCGGAAGGCGGCCCTGGCATCCGGCTGGCCCATCCTGAAATTTGCCCGGGTAAGCGCCTTTTAGCCTGCGCGGTCAGGGAGGGGAAAGAGCCGGACAGCCTTGGCGTCGGCCGCCTGTGAGAGCCCGGAAATCCTGCTCGCTTCGGTGCTTCATCGCAAAAGCCCCTCCGATTGCAAGAAACGATTGTCATCGCGGGCGATCGGTCGGCATTACGCCGCACGCCTTCGGCAAAGGGACGGGAAACAGCCGGCGGATCGGCATCGCAAAACCGGCCCGCCGGATCGTTTTCCGAAAATCAGATGATATTGGAAATCCTGAAGATAGTGAGGAACGACTTTATCGGCAGCCATTCCCGATGAGCGCAGAATGTCTTGACCTCGGTCCCCAGGAACCTGGATTTGGTGAAGTGAAGGCCTTTGAAGCTGTAGAGGATGTTGCCGTACTTGTAGAGAAGGCGGATCATCCATTTCACGATTCCGGACTCGCCTGGCTTGTCATCGTCGGCCACAGCAAGCGGGGAGAGCCCGAGATACAGATACGGCACGCCTTCGGCCTGGAAGGTTTCCATGGCATGAACCATGAGGGGGTAGAAGATTCCCTGCTTGAACTTCGGCGAAAATCGTGAAATATTAGGAACATAGGCTATAATGTTTCCATCCGCATACACCGGGTCGAAATGGATGAACCCGAGCAGTTCATTCCCTAAAAAGGCGTAAAATCTCCTTGTCCCCTCCTGATATTTCTGATCCCTTGGCCTGATGAGGAATACGACTTCCTTCCTCCGCACTTTCCTGGTGCGCAGCCACTCTCTGGTGAGCTCGTCGTCGTTGTTGTCTCCGTTCATCTCAAGAAAGCGGACGCCGTCTTTCCTGGCTTTGTTGATAGAGGTGCGGAGAACCTGCTTCCTTTTCCCCTTCAGATCCCAGCGCTTCAGATCGACGATGCTTTCGATGCCGAACTGGGTCGTATAGAGGCCGAACTTCTCGTGAAGAAGATCTGCGAACGGTTCCGATATCTGGATAAATGCCGTGTTCGCCTTGTCCTTGAGGAACTCGCTCACGAGATATTCGCGGTCGCGCTCAGAGCAAATGGGATCGGCCAGAACAAAGCGGGTTCCCCACTTCTTCACATAAGCGATATAGCCTATGCCCGATACGTCAAAGAAATGCATGTTCGGCTGGAACGCCGAAAAGGACAGGCAATGGCTCCCGTATTTCTTGAGAAACCCGATCCGCTCCTCGAGGCTGAACATGTCGATGCCGATCTCTCTGAGGTGCGTCCTCGTCTTCTGGACACCAAGGGGGAGTACCTCCGGGTATCGATCTTCCAGAGCCTGTGTGTGGACTGGTGTGAGTCTGACAGTGCTTTCCATGGTATTCCTCCTTTTCCTATCGCATCAGCGGTTCTTCCCCAGCCGCTCGTGACTGGTGACCCAGTCGAGCGACGAGATGGCCGATGCGAGGGACAGCTCCCCTGCAATGGCTACCGCTGCAACAATCTCGGTGAATTTCTTTACCTTGCCCTGCCCATAACAGCCGAGAATCTCGAGGCACTCTCTCTGGGTGGGCAGGCCTGTCCCTCCTCCGTAGGTGGCCACGATGAGCGACGGAAGGGTAAGAGAAGCATACAGATCCCCCGTCGGGGTCACCTCGGTATAGATCAGACCGGTGGATGACTCGGCTATGTTGGCGACATCCTGACCGGTTGCGATGAACAAAGCGGCCAAAGCATTGGCCGAATGCAAACCGTTGCTGGTCGAGCCGGACATGAATGCTCCCAGATTGGCCACCTGGCTGTGATAGACCAGGGTGTCCGGGTCGACCCGCATCTGGTGAATCAGGACATCCCTGGGCACGGTGATCTCCGCTGTCACCCTCTTACCCCGGGTATTGAGGGTATTGATCTGCGAGCACTTCTTGTCGGTGGCAAAATTGGATTCCATATAGAAATGCTGGATTTCCTTGTACTGAGCGAGGATCCAGCTGCAGGCCACGAATGTAGCCATACTCACCATATTCTGGCCCGCCGCGTCGCCGGTATAATAGTTGAACCGCAGGTAGACGAACTTGCTCGCCAGGTATTTTTCGATCTCCAGGAGCTTGGCTACCTTGGATGCGGACTCGGCCTGCTTTTTGATCTCGTCCATGTTTTCATCCAGCCACTGGGAGAAATCTCTCGCCTGGCGGGAAGATTCGAAAACGAATACCGGCGCCCGCTGCATCCTGTCCTCGGCGATTGTGGTGGTAACCCCGCCGCACATATTGAGGATCTTCATGCCGCGGTTGTACGACGCAACGAGAGTTCCCTCGCTCGTGCACAGCGGGATGAGGAACTCGCCTTTGGCGTACTCGCCGTTGACCTTTATCGGGCCTGCAAATCCCATGGGAATCTGGGCGACGCCGGTGAAGTTCTCGATGTTCCCCTTGGTGAGAACCGGATCGAACGAGTGGTGCTTGATATGATGAAGCTGAACTCCGGAGAAGTTTTCTACGAATTCCTGCCGCTTCCGGACGATATCCGGTTCATAGTTGGCTTCCTTTACACAGGGGATGCGGGTATGGTCGGTCCTCGTCTCCACGACCGTATCCATTGCATCCAGATTCATCCTGCCGAACGGATCGGTCTCGAAGCTCAGGCTTACGTGATGCTCCCGATTCTTGTGCAGGGGCGCGATGGAGGCATGGATCTCGATATTCTCTCCCAGGGGGAAGCAGACGGCGTTGTCCGCATCGATCATATCCGCCCTCAGCCTGGAGCCGTTTTTCCGGATAAAAACACTGTCCAGGGGTATCTCGGCGCCGTTGATGGCGACCTGATGAATACCGGTCAGCATGGCGTCGCGGATCTGGTTCTTGATATGAAAACCCACTCCCTCATCAAGATTCATGAGACTGCCGCTGGAATACATCTTCCTCAAGATCAGCGGCGATATGGCGACCTGATTTTTGACCTCTGAAATACTACTGAGTGACCTTACCTTGTGCTCAGTTGACGTATTTCTCATCACTGCCTTCCTTTCATGAGAACCTGGTGCTGTTATCATGTCCCAACGATCTTTCCTGATTTCGGGATATGCATGTCATGGGGGTGGAATAATCACGAAACGTGCCAAAAAGAATGGCCCGAAACACGAAACAAATACTAGGCTATTATCAGGTTACATCTAGTATTGATATTTTTTTTATTAATTATTCCAAGGGATTGCTTGTTTTCTTCAATCGGTGGGATTTTTTCTTTATGGGTAAATATTTTCACCCCGCGGTGAACATCTTTTCACGGCATCCGAGGGAGCGCAGCGGATTATCCTCCAATATCACGCCTTACCCCTTTCTAGCGAGTATCGAGCAGAAACGGTCATCAAAAAGAAACCTGAAGCACCTCACTTTCTCGATCTGGGAACCATGACCTTTGAGCATGGTCTGGTAATCGTATACGGGATGGAAGGCGTTTCTGGCTGCAAACACAAAGAAAATATCCGCAATATACCAGTACAGGCTCTGGAAGGCTCGTGCGACGGCTCCGCCCGACGGGAGAGCGAAATCCCCGATCACCACATAACCGCCGGGCTTTGCCAGCTTGGCGAGGTGCTCGATTACCGCAAGCACCATGGGCCTGGTGAAGACATTGAGGAAGAAGTTTGCGTAGACCATGTCGAACTTCCCGTATTCTTCATACTTGAGGATATCGGTATGCACTGTCTCGACAGGATGAAGGAAATGCCTGCCGGATATTCTTCCGGCGAAGATATCCAGCATGGAATCCGAGAGATCGACGACAGTGACCCGTGCACCCCGCTCGGCCGCGGCAACGGCATCGGTCCCCTGCCCTACCCCGGCGAAAAGCACATAGTCGTCGGGCTTGATATGATCGTGCATTGCGGTCTTGCACTTATCGATGCGGCCGGCGCTGTATATCCTTGCCACGATGTCGTACAGCGGCCCGATTATCCGGTATTTATCGTTCATCAGATCCATCCCCCCAGACATAAGAATCATCCATTCCATCCCGATCTCAAGGCTGCACCGCAGGACAGGAACGCCCGTAAGGAACCGGGGCATGCGAGCGGCATCCGAGACCGGGGCACGAAAATCTTCCCCGCGCCATTCGCCAATCGCACGATTCTTCGGGCCGGCGAAACGGGGGAGGCCTCCCTCAATAGCCGGACAACGAATTCCCGACGAGCCCGGAACGTGAGCCCGCATGCGCCATAGGGCAAATCCTTTCGGCCGGAGATAATCAGAACGCCTGCTTCAGCACCTCCAGTGCCTCTTCATAGCTCACCTCGGCAGGATTGAACGCCAGCGCGCCGTCGTTTACAGCACCCCGGGCGATTGCGGGAAGCTTATCCTCAGAAACCCCTGCGTCCCTGAGCCTCATGGGAATCCCGCTGATCCGGTTGAGCCTGCTCAGAAGGTTCTTCACCAGGGAAACCGTCACCATGGCCTGATCCCTGACCTCCATGTATTCGATCGAGCCGCCGAGCATACCGGACAGCTCGGCGATGTATTGGGGAACGCTGGCAATGTTATATTCGAGCCCGTGAGGAAGCAGGATGGCATTTGCAAGCCCGTGAGGGACGTGACATACCCCGCCGCAGGCGTGTGCAAGGGCATGGACCATGCCGACCATGGAATTGGAGAAGGCGATGCCCGCGAACAGCGAGGCATTTGCCATGCCGAGCCTGGCCTCCTCGTCACGGCCGTTTTCCGTGGCCCTCACAAGATACTTGCGAACCAGTTCGATGGCGGCGCGGGCGAAGATATCATCGATGGGGTTCTTCTGCAGGCAGGTGTATGCTTCGACCGCATGAGTGAGCGCATCCATGCCGGTTGCAGCGGTGAGTCTGGGCGGCACGGTCATGGTCATACGCGAGTCGAGGACGGCGACTCTGGGATACAGGCGGTCGGAAACGAAGGCCATCTTCGTGTTTTTCTCCTCGTTGTAGATCACGGCCACCTTCGTGGCCTCGGAGCCGGTGCCTGCGGTGGTCGGCACGGCGATCATGGGAAACAGGTCCGCCTTGATGATCTCGTTACCCTGCAGCTTGAGAATATCGTCCGTGCCCTCGGATATCACGATATTCGCCCCCTTTGCGGTATCAAGGGCGCTGCCGCCGCCCACGGCAACGAAACAGTCGCACTTCTGCTTTTCAAAGAGCTTTGCGAGCTTGTTCACGAGCCGGTTGCTGGAGTCGGGCGGAGTCTCGTCGAAAATATATCCGATTTCCCTGTCCGAATCAGAGAAAGCCTCCCTGACGATATTGATCAGCCCCGCTCCGACAACGCCCTTGTCGGTGACGATCATTGCCCTTTTGCATCCGAGGATATCCAGCTCAAATGGAATATTGCTCACCGCATTGTGTCCCGAGAGTATTTTGACCGGGCAGAAATGCTGATAATAATGGGGTATCATGAGTCCCTCCTGGCGGATTTTATGGTCATATCATATGCCTGACGACTGCCGGCAGAAGGCCGGCGTATACCTTGCCCTTGCTGATATAGTTCTTGATGCCCATCTTCGGCGGCCTTTTCAGGACGGTTTTCAGTACAAATCCGGGAAGGAGATAGGCATTTACGATGTTCACCACCCGGTTGATCTCCATGGTCTTGGCGAGATCACCGTAGACGAGGATCCGGTTTTCAGCAAAGGCCTGGTGCGATCCCATGATGCTCATCAGTACGAGCAGGGCCGAGTCGTAGTTCTTGAAGGCCATGGAAATGTGAGGCGACCTCATTCCCTTGCCGAGATAACGGATTCGCCCGCCCGTTTTCTCCAGAGTAACAGCGGGCCCGTTCGGGAGAACACCTATGGAAAATCGCCTTCCTTCTTCCCAGGGCTCGATCTCTTTCCTGAACTCGGGGACATACCTGCCCACAACCTCGAAAGCCGGTCCAAGTACGGAAAGCACAGTGTCGCACAGAATATGCTTCACTCTGGTCTGGAGAGCCGGATATCCTGGCAGGCCCCGGATCCGGTTTATCATATTCCCGAAGGTATCATTCATTCCCAACGCCTCCTGCTGGTGTTTTCTCTCTGCCGTCATGCGGCAACTCCCGACAGCGGGAAAGATTGGAGCTCATCCGCAATGCTCCCCGGCCTGCCCCGCTGCCACGATCGGCATCCGGGTTCATTCAACAGAATAGATAAATACGCCAATTATTGCAAGATATTATTGCCCGACAATGAAACAAGCAGTGCAAGATAACGAGAGAGCAAGTGATTTGGAAGCGTTTTCTCCCGCTGCGCTGTTCTCTCCTTCATTGCCGAAGCGACAATGCGGCACCTCTTGAGGCCGGGCGGCGGGATATCAAGGAGTTGTTTGACCGTCTTCCTCTTTCCCGTAACCTTCCTTTGGTCCACTCACGTGGGCGCCCTTTAGGGGGGGGGGGAGA
>DCDF01000107.1:0-30523 GCA_002316295.1 Syntrophaceae bacterium UBA1062 | reverse complement strand
CCGGGCTGAAGAGATATCACCCGGTTGAAGCGCTGCACCGCGAGCGGCTGGGCATTCAATCGAAAGGAACGTGATTCCGTCTGGCGATCGATTTCCAGAATGCATTGTGCAGCGGCCTCGCATCCCTGTCCATTGATTTCATGGCCTGGAGCCATGAGGCCTCGAGCGCCGAGGATCGGAAGAACGCCTCCTCGCTCGCCGAAAGGAGCGCCCTATCCGCGCCCTCCCACGGAGAAAAAGGTATGTTGGTGCAGTATTGGCCCTCGAGCTCCCGGATCTCTTTCAGAAGAGGGCCCTGCACCTCTGTCAGCCGCATCTCCGCCTGGATGCGAAACGCCTCGTGTCTCCACCAGTACGAGTCGTCGCTGTAACGCGGACCGCCCTGATCGACGCCGGCGGGCATTTTCAACGGTAGGACAGGCTTGAAGGGCGTCAGACATGGAGAAGATCCGGCCGTTACGAAGATGCGGAACCCGGACGAGGCGTCCAGTTCCGCCACCAGAGACCCGGTGGTATGAGATCTCCTGATCAGAGGCTCGGCTGCATGCATGCACACATCGTGATTGAGCCCGGTGAACGGACGATCCCCCCGGTGTCCTCTGAGAATCTCGAATGCACTGTCCACACAGAAAGCGCCTCCGGCCGCGCTTATGCGGTCCATGACCTGCTCTCTTCTCCGGCGGCTTCCGGAAAAATAGGTCATGAAAGGGTCACTGTACATCTGGAGGTTCGTGCCCCAGGGAAGGCTCGACTTCTTCCAGTCGTTACCGAGGGTGATTCCGTTCGAAATAGCGGCGCAGTCCTGATAACTTTTCAGTGCATAATCCCTGCCGACAGTCTCCAGGACGACGATCTCGGTACGGTCCATGATGAGGAAGGAATTCATGTAGGCGAACTTCCTGTCCCGGTAGCCGCATACGCCGCCCTGCCCGTGGCGTCTGAGCAGGCCTGCAATGACGTCGGCAGCCTCCCGGGCTGTGCCTGCCCTCTCCAGTCCCAGGCGCACAAGATCCATACCGATGAGGCCGGGGGATTTCTCGGGCTTTTTCTTCGTAAACAAGGCTTCGTTGCCGATCACCACTCCCCTTTCATTGAGCCCCATTTCGGCCCCCCAGATCCAGAACGGCTTGCAGAGGAGAACCGCGTGGGTGTTCCGCGCCTGGGGAATAGTGATGTACGTGCATCTCAGGTCTTGATCGCGGCGGTATTCTTTGCGAGGCAAAGAGACAACGAGATGAACCTCATCGGGTTCTCGATCCGAGTTTTTTGCGAAGATCCAGCTGCCCCTGGATGTCCGCCGCTCTCCTACCGCAAAGGTGTCGCACATGACATTTCCTCTCAGGTCGTCCTGAAGATCATGTCTTCCCGCTTCAATAGGATCGGCCTGCTGTCTTCCTTACTTCTTATAATTTATACGATTTTGCGATACAGCACAAGCGTTCGGCCGGAGGAAGACGGCTCTCCTCAAAAAAGAAGGTCACACCTGGATATCGATCTTCTCCGACCTCAGGAGCCCCGCCCAGGTCCAGGCCATGAACCGGTATCCCAGTGTGTTCAGGTGCATCAGGTCCCGGTTCCAGATATCGCTCCTGCCCTTGAAGAGCGTGTAAAAGTCTGGCCCTCTGCGGGCGAGGTGGGGATACGATGTATATATCTCGTCGATTCTGCTGTTCACCATGCGCGTATAGAGGTCCAGCTTCTCCTGTACTTTCCTCTGGGTAAAAAAGATTCTGTCGATACCGAGGATGCCGATCCCGCCTTGGTATCTGTTGGGGGGAATCTTCGCAAGATAGGTTGTAATGCCTTTCTCGTGCAGGCGGGTCAGTATGATGACCAGATTTTCCCGGGTCATGAGAAAGTCGTCATCCTCATACCCGATGACGCCGTTGATCCTCCGTATGAGGAAGTCCGGCAGCACGGAACTGCTCACGTCATTGGTTCCGATCATCATGAGGCACAGCCTGATATCCTCCCGCGACGCCAGGATCATGTCCAGAGGCTTTCCGTTCAGCGGAAAGCCCGGAACATCCTTTCTTTCCCACACGTTTCCGGGCAGCCAGTCGCGCGTGGTGCTCCCGCTCCTCCCGAGGTTCCGGACAAGTCTGGGGCCCAGCCTGACGGAGAGCAGCTCGGAGAGCACGTAGGGGTATGATGTGGAGAGGAGCTCCCGTGCGTCCGGACCGGTGTACGGCGCATACTCGCTGACTCCAGGCTGTGATCCCGAGGTCAGCGAGTCTCCTATAGCGATGATCTGATGAGGTCGGTCAATAACCATGTTCTCTGATAACTCTATGAATAACTGCACGAGGATGAGAATCTACAGGACAGGGGGAAATCGGCGCGATGCCGTAGGCGGTACGACCAACCGTCGAGCCGGCGTATTGGTGCGGCTTGCGCCCGGAAGGGGCTTTTCTTACAGGACCTTGTCGAGAAAGGCCTTGACCCGCGCATTATCCATGCGATGCGAAAAGACCTCCTTGGGGGTTCCTTCGAGGATGAACTTTCCCTCGTCCATGAAGATGACTCGGTCGGCCATTTCACGGGCAAAGCCCATCTGGTGGGTGACGATCACCATGGTCATCCCCTCCTCGGCAAGCTTCTTGATCGTGGTGAAAACCTCTCCCACGAGCTCGGGATCGAGCGCGGAGGTGGGTTCGTCGAAAAGCATGAGCATGGGTTTCATCGCCAGAGCCCTGGCAATGGCTACCCTCTGCTTCTGCCCTCCGGAAAGGAATGCCGGATAGGTGTCTTTCTTGTCCAGCAGGCCCACCTTGCCGAGCAGGTCAAGGGCGATCCTGCGTGCATCCTCCCGGGGCTGTTTCTTGACGGTGATGGGCCCTTCCATGACGTTCTGCAGGGCGGTCATATGGGGGAAAAGGTGGAAGTGCTGGAACACCATGCCGATCTCCGAGCGCAATGCGCAGATGACATCCTGCTTTTCCAGCACGAGCCTGCCCTTCTTGTCTTTGCGGTATCCTACTTCCCTGCCTTCCATCAGTATCCGGCCCGAGTCGATCTTTTCCAGAAAGTTGATCATCCTGAGCAGCGTGGTTTTCCCGGAGCCTGACGGTCCGATGATGACGATCTTCTCGCCCTTGTCGATCTTCAGGCTCACCCGGTCCACGGCAAGAAAGTCGTGGAAACGCTTGACGACATCAACCAGTTCGATCATCGGTTCTCATATACCCCCAGTCTGTCCTCGAGTTTCCGGAAGGAAACGGTGAAGATGCTGGTCATCACCAGGTAGATCATGGCTGCCTGCATGAGGATGAAGATATTGAATGTCGTGTTGAAAATCTGGTCCGCGGCCCGCATGAGCTCCACCATGGCGATGGTCGAAACCAGGGCGGTGTCCTTGATCAGCGCGATGAACTCGTTGCCCACGGGCGGCACGAGCCGCTTGTAGGTCTGGGGCACGATAATGCGTCTCATGGCCTGCCAGTAGGTCATCCCGAGCGATTTGGCAGCCTCCATCTGCCCGGGGTCGATGCTTTCGATGGCCCCGCGCATGATCTCGGCCAGATAGGCCGAATAGTTCAGTCCCAGGCCGAGCACCGCTGCGGTGAACGGGTCCAGGGTGATGCCCAGCGGCGGCAGCCCGTAATAAATGAAGAAGAGCTGGAGCAGAAGCGGAGTACCCCGGAATATCCAGATATAACACCAGAAGATGAATGAAATGCTTTTGATGCGGCTGATCCTGGCAAGCGCGATGAAGAGTCCGGCAACGGGCGAGATGACCATGGTGATGAGCACCAGGAGAATGGTCATGCCCGACGCCTTGAGCAAGGTGGGGAAGTACGTGCCCATGTCCTTGAGAAACCGCAGCCATTTGGGCGTCTGCGCGGCCGCTATCTGCTTGAGCAGGTTCTTGGCCTCGAGGTTCTCCGGATAGACATCGAGAATCTCCCTGCACAGAGCCGCGCTTTTCTTGTACTCGCCCGTACTGAAACAGATCTTGGCGGCCTCCATGCGAGACCTCACGAAGGCTCCGCCGTCTTCCCCCTGGGCAGGGGCCGGGACCGTCAGGAAGGTATTCAGCGCGCTTTCGATGTTTCCCGAATTGAACTCCCGTGTCGCTGTCGCCAGGATGTCATACGGATCCGGCTGGGCATGAGATGCCGCCGGAATGATGAGCAGGAGTATCACGAGGCCCAGCGCGCCTGTCAACGCGCCGGGCCGGCTGTTTCTCACTTCCATGAAGTGATGTCATCTCCGAACCATTTGATGGAAATCTTCTTCATGGTGCCGTCGGCGAACATCTCATCGAGGGTCTTCTGAATCATGTCTTTCAACGCCACGTCCTCCTGCCTGATGCCGATCCCGATAGGCTCGGACGTCAGCGGCTCGGGCAGCACGCGATACTCGCCGGGACGCTGCGAGAGGTAGTAGCGGCCGACGAGTTCGTCCACGGCCAGGACATCGATCCTTCCGATCTTGAGGTCCATGAAGGCCGAGGTGTTGTTGTCGTAGCGCTTGACCTCCTTGAATTCAGTCCCGAGCTTCTTCATGGCCTCCTCCGAGGTAGAGCCGAGCTGAACGCCCGCGACATGCTTGTTTCCAAGGTCTTTGACGCTCTTGATCGTCTGATTATCACCTTTGACCACCATGATCTGCTTCTCCATGATGTAAGGCTTGGTGAAGGCGATCTCCTTCATACGCTCCTCGGTGATGGACATGCCGGACCAGATGATGTCGAACTTCTTGGTCTTCAGGGACATGATCACGCCTTTCCAGGCGGTGGGGACATGGACGATCTCGATTCCGAGCCTCTTGCCCAGCTCTCTGGATGCATCGATATCAAAACCCACGAGCTCGTTCTGTTCGTTCCTGAACTCCATGGGCGGAAATGCATCGTCGATTCCGATGACGAGCTTGCCCGCAGCCTTGACCCTTTCCCACGAATCATCGGCGGCAACTCCCGGAGCCGAGAAAAACGCCACGATCATGCCCACCAGTCCGATTGCATAAGACAGCTTTTTCATTATCTTTTCCTCCCGCTGGTAATATCTTGGAAAGTCACGGCTCGTGATTATGAAACAAAACGCCGCAAAACACAAGCAGCAAGGACATCCCCTCGGACGGAGCCCGTAACAGGATCATGGACGTCCATAGGCCGGCAGGAGAGAGAAGACCTCCGGCCGATATCGCACCCGGAAAGCTCCATGAGCTTTTTGCATGCATGCCATAATTTTATTCTATCAAACTATTTGCCTTGAGAGAGCATACTCATTATAAACGGACCCGGCTGTCATGCCGTGCCGAAGACAACCTGCCGGACCAGGCAGGGAATCCGGCCGGTTCATGATGTATCCGATTCCGTGGAGAAGGAGCGTATCCGTATGGGAATGAAGAATGTACTGGCATCTCGGTGGGGCGTCATCGGGGTCGGGGCGGTTATCGGGATACTGGCCCCCATCCTGCAGAAGCTCGGCAATCCCGGAAACATGGGGATATGCGTCGCCTGTTTCGAGAGGGATATTGCAGGGTCACTCGGTCTGCATCGCGCGGATATCGTCCAGTATATGAGGCCGGAGATCATCGGCTTCGTACTGGGGTCATTCGCGGCCGCTCTGATCTTCAGGGAGTTCAGGCCGCGGGCGGGGTCCGCGCCCATCGTCCGCTTCGTGCTGGGAGTTTTTGCCATGATCGGGGCCCTGGTGTTCCTCGGCTGCCCGTGGAGGGCCATGCTCAGGCTCGCAGGAGGCGATCTCAACGCCGTTCTCGGGATAGCGGGCCTCGTGTTCGGCATATGGATCGGCACGCTCTTTCTGAAGAACGGCTACAACCTCGGCCGGTCACAGAAAACCTATCCCTCGGTAGGGCTGCTCATGCCGCTCATCGCGTTCGGCTTTCTTCTGCTCGTATTCATATATCCGCAGATCCAGGGAGAGCCGGCCAGCGGCGTGCTCTTCTACAGCGTGAAAGGCCCGGGCTCCATGCACGCGCCTTTGCTCGTTTCCCTGGGCATCGGGCTCGTGGTGGGGGTTCTCGCGCAGCAGAGCAGGTTCTGCACCATGGGCGCCATTCGCGACCTCACGCTCTTCGGCCAGACCCATCTCCTCGGCGGCCTGGTTGCGCTGGTGCTGGCTGCTTTTGTCACCAATCTCGTTCTCGGCCAGTTCAACCCTGGATTCACCGGCCAGCCCGTGGCGCACACGCTCCACTTCTGGAACTTTGCCGGCATGACGCTCGCGGGGCTCGCATTCGCTCTGGCAGGAGGATGCCCCGGGAGGCAGCTGTTCCTGAGCGGTGAAGGCGATGGCGATGCCGCCGTGTTCGTCATCGGCATGGTGGCTGGCGCCGCCTTTGCGCACAACTTCGGCCTTGCGAGCTCCCCTGCGGGGATCGGCACGCACGGAGCGGCGGCGGTGGCAATCGGTATCGTCGTCTGCCTGTTCATCGGATTCACCATGAGAACGAAACTCGCATAAAGGAGGAGACCCATGAGCACACGAATAGACGCCCGCGGCCTCTCCTGCCCTCAGCCGGTCATCCTTACCATGAGCAAGATCAGGGAGATGACGAAAGGGCGGATCGAGATTCTCGTGGATACGGACACATCGAAAGAAAATGTATCGCGCGCCGCGAAGAGCAAGGGCTGGGACGTTCAGATCGTCGAGCCGGATGGGAGCGGCTACAGGATCGTGATTCAGAAGGATTAGACGCTGTATCGTCGCTGACGTTCCCGATTGCGGAAAAGCACAGAGGGAGCCGGATCGGTTCACATCAGTCGTCCCGGAGCCTTATTTTCCACCCCCACCTGCCGCGCGGGAGCGGTCCTGTCTAGGGCTTTATTACGATCCTGCCCGGGTGCTCCTCCGTGATTTCGCCGATAATGGCAGCCTCAGCGATCCCGTGTGCATGGAGCTCGGCAAGGAGTTTTTCCGCCTCCCCGGCCTCCAGGGAGATGAGGAGCCCGCCTGAAGTCTGGGGATCGAACATGAGCTTCATGCGGTCGTCGTCGATTTCTCCCTCTGTGTCGACAAGTGTCTGCCTGAATTTCTCGTTGCGATACGCCCCGCCCGGTATGAGCCCCATTCCCGCATACTCCAGGGCCTCTTCGAACACAGGCACACGCGAAGCGTACACGACAATTCCCGCAGCGGTGTTCTCGATCATCTCGCACGCATGGCCCAGGAGGCCGAACCCGGTGATATCCGTGCAGGCATGGACCGCGAAACCTTCCATGATCTCGGCGGGAACCCGGTTGAGCGTGTTCATGGAGCGGATGACCTTCTCTTGTGCCTGCCGGCTCGCCATGTCCGCCTTGACCGCCGTGGCCACGACGCCCGTCCCGAGAGGCTTGGTGAGCACGAGCCTGTCCCCCGGCCGGGAGCCCCTGTTCGCGAGTATCTTGCGCGGATGCACGGTGCCGGTCACCGACAGGCCGTACTTGATCTCCCGATCGTCGACACTGTGCCCCCCGATCAGGAGCACGCCAGCCTCGCTCATCTTGTCGAAGCCTCCTTTCAGGATATCCTTCAGAATCGATATGTCCCCGTCCTGGGGAAAGCAGATGATGTTCATGGCGAGCACGGGCCTGCCGCCCATGGCATATACGTCGCTCAGGGCATTAGCCACCGCGATCTGGCCGAAGAGATAGGGTTCGTCCACCACCGGAGTGAAAAAATCCAGGGTGAGTATCAGCGCCAGATCGTCGTTGATCCGATACACCCCGGCATCGTCGGGGTTCTCCATGCCCACCAGCAAGTCGGGGTGCGTCATGACCGGCAGCGAACAAATTGCCTTGTCCAGAACCTCCGGACCGAGCTTGCACGCTCAACCGGCACCGCGTACCATGGAGGTGAGTTTCACTTTTCCGTTTCGTGTTCTGTTATCCATCTCTTTCGCTCCTGCTCTTGTTTCGCGCATGTCGATAGTATTCATCCATAATCCGACATACATACAGGCCGTACGCCGGCTCGGCTTCGACTGTTCTAGCTTATACTTTGAGAATGTTTTTCATTCAATATATTTATATTCCATATTGATCTTGACCGGCTGCCTGAGTTATAGAATTTCCATGATTGCAGACCAGTTCAAGAGCATCACGATCCAGCAGCTGGAGGCCCTGGTTTTCCTCGTCGAGGAGCGGAGCTTCTCGGAAGCGGCAAAGAAGATGCTCCTTTCTCAGCCTTCCATAAGCAAGCACATCAGGAACCTCGAGACATTCACGAACTGCCGGCTCATCAACCGCACCAAGACCGGCATATCGCTGACCGAAGAGGGCTCCATTCTCTACGGATACGCGAAAAAGATCCTGAAAATCAGAGACGAGGCGCGGGAGAAGATCGTTTCGCTCAGCGACAAGGTATCCGGCCACGTCTTCATCGCGACCAGCACCATTCCTTCTACATACATTCTGCCTTCCGTCCTCACCGGTCTCAAGAAGAGGCATCCGGACATACAGGTGCATATCCTGTCGAGCGACAGCGACGATGTCGTCGATATGGTGCTGGGCGGCCAGGCGGAGATCGGCTTCATCGGCAGGGAAATTCACGACAGAAGGCTCAACAGCGAGCCTGTCTGGGACGACGAGCTGATTCTTACGGCGAGAAAGGGGCACCGGATGGAGGGGGGACGCCCTGCGGACATACAGGATATTCTCGAGGAGCCTTTCATCCTCAGAGAAAAGGGGTCGGGCACCAGGTCTGTTTTCGAGCACTATCTGAGCGCCCACGACCTGCCGCCGTTGTCCCGCTTTTCCATCGCCTGCGAGCTCGGCTCGTCGGAGGCGGTCAAGGAGGCCGTGATCGCAGGACTGGGCGTATCGGTCATTTCCATCCACGCGGTGAAACGCGAGCTGGAGCAGGGTCTCGTGGTCCGGATACCTCTGAAGACTCCGAGGATTCTGCGCAGCTTTTCGATCGTCACCCGAAAACAGTTCGCCCTATTGCCGCATCACCGGGCGTTTCTGGAGTATGCGAGGGCATACGCCATAGACCTGCAGCCGTCCTGAGCCGTTTCCCGAAAAAGACCCTCGTTCATGCCCGAGGGCCGTACATGTCCGGTACGGCGATGAATTCTTTCCTCTTCACGAACCCGCATCGATCTGCTATGAGAACCAACCATGACCACTGCATCTTTTTCCCGACAAGGAGACACATCCATGGAAACATCAGGCACTGTTTTGGTTGATTATCGGGAGCTCGAACGCTTCATGAAAGAGGGGTTCATCTCACTGGGCGTCCCGGAGCAGGACGCCCGGATCTGTGCCGCCGTGCTGATTGAATCCGATCTTCGCGGGGTGGAGTCCCACGGCATCGGACGGTTCAAGATGTATGTGGATCGGATCAAAGACGGAATCCTGATGCCCGTGACCAAAGAGACCGTTGTCAAGGAGACCGAAAACACAGCCCTGATCGACGGCAACCACGGGATGGGCCATGTGATCGCCCACCGGGCCATGAGCCTCGCCATCGAAAAGGCGAAGAAATCCAATGTCGGCATGGTCGGGGTGCGCAACAGCACCCATTTCGGCATCACAGGGTATTACCCGAATATGGCCATCAGGCAGAACATGGTCGGTCTGGCCTTTTCCAACGCCCGCCCGTCCGTTGCGCCCACCTTCGGGGTCGAGCCCGTGATCGGCACGAACCCCATCAGCTTCGGCGCACCGACAGACGAAGGGCATCCCTTCCTGCTCGACATCGCCACCTCCACCACCCAGCGGGGCAAGATCGAGGTCTATGCACGCGACGGCAAGCCCACCCCGAAAGGGCTCACCATCGACAGAGAAGGCAGGGAGCCCACGGACAGCGTCGAGCTGCTCCAGACCCTGGTAAAGGGCACCGCGTCCCTGCTTCCTCTGGGCGGAGCGGGCGAGGAGCTGGGCGGCCACAAGGGCTACGGGCTGGGAGTCATGGTGGAGATATTATGCGCCTCGCTGACAGGCGGCAGCTTCGGCAAGGCCTTGAGCGGTTTTGAAAACGGAAGGCCCGCGTACCACAGGCTGGGCCATTTCTTCGTGGCCGTGAACATCGAGAGCTTCGTTCCGCTGCCCCTGTTCAGAAGCATCACCGGTTCCATCATGCGCGAGATCAGAGGATCTGCAAAGGTACCGGGCAGGCAGAAGATCTATCTTGCCGGTGAAAAGGAGTTCGACAAGGTCAAGGTTCGCAAGCAGGAGGGCATTCCCATCAATCCTCCCCTCCAGAAGATCATGAAAGACCTGAGCAGGGACCTGGCCTTGAAAGGCTTCGGTTTCCCGTTCTTATGATGAGGCGGCCTCTGTACCGGACCTTCAGCTCTTTTTTGCGGGAACGTTTCGGACAGAGGGTGCAGAAAATCACCTTGGATGCTGGCTTGAGCTGCCCCAACAGGGATGAGATGAAACGAGGGGGATGCATCTACTGCAACGCCGCCGGATCCGGGACCGGGGCCATGTCCAGGGGTGTTGACCTTCGAGGGCAGATCGAGACCCAGATGAAGGTCATGTCCAGGCGGTACGGGGCGCGGGCCTTTATCGCCTACTTCCAGTCCTATTCCAATACCTATGCGGATCTTCCGACCCTGCAGGCGAACTTCGATGCTGTCCTGCCCTACCCTGAGATCGTGGGCATCGCCGTCGGCACCAGGCCGGACTGCATCGACAGGGACAGACTCGGCCTCATCAGCTCCTATGCACCGCAGCGCCTCGTGTGGATGGAGTACGGGCTCCAGTCGGCCAGCGACAAAACCCTGAAGCTTATCCGGCGCGGGCACGATGCCGATGCGTTCATACGGGCGGTGCGGCTCACCGCGGATTTTCCCCTGCGGATCTGCGCCCACGTGATCATCGGACTGCCCGGTGAGGGCATGGATGATTTCCTGGCCACCGCCGCGCTCGTGTCCAGCCTGCCGGTCACCGATGTCAAGATCCACCTGCTCTACATCGTCCGCGGCACGGAACTCGAGCGCATGTACAGGAACGGAGAGTATGAGCCGATGGACATGCCCGCGTATGCACAGGCCGCTGCCCGCTTCATCGCACACCTGCGCAAAGACATCGTGGTGCAGCGTATAACGGGAGACCCCCATGGGGAAGAGCTGATCGAGCCCCAATGGGCCCTGGACAAGAGGCAGGCGCTCGACGCCGTGCATCGGGAGATGGAGCTGTCGGGGCTGGTCCAGGGGAGTCTGTATACCGAACCATGAGACTTTATGGCATCACCCTCGAGCGCGGCCTCCTGCTCGCGCCCCTCTCGGGCTACACCAACTGGCCCATGCGCATTCTTTCGAGGCGCTTCGGAGCCGAGCTGTGCTACACGGAGATGATAAGCGCCGAAGGGCTGGTCCGCAACACCAAGAACACCTTGTGTCTTCTGAAGAGACCTCCACAGGACGCTCCCCTGATCGCCCAGATTTTCGCCCATTCATCCAGTGACGCCGCACTCGCGGCAAAGATCATCGAGGATGCCGGGTTCGACGGCATCGATATCAACATGGGCTGCCCCGTAAAAAAGGTCGTGAACAGGGGCGCCGGCGCGGCCCTGATGCGTGACGTCCCCCTGGCTCAGCACCTGACGCAAGCCGTGGCCTCAGCGGTGAGCATCCCGGTGAGCGTAAAGATGCGCGCCGGCTGGGACAGCGCCTCCATCAACGCTCGAGAGCTCGCCGGAGCGGTCGAGATGGCCGGCGTCCGGTGCATCATTCTCCATCCGAGGACCAGGATGGAAATGTACAAAGGAATACCACGCTGGGAGCTGCTCTCCGATCTCAGGCGCAGCACCGCCGTTTCCGTCGTTGCGAGCGGCGACATCCGAATCGGCTCGGACATCGAACGCCTCCGCGCTCTGGGCGCAGACGGGTTTATGGTGGGCCGCGCAGCCGTAGGGAGGCCGTGGATCTTTCGGGAGCTCGCAGGAGGGAAACCCCCGGATATCGATGAGCGCAGGGAAATCATGCTCGAACATCTGGACATGCTGTGCAGCCTCTACGGTCGGCAGAAGGGCACGGTATTCATGAGGAAGTTCATCTCCGGGTATGTGAGAGGCATCGACGGGGCTTCCCGTTTCCGCAGCCTCGCCTGCAAGGCCGCGTCATTTCAGGAGCTTCAGGCGATCATAAAAAGGTTGCCAGCCAGCCGGGATTCTGGTATGTAATGATGAAATCTTACCGAAAAGTTTTTTCAGATGATGGGGCAGCTACGATATTACACAAGAGACCTTGCATTTTATCTTCTGCTCGTGGCCTTGATGGGCATGCCGGCTGTGAGAGCGTATTCCCTCGATCTCGAACTCGCGGACAACCCCACGGCGTATCTGGTGAACAAGGCAAAGGAAAAGCGGATCCTGCTCATCGGAACACATCATCGAAACGCCTACATCCATGAGGTGATCGCCGGCGCGCTCCCCACGCTCGTGGAGCAGGCCAAGATCAATACACTCTTCGTTGAGATCCCCTGTTCCCAGCAGCCGAACATAGAAAGGTTCTGCCAGGGGCTCATCGACGTCGACGGGATCTGGGTCCACAGCATCGTGACCTCGCCGAGCTTCCTGGAGATTCTCAAGGAGGCGAGGAACCTGCGCATGAACATCGTTGCCATCGACACGGACGTCCCCTCCCCTATCGGCCGAGACGAATGGATGTCGAGAAAGGTGGTCTCCTACCTCGAGGAGCATCCCGATGAAAAGGCCATCGTGATCGTGGGGGCGCGACATGTGCTCAAGGGCATCGAATGGGCATTCTCCCACAAACCCACCCTGGCCGACCACCTGAACACTTATGACACCTTCTCGGTGGTGCCCTGGCCGGACAGCACCGATTCAACCCTGCCGGTCGCCATGGACATCACGCCTACAAAGTTCGAAGGGGTGAGCATTCCCCTGCTCAGGGCCATGAACATCAAACCTCACATAACCATACTTACCGTGGCGGACGGCATCATTCTTCTGCCCAAAGCCCAATCCCATTAGAGCCTCCCCCGTCTTTCACGAACGATCTCCCCGCGTCGTTCTTTCATTGATTTCAGCCGCATATGGGAATATATACTTTATCATGGCTTCTCTGTTCATTGGAGAGAACCCCAGGCTTGAGGCAGAGTACGAAGAGGTGCCCGCGGCAGGCATGTGCGCCGTGATCACTCATCCCCACTCCCTGATGGGAGGCAGCATGGACAACAATGTCGTCATGGCCGCATGGGATGCGGTTCTCGGGAGCGGCTACTCCGCTTTGCGCTTCAATTTCCGCGGGGTCGGCAGAAGCGGAGGCACTTTCGACAACGGCATCGGAGAGAGGGCCGATCTGGCGGCGGTCGTGAATCACCTGGACTACCCGGTCATCATCGTCGGCTATTCATTCGGGTCCTGGGTGGCCGCACACTTTCTGCAGGAGGTCGATGTCCCCTGCATTTTCATATCTCCTCCCACCGCCATGTTCCCCTTTCCTTCCCTCAAGGGGTTCAATGTATGGGCCGTAGCAGGCTCGCTCGACCAGTTCTGCGATCAGGCTGAGCTGCATCGCATCCTGGACCGGGAGCGTATCAGCGTCATCGAAGGTGCAGACCACTTCTGGTTTGGAGATACGGAACCCCTGAAACGCTATCTGGAAAAAAAGCTCGATCTCATCCGTTCCATCTCCTACTGATACGGCCGTCCGGAACATCGTCTGAGGCCCTTGCTCGCTACAGAATTTTATCCGCAATAATGACTCGTGTCTAGATCCGTCTTCAGATTTTCCATATTTAGAGGCCCGCTGCAGGGTTTATTGATTATTGTAAGGGGCTGCGGCTTGCCCGGCCCGCCGGTCCCGATCACTACCGAAGACAAGGAGGGAATCATGGCGTTCAACCCTTTGAGAGAAAAAGGCATACCTATCGACAAACAGTTCAAAAACTGGGTGGATCTGAACTCCAAACCCTACGACAAGGAAACCGTCCATCCCTACACCCGGACCCGCGGCATTCTCATGAACGGCATCGAGGTGGAGGCGATGATCTTCAAGCGGCAGTTTGCCCGAAATACGAGCGATATGGATCTGAGAAGACACCTGGCCCTGACCCGCAGAGTGGAGCAGGAGCAGCAGAAGGCGATCAACTGGATGATCCCCGGAGACGAATCGAATCTCGAGGTGACTCTCGGCTATGAGCAGGTGGCGGTGGATCTCACCGCATTCCTGGCACGCAACGAACACGACCCGTATGTGAAACAGGCGCTCGACTTCGCTCTGCTCGAGGACTTCGATCATCTCTACCGCTATGCGAATCTCATGAAGCTCACCGAAGGCAAGGAGCCGTCGTCGGTCACCAAACAGTACACGGAGATCACGGTCGGCAGGCCCACGGCACTGGAGCACAGGCATCCGTTCGACGATGTGCGGGACTTTACGGACTTCACAACGGCCGATCCCGCCACCAAGATGCACATCCTCACTATCGTCGCTGCCGAGCAGCAGACCATGAACTATTACATGAACATAGGCGACCGCGCCATTGACATGCTCAGCCGCGGCCTCTACCTCGAGATCGCACAGATCGAGGAGCAGCACGTATCCCACTACGAATCACTCCTGGACCCCAATGCTTCGTGGTTCGAAAACCTTCTCCTTCACGAGTACAACGAGTGTTATCTGTATTACTCCCTGATGCAGGACGAGCCCAACGCCCAGGCACGCGCCCTGTGGGAGGAGTCGCTCGCCATGGAGATCGAGCACCTGAAAATGGCCTCGGAGCTGATGAAACAGTATGAAAAACAGGACCCCGAAGCATTGCTGCCCCAGAGCATGCCCGAGGTGTTCAAGTTCCAGTCGAATGTGGATTATATCAGAGACGTCCTCGCCTCGCAGATAACCCTTACCGGCGATCAGGCCGAGTTTGTTCCAGCGGAGAACCTGCCGAAAGATCACCGGTATTTTTCGTTTCAGAGTACGGTGAACGCCAAAGGATCTCCCAGCGAGACGGTCATCGACAGCCTGGTCAGAAAGACGGGGAACGACTATCGCCAGGAGCTCGCCGGGCCTCATCCGATCAAAATGTTCCAGCAGGCCGAGGCAATACCGGCTGTACAGAGAAGGCTCCAGCAACCGAGGGCGTGAGTGGAAGACCGCCGGGACCTCGACTGCAGGGGTTCCGGCGGGCCGGTTCCGCGAATAAAGGGGCCTTCTAGCTCTTCGGACGGTTTTTCTCCAAGCGGCGACGACCGGCCTCAATGATGAGGTTCGCCGTAAAAACCCCGATATAAACAAACACGCTGGTGCCAGCCCTCGACTCGATCAGCCCGGGCTGCATGAAGTCAACCATGAACACGATGCCGACAGTGGCCACGAAAGACACGAAGGCGGATATGAAGAGAAATGAAAGATCGAACCCGAAAAGCCTCATATTCCTCCCCTGTGGGATCAACACACCCAGGCCAGTATAGCGGCGCCTTCCGCCGCATGCAACAGGGAACCATCCGGCGGCATGCATGTCGTTCTTCCTGAGGTATCGAGATAAGCCCGGCTCTCCATATGGGAAGTACTGTTCCATCCTTATCGACGATCTCTCTCATGGGCGCAACCCAAGCCCGGCTCCGAAACAGCGGCTGCAGCAGTCTTCTCATGCGGGAGGCAATCCGGTTCGCCTCCTCGGTGACGGAAGGGCTCGATTGCGAGGGTTTCATGGCGGAGCCGATCGAGAGATTCTTCCGAGGCTTCGGGGCGACAGCAGGTGTACTTCACCGCTTTGTCCATGAACAGATGCAATAAGGTTCTTTTCGTATTGCCGGAATATCACCCGGCGGGTGCCGGGCGGCATGAATCACCGGAAAGTTTTCGATGAATCCCTGCACTAGATGCATTCCGCACTTGCCCATCATCAGATATTGAGCTAGAAACAATGTCACCTTTGGGTGGGGTCGCCTGCACAGGCATGAGAAAACAATGACGGTGTCCCGGGGTATGAAAAAAAGGATCAGCGCTCTCCTCTACCGGCATATCCTGCCGTACGTCGGCCTGTTTCTGGTAAAGGCCATCTCTTCGACCTATCGGCTCCGTATCGTTGACGAGGACCGGGAGAGATCGGTGCTCGAAAAGGACGGGAGCATCATTTACGCATCCTGGCATCAGAGGTTTTTCCCAGGGATAACGTTCTTTGCATCGCGCAGACCGATCGCCATCCTCATCAGCCAGAGCCGTGACGGCGACTTCATTTCACACATCGTTGATATCCTCGGGTGGGAGCCTGTCCGCGGCTCTTCATCGAGAGGCGGGAGCGAGGGTCTGCAGCGCCTCAAGGAGCTTTCCAGAGAGGGACACAAAATCGGACACATCGTGGACGGCCCCAAAGGCCCCTTCGGTGTGGTCAAGCCCGGAATTCTGAGAATAGCGCAGGTGTCCGGAAAGGCGATCGTGCCCACGATAACGTCTTCGGAGAAGAGATGGATGTTCAGCAGCTGGGACAGGTTCATGATTCCCAAGCCGTTCTCCCGCGTGGTCATCAGGTTCGGAGAACCTGTGTACATATCCCCGGATCTCGACGAGGAAGGCTTTGAACGGTGTCGGCTCATGATTGAGCGTACGATGAGGGAGCTGTACGAGGATACCGACCTGATCTGGTCCGACGAGTCCAGAAAACGGGAAATATTCGGATAAGCCGGGCCTCGATTCCTTTCCTGCGCACGATATTCTACTTATAACCGCGGCGAAATCGGACGTACAAACCGGGGGAACTGCCATGTCTCCGCTTGCAGCAATCATGGTTTTCGGGGCGCTGATGAGCGTCATAGCCCTGGTGGGAAGCATGACGCTCGTCCTGAAGGAGATGACCCTCCGCAGGATTCTTCCTCTGCTCGTCGCCTTTGCGTCCGGTTCACTCATAGGCGGCGCTTTCTTCCTCATGATACCGGCGGCAATCGAAAATATCGGCAATACTATGGAGGTCTTCCTCTGGATTGCCGGCGGCTTTTTTGTCTTCCTGGCGCTGGAGCAGCTGCTGCAGTGGCACCACTGCCACAGGAGCCCGGCTGTCCATACACGACCCGTCAGTACCATGCTCCTGATCGCGGACGGCCTGCACAATCTGATCGGAGGGCTGTCCATCGGCGCCCTCTTCATCTCGGACTTCCGACTCGGCCTCGTGGCATGGTATGCCGCCGTGGCCCACGAAATACCCCAGGAGCTGGGCGACTTCGGCGTTTTGGTACACGGGGGGTGGGGAAAAGGAAAGGCGCTTCTCTACAACTTCCTTTCCGCCCTCACCTTTCCGGCGGGGGGGCTGATCGCATATGCACTTTCCTCCGCCGTCTCGGTGGAATTTCTTGTGCCCTTCGCTGCAGGCAACTTCCTGTACATCGGCGCCGTTGACCTGGTGCCCGAGTTCAGGGAATCTCCCGAATGCGGTCCGAATATTCCGGGCACCTTTGCATGGGTTCTCGGCATGGCGATTCTGTACGCCACGAGCTTTTTCCATTACCATTGAGCCCGAAGGGATGCCGGGCGCAGTGTAGGAGAATTCGAAAGGAATGAGTCGGGCGAGCCCGCCAAAGTCCGTCAATGGACAGTACAATAATGAAAAATGATCCGACATTGCGGGTTGTTGTCGCCGGCCCACCGTTGTATAACTGTCAGCGATTGATGATATCCGTACATGCGGGAGGTGTGAGAATGGAGACCATTGCCGTACGGGCGGCCCGGGATCCATATGCCAGGCACCTGGGAATAACCGTGGATACGGTGGAAGAAGGTTTTGCCTCCTGTTCGGTGAAGATCGGCAGGGACTTGTGCAACTTCCTCGGAATGGCCCATGGAGGACTGGTCTTCAGCCTGGCGGATGTCGCGTTTTCAGCCGCCTCGAACAGGGACCACTATCCATCCTATGCACTCGACATCAGCGGTTCGTTCCTGAAGACCGCTGCTGAAGGAGATATCCTGAGGGCGGAGGCCAGGCTGGTACACAGCACTCGGAGAACCGGCCTCTACCGGATGGACGTGTTCAGGGGCAACGAGCTCATGGCCACATTCAACGGCACAGTGTTCAGGAAAGTCTCGTCCGGAAGCTGCGGATAGCCGGTTTCAAGAAGCTGCCGGCCTTTTTGGAGGTAACCATGCGCACAAAGATACTCGGTATATCGGGCAGCCCGGTCAAGAACGGAAACGTGGAGGCATTCCTGAGGAAGATGCTCGAGAACATGCCTCCTGACGGCCTGGAGCACAACGTCGTGAACCTGTCCTGCCTGGAGGTCCGTGACTGCATCCACTGCAACTTCTGCCTGTCCAGGCAGAAGCCGGGAAAATACTGCTCCATCACGGACGACGCCCAGGAGGTGTTCGAGAAGATCGAATCCGCCGATATCATCGTTCTCGCCAGCCCGGTATACTTCATGCGCACAAGCGCCCTGATGGCGGCCCTGATCGACCGGCTCAGGGTGTTCGTCTTCGGAAACCTCGTTAAAGGCAGGCTGAAGAACAAGATCGGGGTGAGCGCGGCGGTATCCTGGCTCAGAAACGGGGGTGTTGAAACCACGCACCTCTCTCACCTCTACGCGTTCCTCACGCTCGAGATGATACCTGCAACTGTGCACAGCGGGGTAAGCGCTCTTGGTGCATCCGCTCTGGCAAGCAGGTACGGCTCTGGAGATTTCGATGCCTCCGTACGCCTGGGCGTCACCGATGACGATGCCGGCGCCGAATCGGCGGCCGCGATCATGCAGCGGGCCGTGGAGCTCGCGAAGCTGGTCAGCGGGGGGAAATCCTGATGTCGCCCGGTACGGATCGAGAGGTCGGAGGGATCGTGTATTGCTCCGGACCCCTGTTCTGTCCCGAAGAGCTCGGAGGAATGACGGCCATAGCCCGGGTGCTCGAAGAGTCGGGATTCGAGACCTTTCTGCCCCAACGCGACGGCCTCGAGGCATATGTGCTCCCGCTCGTGAATTCCGCGCTGAACATCAAGGCAGGGCCGGTAAGGCCTTTTATCAATAGGGCGATTTTCTGCCTCGACATGTACCAGATCGTTCATCGGTGCGGATCTGTCGTGGTCAACCTGAACGGGAGAGTGCCCGACGAAGGGGCGGTGGCCGAAACCGCCGTCGCATTCGCCCTGGGGAAACCCATCGTGATGTACAAACACGACGCGAGAACCGTATTCAACGGCATGGACAACTCCATGATCACGGGGCTTTCACCCTTCAGGGTCGAGACCCTGGAGGAAATCCCCGTCGCCCTGAGAAGAGCCCGAAAGCAGGCCGGATCGTGCTCTTTCGCACCTTGCTCACAAGGCGCTCTGCCTTCGGAGATGCAAAAGGCCGTTGAATTCGGCGCCCGGGTGTGGTCTTTCCTTCAGGGACTGAACCGCCTGGGCGGCGGACGGCGCGTCGCGGACGAGCTGATCGACGAGATAGCACGGCTGTGCCGGGATTATCCGGTCACGGATTCTCCGGGATGACAAGGGAAGAGAGCCGGACATGCCGGTTCGAACAGTCGCATGGATCATCCTGCGGATTCCCTCTGGCTTCTGCAGAGAATAATCTGATATTGAGGGCATATTGGCAGCAATGTGCTATCATATCGGAAAGGAGCGGTTCTCTTGAAGATGCATACAGACATGCAGCAATATCTGGAACCAACGCCCACCATCGATTACGACCACCCTCTCGTGGAGGAGTTCGCCCGGAAACATGCGGTCAACCCTCATGAGGGACGCGAGCAGGCGGTCAGGCTCTACTTTGCGGTGCGCGACGGCATCCGGTATGATCCATACCTGCTCAATCTCTCGGTGCAAGGCCTGAAGGCAAGCACCACCCTGATGGTGGGCCGCGGCTGGTGCGTGGCCAAGGCGATTCTGCTGGCCGCCTGCTGCCGATATCACGGCATCCCCGCTCGGCTGGGGTATGCCGATGTACGCAACCACCTGTCCACAGCCCGCATGCGCGAGCAGATGAAGACTGATGTTTTCTACTGGCACGGGTATACGTCCATATTTCTGGGCGGGAAATGGCTCAAAGCGACCCCTGCGTTCAACATCGAGCTCTGCGAGAAGTTCCGGCTGAAGCCACTGGATTTCGACGGTTACAGCGACTCGATCTATCAACCCTTCGACCTCGATGGAAACCGGCACATGGATTATCTGAAATATCGCGGGGAGTTTGCAGACGTGCCGATCGATCTGATCATCGATACATTCCGCCGCGAATACGGCGCTGACGATGCGGCGATAGAATCGCTCAAGGGCGCCGACTTCGACCGGGAAGCCGACCGGGAGAACTCGTAGGAGGATCGTGCAGACCCGATGACCGTACAGTATGTAGGCGTGATATCCGATACCCACGGGCTGCTCAGGGACGAAGTGAAAAGAGCCTTCAGAGGATGCAGCCGCATCATCCATGCAGGCGACATCGGGACCCTTTCGGTTCTTCAGGATCTCGAGCGGATCGCGGACGTTGTCGCGGTGCGGGGAAACACCGACAGGGGGGAGTGGGCGAGGTCACTGAAGGAGTCTGAGCACCTCGAGCTTGGCGGCAACAGGATCTACATCATTCATGATCTGGGGTCGCTTCCCCTGACCGTACCGGCCGCAGCGGTCGACATCGTGATTTACGGGCACTCCCACATGCCGGACATCAGATACCGCGACGGGGTCCTGTACCTCAACCCGGGAAGCGCCGGGCCTCGGAGGTTCGGTCTCCCCGCGAGCATAGCCCTGATGAGAATAGAAAAAGACGGCGTTTTCCCGGAAATCATTGAGCTCGCCGCCTAGCCTTGTCCACTCGGCATCTCCCTCCGTTCTCCTTCTCAGGAGTCTGCCGTGACAACCCCCCTCTCTTAAACATGCACGATGATCCGTCTTTTACGGCTGGCCGGCGGCTGAGGTCATCTCGGACATCATTCAGGATCGCGGGCGCACGTTCTCATGCCCGGCAGTGTGAGAGACAACGGTTTTGGGCTTCCGGCCGCGAAAGAACAGCCGGCGGGATGCGAAACATGCACGCAGGGGGATAAGTGGAGGCAGGAGCGAGAAATATGAGCAGACATCCCCTTGCCCCGGGAGTAGACATCCTGCCCGCCTTGAGCCGCATTTCACAGCCCTGCGGCGCAGGGGCCCAGCCTGTATAAAAAAGAAGGAGCAGGCATATGGGAGCCCGCTCCTTCTTTGCACCCCGGAATACAGGGCTTGCGTCAGACTCGTGTGCGACCCGGCAAGGCGCGAACAATCGCCACTACGAGTATGGCTCCCAGGACGGCTATGACCAGGGTGCCTATGTTGAAACCCGACAAGGGCGCCTGTATACCGAACAGGGCACTCGCCAGGAATCCACCGACCAGTGCGCCGACTATCCCCAGGATCATATCCCCGAAGATTCCGTAGCCGCCGCCCTTCATAATGAGGCCGGTCAGCCATCCGGCGATAATCCCAATGATAATCCAGGACAAGATACCCATACGTAGTATCCTCCTTCCTTGTGTTTCTACCAGCTGAAAGTACTGATAGTCCTCATACATTAAAATAATAACGTCCTGCGGCCGTATCCCCATATGGATGAACTGCAGATCTTTTTCATGAACAGGCGTCCGGACAGGCCGGCCGCCCTTGAATAACCCGCCGGGGGGTTAGGCTGGTGGGCGTTGCCCGCGGCTGCTGTCAGAGCGGGTGCATGACATGAGCATCCTCGGGGAAGAGAGGCCCGGCATCGGCTCAAGACCGGGAAACGTGAGCGAGGATTGATCCGGGCACGGCGATCGTGAGCCTGCCGTTAATGTCGGGATACCCGAAAGATCCTTGAGATTTCTGCATACATTGCCCCGGGGTCTTCTTCGGTATCCGATGAAAGGAAACAGCCCTGCTCTTCCGGACGGCAAATCCGGGCCTGACGCTATCCGTCTTCTTTCGTGTAATCCTCCGGGACTGTGTAGAACCCCTCATCGGCATTCTTGTCCGAGTAATCGAGCAGCTCCTGAGTGGTTCTGATCTGTGTATTCATCATGTTCGCTGTGGAAACAGCGTAGACGGTGACGCCTTTGATCTTTTTCATCTCCTTGGTAAAAGCCCCCTTGGATTCTCGCATCCCCGGCATCATCATCATGCTGGCGGCGGCCATTCTGTGAAGGAGATCGTAGTCCAGCTTGATATCCTGCGTCGCCCACAGCTCCGTCTCGGACGGCCCCATAGTCGTGGTGGTTGTCTGAATGTACTTCCTGCAGTTCCAGCCGCCGATCTTCTTTGTCTCTCCGGTGTCTTCCACTGCAATGCTGAACTCGGACATCTCATCCATCATTCCCTGAACAAAATCCTTTGCCTCCTGCTTTTCCTCCGGCGTCATCTGCTCGTCTTCCTCGATGGCCTGCTCCGCCATCTTTTCCATGTCCATGGGAAATTCGGAATATGTCCGGGCCTGATTATCCATGAGATAAACCTGCTGCTTGTCGATCCGCATGATCATTGTCTGAGGCCCCTCGTCGGTGCGGATCATGTCTCTTGCTATCCAGGTCTCTCTCATGCTTTCCCTGGCAGGCTGCTCCTGTCCCATTATCTCGAACGCTTCGGTGCGCTGCCTGTACTTCAGGTAGATATCTGCATGGATGAGCCCAGGAAGGGCCAGCATACAGACGCCATACAGAAAAACAAGGCGCAGAATCTCTTTTCTTTTCATACATCACCTCTTATGCGTATGATTGAACCCATGAATCCCCGGCTTGCCCCGGATTCATCGATACAAGATATAAAGTACTGCCCTTGAGGCTTCTCTTCAAACCGGGAGAGGGGGGTCCGGAACATGCGCCTTGGATATTCTTTCTCCAAGCGCCCGGTTTTGAACTCTGTCCGGCCTCTGTATAATTACATCAAAGGAGCAGGACATGAACAGAATGCACAAGCTGTACGGGAGCACGGCTTACTGCCTTGCAGGCTTTCATGGGGACACGGGCCGCATGGAGGAATCGTCCGTGATGGCATAATCCGCCTGCCGGAAACTGCAGGCGCGGGGAGGATATAGAATGCGTATAAGTGGAGAAACCCGGGACGAGATTCTTCAGTATCAGCGAAACGAGATCACCGAACACCATATATACCGAAGAATCACCCGCTCCATGAAACCGGGGAAAAACCGCGAGATCCTTGAGAAAATCGCCGAGGACGAGTTGAAGCATTACCGCCTCTGGCGTTCCTACACCGGCCGCGATGTCAAGCCTGATTTCATGAAGCTGTGGTTCTATTATATTATCAGCAGGGTTCTCGGCTTCACCTTCGGCATCAAGCTCATGGAGCGGAGTGAGGACAGTGCACAGGCCATGTACAGCAGGATCGACAGGCAGATACCCGAGGCCGAGGCGATATCACGTGATGAAAGCGACCACGAAGACGCCCTGATCCGGGTACTCGAAGAGGAAAAGCTCCAGTACACGGGGTCCATGGTGCTGGGTCTGAACGACGCCCTCGTAGAGCTCACCGGTGCCCTGGCAGGTCTTACCCTCGCCTTGCAGGATACGCAGCTCATCGCCCTCACAGGCTCAATAACCGGCATTGCGGCCGCCATGTCCATGGCCGCATCGGAGTACCTCTCCACCAAGGCGGAGGAGACGTCAAGGAATCCTGCACGAGCGTCCATCTATACCGGCATCGCCTACATCATTACCGTGCTCGTCCTGATCGCACCGTATCTGATCCTGTCGAATTATTACGTGAGCCTGTGCGTCACGCTCATGCTTGCGGTGCTGATCATCGCGTTTTTTACCTACTATCTTTCCGTAGTCAAGGATGTGCCCTTCAGGTACCGTTTTCTCGAAATGGCGGGGTTTTCCCTGGGGGTGGCGGTAATCAGCTTCCTCGTGGGCTTTCTCCTGCGCTCGCTTATCGGAGTGGACGTATGATGGTTGGGGCGCCCCCGCCGACAGGATCTCAAGGGCGTTTCTTTTTAGGAGCCGGGAGGGTTCGGCTTCGGGAGTCCTGCGAAAGAGCAATGCGAGGGTGCCCCTGCCATCAAAGGAGCACCCTCCAGCGGGGGCGGTTACGCTGATGGCAGCGAGGTGAAGACCCCTGCAGGGTCCACCTTTTTCCGGAGTATTTCAATTATTTCAGGAGAGGGCATGGGGGTTAGTGGGATCTCGCCTTCCGGTTTCAGGAGCTCGAACCCCGTGCACATCTGCGCAACTTCGAACGTCATTCCGGGATGCAGTGTTTTGACCCGCATCCTCTTGGTTACGGGCTCGAAATTGAAGACCCCGCACTGGGATATGACCGCGACGGGCCCGTTCCCCAGGAGCCCGGCCTCTTTCCGGGTATTGCCCCCTCTCAGATGACCCACCGAGGTAATGAAATCGACCTTTTCCGGGAACTTTTCCGGTGTCTGGAGCCCCACCAGAACCATGTTTTCCGCAAGGGATGTAAGGTCGTTGTTACCGCCGGAGCCGGTGAGACGTGCCTTGGGCAAGAGAAAATTATCGCCGATCATGTGGGTGTTGACATTGCCGTACATATCCACCTGGGCGAACCCGAGAAAAGCGATGTCCACATAGCCGTTGTAGCACTGTCCGAATGAATAGGCCATTTCCATAATGGTGGGAGACTTTCGCCAGGTGAAGGGGCCGCCCACCGACCAGGGCATACCTCCATGGATGGGATCCTGCCCGCCCGATTCATAGACCATCGTGATGTTCGGAGCATGAGTGAATCGGGCGAGGATCCCGGCAACCATGGGTAGCCCGGTGCCCACATATACGATCGTGTGGTCCCTGATCTGCGCCGATATAATATATGCCAATATCTCCAAAGGATTCGCCGGAGCGTTGTCAGTCATCGCCGTTCCTCCCTTCTCGTCTCATCCGGTATCAGAAGAAAATTCCGGGGTCGCTGCCCACCTTGTATTCCTGGTATGAAAAATCGATGTCCTCGTTATCCCCCTCCGCAGCCTTGGTCTGCCTCCGCGCCTCGATCATCCATCTGGCGCCGCCGAGCTTTTCGACGAAATCGATCGGCCCTTTCGTGCCGAAGATCCACTCGTCGATGAAGTCTTTCATGTTCTCGTCGCTGGGGCCTGCAAGCCGCATGAGCTTCTCCCACCACTGGCGGGGCCAGTAATAATATCCGGGCATGCTTCCGGGCAGCGCCCCATAAGGGAGTTCGACCACCGCGTCCGCATAAAAGAACGGGATGATCACCCCTTTCTTGTTGTAGCGTATGTCGGACTCCGGTACGATCTCTTCGGCGGTGATGACGACCTTCTTCGAGGCGGCGGCTCCGGCCACATCGTTGACCGTAGGCCCGTAAATGTAGGCATTCCCGTATTTGTCCGCGGCCTGGGCATGGATGAATGTTACGTCCGGATACAGTGCGGGGATGAACACCGTCGGGTCGGGTTCCTTCTTGATCGGGTTCTGCATCACCTTGAGGTATGGGTTGTACTTGATGATATCCGAGGCGAGCATCTGTTTGCTCAGCACCCCGGGAGAGCCGAGCTGCGCGGCCTTCAGTCCCTGGGCGACCCCGCCGTGGCTCCATTCCGAGAGGATCTTGACCTTGCCCGCCTTGAGCTGGCGGGTGTAGTTGCGGTCCGTGCCCCTCATCTCGGCGCCGATATAGGAATTGTGGGAATAGGTCACGGCACCGGTTATGATCATGTAGCTCTGGTTCGTGTTGGGAGCACCGATCATCTGGAGATTCTTCTTTTCCTGCCTCATGATCTCGAAATGGCTCTGGATGCAGGTACGAACATAGCCGAACCCGGTGTCCATGACTACGTCGCCGTCCTGTACGAATTCCGCCACGGCCTCCTTCAGCGAGATGCGCTTGTCTTTTTTCGCGCGCTCTTTGCCGAGATGGACCTTTCTCGCCGTCTCGAAGTCGACCAGCCTGTCCAGCACGCCGGTGTCGTCAATTTTCAGGTTTTCGAGAGCTTCCCTGCTGTAGTCGAACACGCCCATACCTGTCCTCCGAGTCTTGCTTTTTTTATGTACATTAGACAAAAAGCGAAATTCATGCCATCGGATGACTCATATGTGAATGTTTACAATGTATTGTATTTATTTAATTTGTATTTTATCGTTTCCAGCTTCGAGGTAATTATAACCGAGCCGCCATAGAACGGCAGACCACATTATGGTGTAAATACCATAATCATGATCGGCACGTCCTGTTGGGTCGCAATCGTGATGTACCCGCAACTTACGCACTATTGTATTCGTCACGCGATTATTCATTGAATATTCAATGGGGGGGTCTCTGTCTGCAGGCAGATCTTCCCCGTCGACTCCATGGACTCAATGCAACGGGTTCTTCGGCTCCGCAGAGGCGGCCCTGTGAACGCCCTTTTTCTCCACGGGATCGTGCTCATCTTCGGGTTCATCTCTGAAGAGCTCGCCCGGATTGTGCGGCTCCTCTAGGGAACAGGATTTATCATGGCGGGTATCCTGCTGAATCCTCAGGTCTCTCATTTCACAACCCGGGACTCCGTTGCCCGAACAGAGCCGATAACCGATGCCGCTTTAAGCTTCATCACATTCACCATCGGTGCATCACTCGTATTTTCCAGAATAAAAAACTGGGAAAGAGCATCCTCTCCATCACCTTTTTCCGAGCCGAATGCCCCTTCCTGCTTGTGGGCCTCGGCTTCGCCGCCGTTCTCTTCATCCTGAGCCACACTATCGGATATTCCTGGGCCGGGATGGTCATAGCCCCGAGCATTCTGCTCGTGCCCCTGGCATCTCCTACCGATCCGGCCGCCAATCTTGCCGTCATCCATGAATATCACGCCAAAGGCAAAGTAACATCAACCATCCTCGGGGTTTCGGGGCTCGACGATATTCTCGTCATCATAAACTTCAGTATCGCTGCTGCCGTCGCCCGGATGATCGCAACGACTTCGCAGCTCAGCGTCCATGATTCCGTGTTCACCCCATTGTTTGTAATTTTTGGAGGCATAATTACCGGCATCGTGTTCGGTGCCGCCTTCAATGCAGTCAGCTCCCTCATCGCCAGAGAATCGGAAGGGTCCGTCATTGTCTATGTCTACGCCCTGCTTTTCCTGTGCTACGGCCCAGCCGGGCTCTTCGGGCTCGACGAACTTCTCACCTCCCTGACCATGGGAGTCATCGTGGGGAATTATCATCTCGTGCAGGAAAAGATCATCGGAATGATCGAGCGCTACATCGAGGAGCTCATTTTCGTTTTGTTCTTTACTCTGCGCGGCATGTATCTGAATTTCTCCATTTTTCCGGCTATGCTGCCCTTTGTTGTGCTCTATGTCCTGCTGCGAACTCTGGGCAAATACCTGGGTGCGGTGATCGGGGCAGGCATGGCCCGCAGCCCGAAAGGCCTTGGAAAAAATGTGGCTTGGGGCCTCATTCTGCAGGCAGGGATCGGCCTGGCACTGCTCATAGGATACGACCCGGCATTTTCCCCGGTCTCTGAAACCGCGATCGCTGTCATCATCGGAGCAACAGTCGTTCACGAGATCGTCGGGCCGATGATGTCCAAGATGGCGCACGTGAAGGCGGAAGAGATACCGTAAGCTTCTCTCCTGCACAGCTCTGACATTTGATTGATCAGTCTTGAGGTGATACGTCGTTCATGGCATACATGTGTTTCCCGAGATATCATGTGCCCCGCTGCTTCGATGTATACGAGTGCGGGAAAGGACTGTGCATGGAATACACATTCGAGCCCATGGCGCAAGAGCACCGCAGGGAAGTCATCGATATTTTCAACCACTACATCGAAAAGAGCTTTGCCGCCTACCCCGGCAGGCCGGTGGACTATGCCGTCTATGATCATTTTCTGTCTTTGTCGAGGAGTTACCCGGCCCTTGCGGTGAAGAGCGGAGACGGCAAAACCGTAGGATTCGCCTTCCTGCATCCATACCATCCCGCAGATTCGTTCAGGAAGACCGCAATGGCGACATATTTCATACACCCCGGACATACGGGCAGGGGCATAGGGACAAAAATCCTGAATATCCTCCTCAAAAAAGCCCACGAATGCGGTATAGAGCAGGTACTCGTCAACGTATCCTCGCTGAACCCGGGCAGCATCGGGTTCCACTTGAAAAATGGCTTCCGGGAATGCGGCCGATTCGAGGACATCGGCGCCAAGGCGGGTAAAGCATTCAGTGTGGTGTGGATGCAGCGCCGTCTCTGATGGGGTACCATGAGCCCGGCTCTGTTCTGACGGGATGCGAGCCTTACGGCTAGAGGAGTATCAGAGGTATGAGAAGAAGCAGGATGTGGAGCTCCGCTGCCATGCTCTGCCAGAAATAGGGCCCCGTTCTTGCGGCAGGCACAGTTTTCACCGGGCTTCGGCGAGGAAGCCATCTGGGAACCCTGTTCAGAAAATCCACGTAACCCTGGCCGTACTTTCTCGTCAGGTGCCCCTCCTCATACAGCACCGTCATATGATACGTGAAGGCGCAGGCGAGCAGCATGATCGGGACGAACCACAGCAGGCCCTCGAGAACCGTGATCCCCACGAGTATGAGCGTGTTGCCGATGTAGATGGGGTTGCGCACATAGCGATACGGACCGGTGAGTGTGAGTATCTTATGGGTTTTCAGCCGGTAATGCAGGTGCATCTGGGCCCAGATGCGCAGAGCCAGGCCGGCCCCGAACAGGATGGCGCCGATGGGGTGACTTATCATGAGATTGGTGAACTCACCCCGGCTATAGAACAGGACAAAGAGATAAAACGGAACGATCAGTGCCCCACGCAGCCGATACCAGATCTTTCGCGGCTCCCCCATGATGCCTCCCCTTCGATGTGTACGGCAACCGGTCCTCCGGAGAAGGGATCGATACATTTCGACCTGATGCCCCGTCATTACACAATTCTTCTCAACGTCCTCCGGCAAAATATGCGGGACCGTCAGAGGGCCCGCGTCAGGATGTTCTGCTGACAAGACGTGTACACGTTGCCGCCGGACAAGTCAAGAAAGAGGAGTGTCATCCGGGATAATCCGGATGGTAGTTGCTCACGATGACATCTCTGGTCTTTTGCATGAGGACAGGCAGGTCTTCTCTAGCGAGGCCTGATGTCTCGATGGGATCGCCCACCACGACCTCGATGGTGCCCGGCCGGAAAACCAGGCTCTTTTTCGGGAGCACCTTCCTGGATCCGTTGACGGTTACCGGCAGAATCGGGAAATGCTTCTCCAGGGCCATAATGAACCCGCCCTTCTTGAATTCCCGGATAACCCCGTCTGCAGACCGGGAGCCCTCGGCGAAAAACATGACGCTGGTGCCGGGCGGAAGCCGGTCCATTCCGGCATGAATGCTCGCGATGGCCTTCTTCCCGTCAGAGCGGTCGATAAAGATGTTCCGTGATATATACAGGGCATACCCGAAGAGCGGCACCCTGCGCAGCTCCTTTTTGATGATCCATCGAAACTGGATCCTTAGGCTGGTGACGATAGCGAGGATATCGTACTCGGACTGATGGTTCGCGATAATGATGTATGAGGTTCCCGGGCGGATTTTCTCCCGGTTTCTGATGGCGACCCTGACCCCGGTGGCATAAAGCATGAAATAGGCCCATATCTTCGAGAGCGTAAAGGCCAGGTTCCCGGTGTTGCTCATGAGGGCGGCCAGCGTGACGGGCACGAACATCACCAGGCTGATGAAAACGGCGCAAAGGCTTATCCAGAGGACCTTCGCTGTAGAGATGAGAATCGAAGGCGCCATAACCATTTCATTGTATATATTACCCAAAAAAATCATCCTTGTGAATACCGGATTGAAGGCCGCCGGAATTTTTCTCACCTCTTTGGGGTCTTGGGGAAACGGCCGCGGCCTTTCCCATGCCCCGTCAACAGGGAGGAGAAGCTGGATACCGGGCTGTGTATATGGTAGTATCCGGATATTCCATGAAGAAATGAGAGCGCTGCGCAGCGATGACGCCCATCGACGCGCGGTCCTGATCATATTTCAAGGAGAGAGCTATGAGAAACGTATCCGGAATGGTCCTCATGCTGGCCGTCTTTTGCCTCTGGGCCCAGGTTCCCGCCAACGCGCAGAATGATAGGAGCGTGCCGACCATGGACGTCACCGGCCAGGCGTCGATCACGGTGCCGCCGAACCAGGCGAGCATTTTCTTTGCAGTGGAAACCTCTGAGCCCAGAGCCGCTCTGGCTCTGGAGAAAAACACGAAGCTCACCGACAGGGTGATCCGGGGGCTGAAAAAGGCCGCGGGGAAAGACACCGAGATATCCACCTCCAGCTTTACCCTCCAACCGCTCTACGAGCGCGAGAAAGACTCGGGATCGAGGGCCTCCGCCCTCGTCCCCAAGGCGTACCGGGTGAACCACTCCATCATCGTCAAGACACCCGCTCTGGATACGATCGGAGAGCTGATCGACGCTGCTGTATCAGCAGGTGCAACGAGGGTGAGCTCACTCTCCTTCTCCCGGAGCGACAACGATGAGCTGCAGAAGCAAACCGCCGCCAGGGCCCTTGAGAATGCTATGGAAAACGCAAAGGTCCTTGCCCGGTCGGCAGGGCTCGACCTGAAGGAGATAACATACATCCAGTTCGTCCCGAACATCGTCCAGCCCAGAGGCGGGGAGGCGGTTCTCGCAGAGGGAGACGCCCTCATGCCCATCCTGCCCGGACAGGTCGTGATTGACTCGTATGTAAACGTCACTTTCGAGCTTGGCAG
>DCDF01000137.1 GCA_002316295.1 Syntrophaceae bacterium UBA1062 | reverse complement strand
TCAAAAATTCCTTCCTTGAGCACCCGGTTCAGCACCGCGGTCTTGAGGCCGGAAAAGCTGAAATCGTATGATTCATCATTGATGAGCGGCCGTGGAAACTCGATTTCTTCGGGGTCGGCGTCCCGGCTGATCTCTTCAATGACCACTCCGCCTGGGTAGCCGAGAAAAAGGAGCTTGGCGACCTTGTCAAAGGCCTCGCCGGCGGCGTCGTCCAGAGTCTGCCCGATCTGGGTGATGGAGGAGGGAGACATGACCTTGTACAGCGAAGTATGCCCACCGGAAACGACCATGCCGATGTGAGGATAGGAAAGATCGTGCCCGATCTTCGCCGCGCTGAGATGCCCTTCCAGATGGTTAATGCCGCACAGGGGAACGTCGAGCCCATAGGCGAGCGCCTTCGCATAGGAGATGCCCACCAGCAGAGCCCCGACGAGACCGGGACCCTGGGTGACCGCTACCGCGCCCACGTCGTGAACGGACAGCCCTGCCTCGCCGAGCGCTTCCCGCACCACCGGCTCGATGAGCTCGGTATGGCGGCGGGATGCGATTTCCGGAACCACCCCGCCGAAGGCCGCGTGGTCCTGAATCTGGCTTGCGACGATATTGGAAAGGATGCTCCCGCCGTCATCCACAACCGCGGCGGCGGTTTCGTCGCACGATGTTTCTATGGCGAGGATATTCACAGAGCGTTCACTCTCAAATCCACGAAAAAGTTGACCACGGGGGTATTGCGCCTCATGACCGATATCCGGTATCTCTCGGTCGACGAATCAATGACTTCGGCATATCGTCTCATGAGCTTTCCGGTATGTATTTCATATCCCCTGTCTTCTCCGGTATTGTCGTTCCAGTTGGAGACGAAGCCTTTGAAGTTCACCACGAACCCATGGTTGGTCGTTCCCCGGTAGATCAATTCTTTGATCACGAGGACCTCGCCTTTGTCAAGAATGAGGGCCTCATCCGGCTCCAGGGCATAGGAAGCGCCGTTCGTTTGTACGATCAGCCAGGTGTTCCTGGCCGGAGGGATGACCTCCACAAAGACCAGACCACAAGGGAACATGTCTTTTCTGATGTCGATGGTGGTGGAATCGTTGATCGTTATGGTCTTGCCGGTATCGTTGATATGGCCGTAGCCCTTCACGTCGGCGATCACTCCCCTCCTGTAGTTCGATTTGACATCGATCACCTGAAGCGTATCGCCCTGGTTTACCACCAGCTGCTCCTGGTCGTGAACGGCTATGGGAGGCCCCTGGTTCAGTGAAATGAGAGCGTACTCCATTCGGGGGGGATCGATATAGATGCTTGGCTGCGACGGCTCGATCCCGATCTCTTTCATGAAGGCGTTGACCACCATGGTCTGAAAGACCACCCGTTGCCGGAAATCCTGGATGGATTTGGAGGTTTCGCTGGCAAAGGCCGGCTTGTGGAGCTTGGTGAGCATATAGTACGTAGCGGACTTGCGCTGCTCCTTGTGAAGGCTGTCGGTAGAAGATGTCCTGTGGTTGTTGAAGTGAAAGTGGTATCCCTTTTCGTGGATTGCGCTGTTGACCTGCGTGATGACGCGTTCGGCCATGGCTTCAAGATCGTGCACCGTCCCATCCGGAGTCACGTACCGGTCCGTGTCCGTAATGATTGACTGGCCATAGCGCTTGGGGTTGCGCAGGTGGTCGATATAATCCGGGTGATAAAAACCCGATCCGTCATGCATATTGAGGAAATAGTCCGCCTCGTGCATGAGCTCCTTTATCTTCCTGACCACTTCGCTGTCCGGATCAAAGGCCTGGGTTTCGGCGAACTTCCTGTTCATGTCGCCGTTGGGCGCACGATCGTTGACCAGAATCGAGTAGAAATTCGCACGGGGGACGACGATCAGATTTCCCTTCCTGAGCCCCATCTCCACGTAGAGATCCGCTGCGAGATAGCCTCCCGGTTCGTCGCCCTGAATCCCCCCCATGATCAGGAGCGTGGGCCCGGGTTCTTCGCCGTTTATGCGGTATACGTCCAGCCGGTGGTCTGTCCCCTGGAAGAACACCTCGTGGGTCTGGCTCCCGTGTACTGCCAGGGGAATCCACAGGAGTGATATTACTGCTACAATCGCTTTCGAGAGTTGCATCATGAGAAGCCCGCTTATTGTATCTCTTTCCTGTCCAGCGGCATTGAGAGCCTCATCCGCCCCTGGTCGTCAAAGATATAGAAGGTGAGGTTCTCCCAGTCGGACATTGCCTGCGGGACAGGTATATTCATAGGCTTGAAGTTGCGTATCGTGAAGGGAAGACCCCTCATTGTCTCGGTCGGGACGCCGTCCTTCATGGCTGAGGCTGGATGAGGGATTTCGGACCCCTGCTTCTTGAACACAACAAAGAGACGCCCCCTCGCAGCGCCTTCGCCAGGCGGCATGGAGTTCTCGATCCTGAAGTTCAATACGCTTTCGTTCAGGGCAAGGTCTTTTATCCCTGCGATCGGAGGGAGAGCTTCCGGCGCACGCCCTCCCGCCTGGGCCGAAGCCGGCACCGCAACGGGATCTTCCGCATCCGGAAGAGACTGGTAAATCGTGCTCATGCTGAGCTTCTTTTTCAGAGAAATGATCTCCTCTTCCTTGCGGGTAAGAAGAAGGTTCAGATCCTTCAGTTCTCCTGTTTGGACCTCAGCTATATGCCTCGATTCTCCGAGACGTTTTCTGGTATCTGCGAGCCACAGGGAGAGTATGACGAGAACGGCCACCAGAGCGACAAGGCCGGCGATGAAAACCTTCACCCAGAATGACCGTATGGTCATTACCGCTCTTTCTCCTGTCGGCCGCATGATAATGATCTGATATGGGTCACGAGTTTTCATCGAGCTTCTCCCACCTCTCCTGGATGACACGAAAACCCTGGGAAGTGCTGACGAGCATCAGCGTCTTTTCCCCGAAATCTCCGTAACTCTCAGAGGTAAACCGTTGTTTTGCGGTTATTGTCCAATACACTCCGCTGCGCCGGATCTGAACTTCATCGAGATCAACACTGACCGACCGGTAAGAGTCGAGATTTTTCTGCTTTGTGGCAAAATAGTTTTCTCGGTCCGGAAACGATTCGAGGTAGAGATCTTTCATTGAATCGAGGTCCTTCTTTTCCCAGTGTCCGCGCCAAACGTCCAGGAACTCCAGCACGGCCGCGTTCTGCTGCTCCTTCATCTCCTCCGAAGCAGCCGCCCATGTCGGGGCCTTCTGCAGGGGCGTGAACTCCTCGGCAATGATCTTCGGGCCTTCGGAACCGTTTTCCAGATACACGTATTTGACTCCGGAACTCTGAAAATGATCGCCCGAGTAATCCATGAGGAAAAAGCAGAGCACATAGTTATTGGTCCCGACGATGCTCAGCCCATGCGTGAAGATGGAAATGAACTTGTAGCGGGAGAATGTCGTCTCTTTCTGAGCGATGTACTCGTCGAGCTGCTGGTTCTTGAGGGAATCATGAAACTTTGAGGAATAGCATGCCCGGTACGTGCCGATGTCCTTTTCCTGCCAGGCATTGATCCATTTTCCGACAAATCCGCGATAGAGAGCCTCCATGGCGTCCAGGCTCTGCTCGTCTACGGTGACCATGCTTTCGAGGGTAATGATGGGGGTATGATAGGGGTAGAGGTAGGGATCGAGCGCCTGCAGATCACTGTTGTTCAGCGAGACGCACCCCTTGGTGTCCCGGGGCTCCAGCGGGATCGCCCTCCCATGTATCCAGATCCCGTTGCCGTTCTTGCCGAGCGCCCGATCTACGGAATTGGGATAGTTCAGTGTGTACGCCCTCCATCCATACATGTCGGGAAGACGATGCCCCTCAATGATCCTCTCGAAGAAGTATATGCCCTCGGGAGTACGCCGATCGCCCTGGATCTTTTTGTCTCCGGGATTCATGCCCGTCGAGCAGGGGATCGCCGTAACCTGCTTCCTGCCGTTATAGACATACAGGCGCTGGAGCGACTTGTCGACGCACACGGCGTATGTGCCGTCCCTGATCCCGATCAGAGAGACTGGAACCTCCTCGCTCCCAGAAACCACCTCAGCCCACAGGAACGACAAGAAAATGACGCCAGCAATGGTGTTTCTAAAAATCCGCAAATTCATGCACAATCAGAGATCTTCTCTCGATAAAATGGTACGCACCTCGTACCCCAGTGATTCGATGGTGCTTTTTCCCCCTTCCATTCTGTCCAGGACACCGATGACCATATCAATCCTCATTCCCTCACCTTCGGCATGCCGGATCGCGGTGACGGTACTGGAACCGGTGGTGATGACGTCCTCGACGATCACGGCCTTGTATCCCTTCTCTATCGGCCCTTCGACCAAATTTCTTGTGCCGTGCTCTTTTTTTTCTTTCCTCACGAGGAACGCCACGGTCTCCATGCCGTTCTGATACGCCACCATGCTTGCTGCCGTTGCTATGGGATCCGCGCCGATGGACATGCCGCCAATCGCCTGTATGCCCCTGTCCTTTATCATCTCGTAAATGATCGATCCGATCAGGAAGGCCGCCCTCGGTTGCAGCGTCACCTTTCTCAGGTCAACGTAGAGGTCCGATTCTTTTCCTGACGCGAGGATGAATTTGCCGAACCTGACCGCGTCGCGCCGGACGATTCCCAGAAGCTCCTCTCTCATGTTCATGGAAACACCCTTTCAAATATATGATCTACATACCGCAGGTGATGCGAGAGATCAAACAGGTTTTCAATGGAATCGGCCCCGAGCGTCCTCACGATGTCCTCATCGCCGAGCAGAAGGCTCTTGAAATCCCCCTTGTTCTCCCAGACCTTCAGTGCATTGCGCTGAACCCACTGGTAGGCGGTATCTCTGGCGATGCCTCTGTCCACCAGTGCGAGCAGAACTCCCTGTGAATGCCAGAGCCCTCTGGTGAGGTCGATGTTCCTCTGCATGTTCTCGGGATAGACCACGAGGCCGCCGATCACCCCGGCCAGCCGGGCAAGGGCGAAATCCAGCACGATCGTCGCATCGGGGGCGATCACACGCTCGACGCTCGAATGGCTGATGTCACGCTCATGCCACAACGCCACGTTTTCCAGTGAAGAAAGGCAATAACCTC
>DCDF01000069.1 GCA_002316295.1 Syntrophaceae bacterium UBA1062 | reverse complement strand
GCGGGGTCATCTTGGCCACGTCCCCGTGATCGTACGTAAAGGGCGCCCGTGTCAGCGTGGGGCACGAGGACGGCTCGACCGGGTAGATCTCTATCTGTGCGCCGTTGATCTTGTCCGCGACAAAGGGAAAGGCGATGCCTGCGAAGTTGCTTCCCCCGCCGGCACAGCCGATCACTACGTCAACCTTTTTCTCCCCGATCTTCTGGAGCTGCTTCTTTGCCTCCAGACCGATGATGGTCTGGTGCAGCATCACGTGGTTGAGAACGCTGCCCAGCGCATAGCGGGTCTCGCCCTTCGTGTCCGCCACCGCCTCTTCAATGGCCTCGCTGATGGCGATCCCGAGGCTGCCCGGGGTGTCGGGCGTCTTGGCCAGAATGTCTCTTCCGGCCTGGGTATCATTGCTGGGGCTCGCCACGCATCTCGCGCCCCACACGTTCATCATCAGCTTTCGAAACGGCTTCTGGTCGAACGAAATCCTGACCATGTATACCTTGCACTCCAGCCCCAGCAGAGAGCACGCGAAGGCCAGGGCGCTGCCCCACTGTCCCGCCCCGGTTTCCGTGGTGATCTTCTTGATGCCGAACTGCTTATTGTACCACGCCTGGGCGACGGCAGTGTTGGGCTTGTGGCTGCCGGGAGGAGACACTCCTTCGTCCTTATAGTAAATCCGGGCTGGGGTCCCCAGGTATTTCTCCAGATACACCGCCCTGCGAAGCGGCGAAGGCCGCCATCGGTAGAGAATCTGAAGGACTTCTTCAGGGATATCGATCCAGCGCTCCTGGCTCACTTCCTGCTCGATGAGGTTCATAGGGAAGATCGGAGCAAGGTCTTCGGCCTTTATGGGATTCCCGTCCGGACCGAGCGGCGGCTGCATCGGGGTGGGCAGATCGGCGGCGAGATTGTACCACTGGCGGGGAATCTCATCCTCGTTCAACAGTATCTTGATGCTCATGGAAAACCTCCTTTTACGGCATCTGTATAGCGTATGTTTCTATTTATAGAAACATATAAACTTTCTCCTGTCAATGGGAAAATCGACGGCTGCAATCAGGGGTGCTCCTCGGCACCCTTCTCCAGAGAACACAAGGGATATGAAAGACGGTTCACCTCTTAACGTGGAGAATCTCTCAAGTCCGGATTTTACGCAGACGCATGTGTCACGACTTGGGAACGAATCTGAGTTTGATAGGGATCCCTTCGATAGACAGCGCCTTCTTGAAGGAACGGATGAGATACCGATGGTAGCTCTGTTGGATGGAGTCGGGAAAGTTGGTGACGATCCGGAACTCGGGAGGTGCGATGCCCACCTGATTGGCATAAAAGAACTTCACCTGCCTGCCCTTGACGACCGGCGGAGCATACGATCCGGAGATATCTGTGAGGATCCGGTTGAGCTGCCCGGTGGGCACTTGGATGGTGGTCTTGGTGAAGAGCTCGTTGATCAGGGGATACATCCGGCCTACGTTCTTCCCGGTGAGGGCCGAGATAAAGACGATCTTTACATCCGGAAAGAATTTCAGGGAATAGAGGATCGCCTCTCTGAGCTCTGTCCGCCGGCCCGCTTCGATGAGGTCGCTCTTGTTCACCACTACGGCGAACGCCCTGCCGTGCTCGGTCATGATACTGCATATCCGCTTGTCCTGCTCGGTAACGCCCTCGAAGGGATCGATGAGCAACAGGCAGACGTGAGACATGTTCACGTTCTTCAGAGAGCGGAAAACACTCTCCTTCTCCAGTGCATCCTGGATGCGCGATTTCCTTCGGATGCCCGCTGTGTCGACGAACACATAGTCCCTACCCTCGCGGTTCACCCGGATGTCGATATAATCCCTGGTGGTGCCTGCCACTGGTGAGACGATAGACCGGTTCTCGCCGATGATCCGGTTGAGCAGCTGCGACTTGCCCACGTTGGGCCTTCCGAGAATGCTCACCCTGACGGCATCGGTCTGATGCTCGAGATCCGCCTGGGGAAGGACCTGCAGGAGCTCGAGGATCCTTTCCCTCACCTCGTCCAGCCCCTTTTTCTTCCGGGCGGAGATCTCGATGAAATCGTGGATCCCGAGCTCGTAGAGCATGGTTGAAGCGAGGTTCCCGCGGGGGTCGTCCACCTTGTTCGCAATATGGATTACCGGCACGCCCGATTCGCGGATGATCCGTACGAGCTCCCGGTCGTCGGGAGTGATCTCGGAGAGCACGTCGAACATGCATAGGAGCAGATCGGACTCCCGGATGGCCATCATGGTCTGTTCGAGCATGTGTTGGGAGAAGTCGCCTTCCCCCGTGGTGTCAAACCCTCCGGTGTCCACGAGATCCACCACACAGTCTTCCCGCAGGGACAGCCTGCCGAAAATCCTGTCGCGGGTAATTCCCCGCTCGGGTCCCACGATGGCCCGGCTCTGTCCCACCAGACCGTTGAAAAGAGTGGATTTGCCTACATTCGGTCTTCCGACAATCGCGACAACCGGCATTACTTGTATCCCAGATCTTTCAGACGCGAGGGCTTCCTGGTCCAGTCTTTTGTCACCTTGACAAAGAGCTCGAGAAACACTCTCGTGCCGAGAAGCCTCTGGATATCCATCCTGGCCTGTTTTCCGATTTCTTTCAACATCTTTCCGCCGGCGCCGATCACGATCCCCTTCTGGGAAGGCCGCTCCACATGGACAGCGGCCCGGATATACGTGGGCTCTCCCTCCCGGAACTCCTCGACCTCAACCGCGGCCGCGTACGGGATCTCTTTCTGCGTCAGTGTGAACACCTTTTCCCGGATCAGCTCCTGGCAGAGGAAACGCAGCGGCGCGTCGGTGATCATATCCTCTGGGAAGAACCGCGGCCCCTCGGGAAGCAGGTTCTTGAGCCCGTTCATCAGCTCTCCGATACCCTCGCCGGTGAGGGACGAAACGGCGTAGCGGCTCCGGAAGTCGCCGGCTCCCGCGAGTGCGCCGAGTCTTTTCTCCCGGTCCTCCTGACTGAGAAGGTCAGCCTTATTCAGGACGAGAACCGCTTCTTTCCCCGATGTCCGGACATAGGCCGTCACCTCGGAGAGGAGCTCGACGGTTTCGTCAGGGGCGGTCATGACCATGGCGATGTCGGCGTCGGAGAGGGTGCTCAGCGCTTTCTCCACCATGTATTTGTTCAAGGCCTTCCCGGCCTGGTGAATACCCGGGGTGTCCAGGAAAATTATCTGGGCGTCACTGGTGTCAAAGATCCCCAGAATCCGGTCCCTGGTCGTCTGGGGCTTGCTTGTCGTGATGGAGATCTTGGAGCCTATCACCGTGTTCAGGAAGGTCGACTTCCCGACGTTCGGCCTTCCCATGATCGCGATAAAGCCTGATCGGATTGGGCGATCCATACTACTTGAGATCGAGGTGCATCTGCCGCGCCCAGAGCGTCTTGACCGGGAGGGTGACCGTGAACGTGGAGCCTTTCCCCGCTTCGCTCGTTACATCGATGCTGCCGCCGTGACGTTTGACGATGCCGTAGCTCACGGAAAGACCCAGGCCGACGCCTTTCACCATGGTCTTTTTCGAGTAGAACATCTCGAATATCCGCGGCAGCTCATCGCTCGGGATGCCCACCCCGTTGTCCTGAAACGATATACTGACCGTCTCGTTTTCGGGTCTGCTTTTCACATCCACCCGGAGCTCTCCGCCGGACGGCATAGCCTCGACGGCGTTGTTGACGATATTGATAAAGACCTGCTTGATCTGGTCCGGGACGCATTCAACATAATATGCGCCGCCGGGCCTGAAGTTCAACTTCACCGCATGCTCTTCGAGATACTTCCTATTGAGGATGAAGACGTCGCGCAGGGTTTCGCCGATGTCTATCTTCTGTACGCCGCCTTCGTTGGGCATGTAGAAGGTCTTCATGTTCCTGATGAGGTCGGCGATGCGGTCGGTCTCCTTGATGGCGAGCCGTACGAACTGATAATCGATGCCTTCCTTCTTGGTGTTGAGCACGTGATTCAGGCAACTGCGGATGCCGTAGAGCGGATTGTTGATCTCATGGGCGATACTCGCCGAAAGCTTTCCGGTGGCCGCCAGGCGCTCGGACTGAATGAGCGCGGACTCCATCTTCTTTTTCTCGGTGAGATCCTTGATGATGGCCGAGAACCCGAAAATCCCGCCTGAATCGTCCTTCAGAGTATTGATGGTCAGCAGGACATCAAGTATCCGGCCGGACTTGGTCTTTCCACGGGTCTCGCGGTCCTTGACCAGCCCCTTGCTCCGCACCTCGTCGATTATTTCCTCTGCCTCGCCGCCCCCCTCGTCCGGGACGATGAGCAAGACCGGTTTCCCCACCGCCTCGTCCTCCGACCACCCGAATATCATGGAGGCTCCGTGGTTCCAGGAGATGATCCTCTGGTCGATGTCGAGACCGATGATGGCATCCGCGCTGTAGTGCTCGATGTTTGCCAGAAGCTGAAGCCGTTTGTTCTTTGCGATTTCCTCGCTGATGTCGCCTGCGATGCAGACATATTCGACCCGGGATGGGTCGCCGATCTGTAAGAGGGTCGTCCGGTATATCTTCTTCCCTTCAGGAGTCTCTATGGAGATATCGAACGGTCCCGGGCTTCTCCCGTCTCTGATGAGCCCGATCATTTCCTGAAGCATCTTCTCTGAGGCCTCGTCGGCCATGAACTCGCGGCACGGCCGCGTGAGGATTTCTTCAGGGCTCACCCGCAGCGTCTGCAGGCCTTTTCTGTTCATGTACACCAGGCGAGCTTCGGAATCGAGGGAGAATATGATGTCTCCGGAGTCCTCGACGATCTGTTTGTATCGCTCTTCCGATTCCTGGAGCGCACGAATCTTCTTGCTCACCCTTCCGGTGAGCCTGGCGTTGAATTCCTGGATCTTCCGATTCGCCTTGTGAAGCTCCTGTTCGGCGATCTTCTGCTGAGTGATGTCCTCCGCGATGATGTCGAGGCCGCTGAAGCGGCCCTGAGCGTCGTACTGGAAAGAAATCCGGTACGAAAGAAAAAGCATGTACCGCGACTTGGTGTATACCCGAACCTCTCCCTCCATGTCCGCAGCCTTGCTTCTGATCGCCTCCTCCCACGTCTTCACCAGCGGGAGATCATCCTGGTGGATGATCCGCTTCCAGGGGATCTTTTTTCCCAGAAACTCATCAGGAGCATATCCCAGCAACCTCTGGACCTCCTGATTGAGGTACTCGCAGGAAAAATCCCGGCCCAGCCAGATAATCATGTCTTTCGCGTGCTCGGTGAGGCGATGGAACTGCCTGTGGAGATTTTCTATCTCCCTGTCTTTCTCCGCGAGGCGGCCCTGAAGCTTCTCGATCGCCGCATCGTCCTTGCCCTTCTCTTCCTTCAGGTCTTCGACTTCCCTGGCCATGCAGAACACGGCATTCGACATGTCCCGAACCTCACGGATGATCCGGGCCCATACCTTGACATACGTTCTGCTCCCGTCCTTGCTCAGGAAATGCAGCCGGATCGTTCCCGGTGGATGACCGGCGATCCGGGCGTTGAACGCCTGGACTGCATGCCGGCGGTCTCCTTCATCGATGATGTCGATGAGAGTCCTGTCCGCAAAATCCTCCAGACTGTATCCACTGAGCTCGGTAAACCGCCTGTTCAAGGCAACGGGCCGCAGCCTGATGTCTGTGATGAACAGGGCGTCGGTGGATTTTTCGAACACGTCCCGATAGAGAGTTTCGGATATATCCGCGCGCCTTTTGTATTCATTGAGAGAAACAATGGAGCCTCGCACCTCGAGCGCCTTCGACACGTTCTGCTTGAGCTCGATCGGAAGAAAGGCCCCTTTGCGCAGATAGCGGAACACATCAGAGGACATGGCGATATCCATGGGCCAGTCGTCTTCATATGCGGTGATGATGATCACCATGAGGTTGGGATCGATCTCTGCGCGGACCCTTTCCACAAGAGCCCTGCCGTCCATGTCCGGCATCCTCAGATCCGTGATCATCAGGGCGAACGAATCCCCCCTCAGCGCCTCAAGGGCCTCGAGCGGCCCCGGCGCAGTCACTACATCGAAATCATACTTGAGAACCTGGTGCAGATAATTCCTGAAAACCGGGTCATCCTCGACCACCAAGATCTTCTGCGTCATGGTCATCCCTTACCTTCCGGTATCCAAACTGTGAACACCGATCCTTTCCCGGGCGAGGAGGAAACGTCGATCCGGCCGCCCATTGAATCTATGATATCCTTGGCCAGGGAAAGGCCGAGCCCCATACCTGTTTTTACCGGCCACGCCGTGTAGAGCGGATCGAAAATCTTCGATATCTGCTCCTGATCCATGCCGATGCCGAAATCGCGCACGGTGAATTCCACCCCGCCTTCCCTGCGGGATGCCTCAAGGACGACCTCGGACCCCTGGGAAGACGCCTTGACGGCATTGATCAGGAGATTGATCAGCACCTGCTCGAGCGCCTCAGCCCTGATACGGACCGTATCGACCCCGATCTTCCGTGAGAGTTTCACCCCGGCGGAGTTCGCCTGGGGCGAGATGATCTGAAAGAGGCCTTCCACAAAACCCTCTACATCTGTCTCTCCTTCGGGCCTGTCCCATTTCCTCGTAAAGTTCAGTAACTGGTTCACAATCTTGAGGAGATTTTCGGACCCGGTGATGATGTTCAGGATCATGCCCCTGAAATCCTCGTCCTCCCGTCCGCCGCGGAGCACCTGGATTCTCCCCTGGTTGAGGTCATCCTTGATGATGCTGCCGAACCCGTGGATCGCGCCCAGAGGGCTCTTCATGTTGTGCGCCATGGAGGCCGCGAGATTTCCCACCGTCGACATCCTGGCATATGCAACCTTTCTCCGCTGTTCCTCCAGCTCGTTCGAGATGTCCCGGAACATGACGAGCATCCAGTTGTTGACCAGAATGGGCTTTGTCTCTACGCGGAAGGACTTGGAGTGGCTCTGCAGGACTATACCGACCTCCCGCCTGGACTCGATGGCATCCTGAAGCTCCCGGGACGATCCGCCTGAATCGACCTTGAGAGCCTGGATCAGCTCGCCGCCAGAAATATCGAGAAAGCGGCGGGCCTCTCGGGAGCTCTCATTCTCGAGCTTCACCCGGTTGTTCTCATCCAGAAGACACAGGCCGTAGGGGGAGGCATCCACGAGCTCCTGGTTGAGACGCAAGGCATCCTCCGCCTTCTGTTTTTCTTCCGAAGCGTTCTGCAGCGCTTTCCTCAAGACATCTTTCTCCTCGATCATCGTGCTCTCCATGTGAATGCGCCGCAGTGAAGACAAGACAGCGCCGGTGACAGCGGAAAGAAATGCATGGGCCTTTCCGATCTCTTCATTCTCCGGCTCGAAATAGACGAACACACCCGCGGGAAGCGTCATCCCGGCGAGGCCGTGGCGGGAGAGAATCATTGCCTTGAGCTCCTCGTCCCCTACCCGCACAAATCGGGTGCCCCGCTCTGAAGTGACCTCGTAGACCAGGTTGTATCCGTCCGTCCGCACTCCTCCCAGGAAGCTCCGGATGAGCCCTGCGTCAAGGAGCCTCCCGGCGGCCTTCTCGAGGGCGTCCGATATCCGTGAAGCGCTGTTGAGATCGCCGAGCAGCTCTATGAGGATGTCCGACTGCTTCTTCGCCTTTCGTGCTTCATCGACGTGCTGCTGCAGCCTCAGGGAAATATCCGCGAGCTTCGTGTTTGCGCTGTTGACAATGCCGAACAGACCGTCGGTCGGCTTTCCGATTCCGATCTCCTGACAGATGGCATCAATCTGCCCGGGGACCTTTTCCATCAGGGAATCCAGAAGGTCCGTGCCGAGTCCGAACCTCTTGAGAAGGGGATTCGTCAGCTTCTGGGGATACCGGTTTCCCGACGCCCCCGCAGAGATCATGTGGGCCAAGATGTTTGCGACATGGACAATGCCGGAAAGCTGGTATTGATCATCGTCCAGTATCCTGACCGGGGCGT
>DCDF01000164.1 GCA_002316295.1 Syntrophaceae bacterium UBA1062 | reverse complement strand
ATATGTTGAGACCTGACCCCATTCCTCTGACCCCCTCTTTCCCTTACGAGTCGATGAACGACCTGAGCTTCTTGGAACGCACCGGGTGGCGGAGCTTGCGCAGGGCCTTGGCCTCGATCTGCCTGATCCGCTCCCTGGTCACGGTGAAGTCCTTGCCCACCTCCTCCAGGGTGTGGTCGGACTTCTCGCCGATGCCGAAGCGCATGCGGAGCACCTTCTCCTCCCTGGGGGTCAGGGTCGCCAGCACGCGCCTGGACTGCTCGGAGAGGTTCTTGGCCATGATGGCGTCCGAGGGAGAGGGCACCTTCTTGTCCTCGATGAAGTCGCCCAGATGGCTGTCTTCCTCTTCGCCGATCGGGGTCTCCAGGGAGATGGGCTCCTTTGCTATCTTGAGGATCTTCCTCACCTTGTGCTCCGGGTAGTCCATCTTCTCCGCGATCTCCTCGGGCGTGGGCTCCCTGCCCAGCTCCTGGACGAGGGCCCGGGAGGTCCGGATGAGCTTGTTGATGGTCTCGATCATGTGCACCGGGATCCTGATGGTCCTGGCCTGGTCCGCGATGGCCCGGGTGATGGCCTGCCTGATCCACCAGGTCGCGTAGGTGGAAAACTTGTAGCCCCTGCGGTACTCGAACTTTTCCACCGCCTTCATGAGCCCGATGTTGCCTTCCTGAATGAGGTCCAGGAACTGCAATCCCCGGTTCACATACTTCTTGGCGATGCTCACCACCAGCCTCAAGTTCGCCTGGATGAGCTCGGTCTTCGCGGCGTTCGTCCTGGCCTCGGCTTCCTCCAGGATCCGCACGGCCTTCTTGATCCCGTGCACCGTGAGCCCGCCCTCGATCTCGAGGGCCTTGATATCCCTGATGATCCTTTCCATCTCCTCGGTGATGACCGCGAGCTCCTCGGGGGAGAGGGCATGCTTTTCCAGGAAGGCGCACGCCTCGGCATTCTCGCCGCCCAGGCAGATCAGATCATGGAGCTCCCTGATCTCGTTGATGTCGCGGGCAAAGCGCTGCTCGTAGAGAGACAGCATGCCTTCCTTGGTCTCGATCTGGCGCTTGAGCTCCTTGAGCCGGTTGCCGAACAGCTCGATCTGCTCGGGCAGGAAATGGATGTCGTGAATGAGCCGCACGATGTCCCGGCTCACGGTGGCCATATCGTGCTTGATCTTGTCCTTCCGGGCTGGGCTGGAAGCATGGAAAAACTGCACCTTGAGGCTCTTGAGGTCCGCCTGCCTGTTCTCGATCTCGCCGATGGCCTCCAGGATCTTCACGTCGGCGGCCTCTTCTTCGACATCGAACATGTCGTCGATATCCACCACGTCCTTGAGCCTGATCTCTCCTGCCTTCAGGGCAGCCCCGATCTGGATGACCTCTTTTACCGTTACGGGAGAATTGATGATGACGTTCAAAATCTGGCGCTGCCCGGCTTCGATTCTCTTGGCGATCTCCGTTTCGTCTTCCCGGGACAACAGGGATACGGAGCCCATCTCGTGCAGATACATCTTTACGGGGTCCGGCGACCGCAAGGCTCCATCTTCCTGAAGATCTGTCCCGTCATCGGTATCCTCGTAATCTTCCTCGGTATCCACGAGCTGGATATCCTTTTCGGAGAAAAGGTCCATGACATCTTCGAGATCGTCGGGGGTGATCATGTCATCGGGGAGGGCATCGTTGACCTCGTCGTAGGTAAGGTAACCCTTGGACTTCCCAATGGCAATCAGTTTTTTCACTTCTTTGGTATAGGCCTTTTTCTCGCTCATATCCTCTGTAGCACCTCCATCACATACGCTCGTATGTGCTTTCTCTCGTTGACTTTGTTCTGGCGCTCCACGAGCAGACTGTTTCTCTTTGCCCGGTCGCCGTTTTCCTCAGCCTGAACCAGCTCCCGCTGTATCCTCTGTATGTCCGCGCCGATAGCCCGGCTCTTGAACCGGCAGCCCATGTCGATCAGGGCCTTGGTCGGGTCTCCGGGAAATTCGCCGTCGGCCATGATGCGGGAAGCCGCATGCCTGATATGGTCCGGGCACGCAGACGCATCCAGCCCCTCTTTGCCGTGATCTATCAGGTATCGGGCAAGAGCGGAAAGATCGTTGTCTCTAAACTCCCCTGCAAAGCCGAACAGCTTTGCCATTCTTATCGCACGGTCATCGAAGAGCATGAGCCGCATCATGATTTCTTCCACCGGCCGGCGCTCACCAGACGTGTTCCGGGAAGGAGCAGCGGGTCTCCCGTCACCACCACCCTGTTTCATCTCCCGGACAACGACTTCCTGCGAAACCCCGAGCCTCAAGGACAGTCTCTGCGCCAGGAGTTCCCGGAAAAGCGGGTCCCGGACACGGGAGATGACGGGAACAAGCTCCTTCATAAGGCTCTTTTTATCTTCAAGTTTTGATGAATCACGGGTGGAAAAGGATTCATCGAAAATAAAATCCCACAGCGACGGCGCTCCGGCCAGGAGATCGCTCCACAATCCCCGGTCGGTCCGCGCGACATCGTCCGGGTCTTTTCCGTCGGGCAGCAGCACTGCCCGGGGAACGATATCGAAGCCGAGAAACGGCTCCACGGCGCGCACCATGGCGTTCCTGCCCGCAGCGTCGCCGTCGAACACCAGGTTGACCTTATCGGTAAATCTGCTCAGGAGCTGAACGTGGTCCTCGCTCAGCGCGGTGCCCAGGGTGGCCACCGCCTCGCGGAACCCCGCATTGCTCAGGGAGACCACGTCCATGTAGCCCTCCACCACCGCCACGCCGGTATTCCGGAGCAGCCCCTTGACCTGGTGGAGGTTGTAGAGGATCTTGCGTTTCTTGAATATGGCCGACTCGGGGGTATTGAGATACTTGGGCTCTCCGGGGCCGAGTATCCGGGCCCCGAACCCGATCACCTCAGAAGAGATGTCCCGGATGGGAAAGATGACCCGGTTGCGGAAGCGGTCGTAATGGCCGCGCGAGTCCCGCTCGACGAAAAGCCCGCATCTGGCCCCCACCTCGGGCGAGACGCCCCGGGATCTGAAGAGCCGCAGCAGGGAGTCCCACGAGTCCGGGGCATAGCCCAGCTCGAAGGCATCGATGGTCTCCTGCGACAGGCCCCGTTCCTTCAGATAGGACATGGCGGCCTCGCCCCGCGGGGAGCGCAGCATGTCCCGGTAGAACATGAGGGCCAGACGGTTCGCCTCGTAGAGCATTCTCGTCTCCGAGCTCTGCCGCCTGCCCCTTTTCTCCAGGGTGATGCCGGCCTGCCGGGCCAGCTCCTGGAGAGCCTCCGGAAAGCTTACGCCCTTGATCTCCATGAGAAAGCTGAAGGCGTCCCCGCCCTTGCCGCACCCGAAGCACTTGTAGGTCTGCCTCGCTGAGTCGACATGGAACGAGGGTGTCTTTTCGGTATGGAACGGACACAAGCCCACGTACGTGCGCCCCCTTTTCTTCAGGCTCACATATCCTGAGATCACCGAGACGATGTCGATGGAGCCCTTTACCTTTTCAACATCAGCCCTGTCCATCAGCCCGCTTCAAACATCACTATGGTTTTGTTCCCGCCCCCTTCGCTCATGGGGCTGTCGGATATTCCCTTCACGACGCCAAGGCCCTTCAGATACTCCCGGATTGCGCTTTTCAACCGGCCCGTGCCGGAACCGTGAATGATCTCGATCTGCGGCTGGCCCGAGACGAGCGCCTGATCCACCGCCTTCTCGACGAGCGGCAGGGCCTCGTCCACCCGCATGCCCACGACTTTCACCGGGAATACGTATCCGGAAGACACCCGCGACCTCACCCGCACCCGCTCCTGCTTCCGGTCTTCATCGGTCGCCGCGGCCTCGATCTGGTCCAGGCCCACCTTCAGACGCTTGTCTCCCATGAGCACCTCGGCCTGATCGCGGGAGACATCCACCACCCTGCCCCGCGCCCCGGTCCCTTTGAGGATGACCGAGGAGCCCGGCTGCACCTCGAGCACCCGGGCAGGCTCCACGTTTTCGAGCACCGCCTCGATCTCCCTGGCCTCCTCCGACGCCCGGACCCGCTCGATCCGCTCTTTCGGCCGGGGCTTGCGGATGAGCTCCTCCACCCGCTCCATGAGCCGCCTGTACCTGAGCGAGAACTCGACCTTCTCGCGCTCCATCTCCTGATAGGCCTGCTCCGCCTTTTCCCTGAAAATCGCCGCCTGCTCGGCATCGCGGGCCGCCTGCTCTTTCAGCGAGGCGGTGCAGGCCATGTCCTCCATGGCCTTTGCCAGCGCTGAGCCGCCCTCGCGGGACGCGATGCCTTCTGCCTCGCGCAGAATCTCCCGGGGGAAGTCAATGGAGGTGAGGATGTCGAACGCCCTGCTCTGGCCGATCATGCCATACTGGAGGCGGTACAGCGGCCTGAGACCCGAGTCGTCGAAGGCGGTGGCCGCGTTTTCCACCCCCGGGCTGGAGAGCCCGTAGAGCTTGATCAGGTCCGCGTGCGAGGTGACGATCACCCGCGCCCCCTTCTTCCGGTACGCGTCAATGCAGCTTACCGCGATGGCCGCCCCCTGCGCGGGATCGGTCCCGGTGCCTGGCTCGTCCAGGAGCACGAGGTCGCCTTCGGCGAGCCCTTCATAGATCCTTTTCAGCGAGAGCGCATGGGCGGTAAACGACGACAGGCCGTGCTGAATGTCCTGGTTCGTGTCCATCTCCACCCAGATCGCGCCCACCGGATAGATCACCGAGCTCTCCTTTGCCGGAATGGCGAGCCCGCTCTTTGCCATGAGCATCAGGAGCCCGAGCGTCTTGAGGGCGACGGTTTTGCCGCCCGCGTTCGGGCCTGAGATGATGAGGCAGTTCTTGTCGCGGGGCATCCGGATGTCGAGCGGAACGGTCCGCTTCTTTCCCAGCCGCTCCAAGAGCACGGGGTGCCGCGCGCCCTCGATCTCGACCCCTTCCTCGGAGAGCCCCGGGATGACCGCATCGTGCTTGACCGCCCAGCAGGCGCTCGCATGGATCAGATCGAGCTGGCCGTATACCTCGAGGTTTTCCCGGATGGCTTCACCGTGTGCGAGAATCAGCGAGGTCAGGTCCCGGAGGATGCCGAGCTCCTCTTCTTTGATGTCGGATCGTATCTGGTTCAGGGTGTTGTTCTCGTCCACCACGGCCAGGGGCTCGACATAGGCGGTCTTGTTGCTGCGGGAGTAGTCGTGGGTGATGCCTTTGATATGGCTGCTATAGTCGTGCCTCAAGGGGATGACATACCGCTCGTTGCGGATCGTGATGAGGTCTTCCATGACCATGGACTGCTTCTTCAGGCCATCCATGATGCCCGAGAGTTTTTCGAGGATGGCGGCCCTCAACGTCCGCGCCTGCTTGCGGAGCCTTCGCAGGACAGGGCTCGCGGAATCAGAGATCTCTCCGGTGGGAAGGAGCGTGGAGTTGATCTCGAAGGGCAATTCCTCAAGCGGATCAATTGAAGCAGCCAGCGATGCCAGGGCGCTCCCTGCCTTCTCCATGCTGCGCTTGACGCGCGCGATATCGGTGATCACCCCGGCCACCATGACGATATCCTTCCCTTCGAGTATGGCGCCCTCACGAATATCCAGAAGCTCCCTGATGTCCGGGACCGCCGAAAATCCGGCATCTTCCCCTGACACCACCAGGGACATCATCTCATCGAGCAGGGCCCATCGCCCGCGCACCTCGTCCCAGGAGTCGAGCGGATGCAGCTTGTCCATGGCGCTCAAACCCATGTCGGACGCCACGAACGACCGAATGTAGCTTTTCAGCGCAGAAAACTCGAGCAGATCTTCTCCCATGAGCACACAGGTGCACCGGCGGCCGAGCCGGTATCGTTTGTTAGAATCTAATAAAAGGAATCAGTGCAGTAACTGCGAAACTATGCTGTTCACCTTTTTGCCGTCAGCCTGAGCGCCCACCTCTGCCATGGTCTTTTTCATGACCATGCCGAAGTCCTTTTTCGTGGCAGAGGTCTCGGAAATGATCCGCTTTACGATTGCTGCGATCGCCTCGTCGCTGAGCTGCTCGGGCAGGTATGACTTCAGGATGGCGAGATTCTGTTCCTCAACGGATGCAAGATCCTCTCGGCCGCCCTGTTTGTATTGATCGAGGGATTCTCTCACCTGCTTTATCTGGGTGCGTAGAATCTGGACCTGATCCTGCTCGCTCAATTCGTGCTTCAACTCGACCTGCTTGTATTTGAAGGCAGACATAATCATACGAAGGCAGGAGACTTTCTGTTTGTCTCCCGCCTTCATGGCTTTTCCCAAGTCAGACTTGATGGTATCAACGAGCATCAGTAGTATGACCTCATCTTGTGCATTCTCTTCAAGGCTCTTTTGCGAGCGGCGATCGCCTTTCTCTTTTTCTTCACACTCGGCTTCTCGTAGAACTCGCGCTTGCGGACCTCTGAGAGAACACCCGCCTTTTCAACCTGCTTTTTGAAGCGCTTGAGTGCACCCTCAAAAGGCTCGGTATCCCGAACTTTTATGCCAGGCATCCGTTTATGTACACCCCCCCTCTGTGGTGAAAGTGTTTTTCAAGAGATAGAATGTATATAGGAAGACCATATGGATTGTCAAGAATGTAAGTGATAATGGAAGGCTTGCTGCACACAGGCATACAAACCCTTAAAAAGGGGCATCCGCAGGCTTCCGGGGAACTTCTTCCACCCCCCTTAAATGTCCGGCGGCTCACCCCTGTACGGCCTACCGGCGTATTTGGAACGCGATCAGCCCTGCGGCAAATCGGATGTACAATGGCCGCAGCGGACTGCCTTTACGGGAATCTGGGAAAGGCAGTAGGGGCAGTCTTTGGTCTTGGCCTCGGCCGCTTTTCTGAATTTGTTGATGCCCTTGACGAGAAGGAACACGGCAAAGGCAACGATCAGAAAGGAAACCACTACATTGATGAACTGCCCGTAGTTCAGCGTCACGGCAGCGGCCGCCTTGGCCTGGGCCAGGGTGAAATAAGGGCCGGCAACACTGCCTTCCTTGATCACGAGGAAGAGGTCTGAAAAGTCCACGTTGCCCAGAAGGAGCCCGATGGGCGGCATGATGATGTCATCAACCAGGGACTTGACAATTGCTCCGAAGGCTGCACCGATGATAATGCCTACAGCCATGTCCACCACATTGCCCTTCATAGCGAATTCTTTGAATTCCTTAAGCATATTCCATCTCCTTGTCTGGAACATCATGCGTTGAAGCAATGACGCCGTATGAATTGTGAATCCTGATCCGCCAAGATGTCTGCCCGTCAAACACCTTGAACTCTTCCCGTCGGACCCTGTCCGCTCCCCGGTGGAGACAGGGCCTTGAGATCGGATCAGCCCTTATCGGATGGGCTTGAACTCGATCCTCCGGTTTTTCGCCCGTCCTTCCTTCGTGTCATTGGGTGC
>DCDF01000288.1 GCA_002316295.1 Syntrophaceae bacterium UBA1062 | reverse complement strand
TCCCGGGGTGTGAAGGCCCGGGTCACCGGACAGTGCCGGCGGTTCACCGAGGTCATCGAGCGCATCGATATCTTGGTGGAATGCTCCGGGGAAGACCGGGAGAAGATCCTGGACTCCCTCGGAGAGCCGCACGCCGCGATCCGGAACGACACCGTGGCGGTGCCGCCTTCTCCAGGAGGACCGGTGACGGAGCTGCACCTGGTCCCCCGCGAGCGGCTGTCCCTCAGGCTTCTGCTTACCACAGGATCTGATGCCCACATCCTGGCATTGAGGAAGCTGGCCTCGGAGATGGGAGCGAAAATCGGAGAGGATGAGATAACCCTTCGGGGCAGGCCGGTATCGGTGAGTACGGAAGAGGACATATACCGGCTTCTCGGGCTTCAGTATCTCCCGCCGGAGGTCCGTGAGGGCAGGGATTCGGAGCTGGCTCGCGCCCGCACGAACACCGTGCCGGCACTGCTGGAAATCGGGGATATCAGGGGAACGATCCACAACCACACCGACCGGAGCGACGGGGTGTCCTCCCTGCCGGCAATGGTGCGGGGGGCCATGGAAAGGGGATACCGGTGGATCGGGATCTCTGATCACAGCAAAAGCGCCTATTATGCCAGCGGGCTGGACGAGGAGGCGGTGGCGCTGCAGCACCGGGAGATCAGTGCGCTTGGCGGGGAACTTCCGGAGATAACGATATTCAGAGGCATCGAGTCGGATATCCTCGCCGACGGGTCTCTGGATTATCCGCCGGAGATCCTCCGGCGGTTCGATTTCGTCATCGCGAGCATTCACTCGTACATGGAAATGAGCCGGCAGGCCATGACGAAAAGAATCATCAAGGCACTGCGCAACCCGTTCACGACCATCCTCGCCCATCCCACGGGCCGGCTGCTGCTGGCGAGGGAGCCGTATGAAGTGGACATGGATGCAGTCCTTGAAGAGGCCCTGAAGAACCGGGTCGCCGTGGAGCTCAACGCCAACCCCATGCGGCTCGACCTCGATTGGAGGCTCATGGACTCGTTTGTCACCCAGGGCGGGATCATTGCCATCGGTCCGGACGCCCATTCGGTGGACGGTCTCGATGATATGACATACGGCGTCATGATCGCCCGCAAGGGGTTCGTGACGCCTCAGGCGTGTCTGAACACCCGTGACGCCCGGGACGTGAAAGAGTGGTTTTGCAAGACATGAAGATCGAATGCGCCGATGTCTTCTACCGTTATGACGTGCCAGGTGACGGGTGGGCCCTGCGCGATATCTCTTTTAGCCTGGAGCAGGGTGAGAAAGTGGCCGTGATCGGCCATGCGGGCTCCGGCAAGACCACTCTGATCCAGCTCCTCGATGCGCTGATCCTGCCGGAGAAAGGCGATATCCGCTACGACGGGCAGAGTCTCCTGGCCTTGTCAAAGACGAAAAAACTCTTTTCTATCAGACGGCGCATCGGTGTCCTCTTCCAGTTTCCGGAGCAGCAGTTTTTTCACGAGACCGCATATGAGGAGCTCACCTTCGCTCTCAGGAACTTCTTCGACCTGAGCGCAGAGGAGATCGAACGCAGAGCAAGGGACGCCGCTGAGAGATTCCAGCTTGATGTCGACATGCTCGCGCAAATATCCCCCTTCCACCTGAGCTCCGGCGAAAAGAGAAAACTCGCTCTCGCCTCCGCCATCATCTCATCCCCCGAGGTGCTCATCTTCGACGAGCCCACGGCCGGAATGGATGCGTCCGGCAGGAAGGAGCTCATCCGCATCATATCAGGCCTGCAGGACGTCACCATGGTGCTGGTCACACACAACCTGGAGGATTTCCTCGGCATCGTCGACCGCTGCATCGTGCTCTCCGAGGGCCGGATGGCGGCTGACATCGGCAGGGGCAGGCTTGTCGATCGCCTGGGTGACCTGGAAGCCATGGGCGTCGTGCCCCCCCTGGTGCTGTCCGTTCAGGACTGGCTGGCAAAGGCGGGCATACGGACCGGAGAGACCCTGTTCGATATGAAACAGCTCGTCGGGCATTTGAAGTCCGGAGGATAGTCTCTTTTCCGAGAGGCGCTGCGCTCGTCCCCCCATGCCTCGATGGAGGAGGAAGGCGTCTTCGCCCGACATGCATGCGCCGTAAGGCTCTGGATGAGTGTTCCCGCGGCTCTGCTCGGGCTTTTGCGTATTGACTAATACCTGACACGGTCTTAATGTATTCTATAGGAGGAAGAGCCATGCCAGGTTTCGTGGAGATGAAGGTCGCCGGAATAGCTCTGGACCCTACCAACAACGCCCCCATAGTCGTTCTGAGGGACCTTGAGGGCAAATTCGTCCTCCCCATCTGGATCGGCATCATGGAGGCGAGCGCAATCGCCGCCTCCCTCGAGGGAATACGCTATTCCCGACCCATGACTCACGACCTCTTCAAGTCCGTGATGGAAACGCTCGGCGTAAAGGTGGAGAAGATCGAGGTGGTGGATATCAGGGATAACGTGTTCTTTGCCCTGATCACCCTTGACTATAACGGTAACAAAGTCACTGTCGACGCCAGGCCTTCCGACGCCATCGCCATAGCTTTGCGACTCAACTGCGCCATTTTTGTAGCGGATCACGTGGTGAAAGACGCTATTCGGGTGGAGACGAGCAAAGAAACGGGCGGCAAAGTCATTGTGGGTTTCGAGCAGGATAAGGAAAAGCTCAAGGAAATCCTGGAAAAGATGAATCCCGAGGATTTCGGCAAGTTCAAGGCCTGAGCATCCGTCTGCCTTGAGCAGCGTCATTATCGAAGGTATAGATAGAGGGCGGCCCCTGCCGGACAGGCGATATGCCCTGAAGCTTGTTCAATGCGGGTGCAAGGAGTCGGCCGCTGCTGCGTGTCTCTATAAGTTGCGGTAAAGACCTGATAAATATGTTTTTCTGTTGATAGAAAACTACACATTGTGTATTTTCACAGGGCAGTATGGGATCCCGGGGCACGTCAAAGATCAGCGCGAGAAAGATCAGCAAGGCTATCTTCCAGACCATGGTGGAAAAGGCCGGGGACGGTATCTTTGTCTATCAAGGCGACCGCTTTTTCTATGTCAACCCGGCCTTTGAAAAAATTCTCGGCTACCGCGCAGGCGAGCTCGAAAACATGAGCTGGCGGGACGTGGTCCATCCGGATTCATTGAAGATGGTGGAAGATCGATATGCGAGCCGGATCCGGGGAGAGGACGCCCCCTCCCGGTACGAGGTGACATTCGTCACCAGACGGTCTCAGAACAGGATCATATCCCTTTCCCCGTCGGTCATCGTGCTCGGCGGAGAGCCTGCAACCCTGAACATTGCACGGGATATCACCGAGCGCAAGCAGATGGAGGAGTACCTCACCTCCTACAATGAATTCCTCAACGGGCTCATCGAGAATTCCAGCGATGCGATCGTCGCATCCGACCTCCAGGGAAACGCCATCATCTTCAACAAGGCCGCCGAGGAGATAACCGGCTATTCCGCCAAGGAAATGCTGTCCCGCAGAATCAATATCGACGATTTCATGGGCCAGGGAGAGCGGACGCGGATCCTGAACCTGCTGGACCAGGGTACGGCCGAGAAGCCCTACCGGCTGGTTGCGGAGGAAACCACGCTTTACATCAAGGGCGGAACGCTCATCCCCATCTCTCTCTCCGCCTCCTATGTCTATCAGGGCGGAAAACCCATTGCAGGGATCAGCATCTTTCGCGATTTGAGGCCGATGAAAGAAGTCCAGGAGCGACTCAGGGCATCCGAGGAAAAATACCGGATTCTGGTCGAGAACGCCAAAGACGGCATCTTTGTCTATCAGGATCATTTCTTCAAATACACCAACCCGAAGTTCCGAGAGCTTCTCGGCTACTCCAGCGAGGAGCTGAGCTCCATGGGCTTCCGCAATCTCGTGCGGCCCGAGCTCGCGGACCTCATCGAGGCGCGTTACGACAAGAGAATCAGAGGCGAGGCCGTGCCCGAGGAGTATGAGATTGCGCTGAGGGCCAAGAACGGGACGTGGCGTGCCTTCGAGATTTCTCCCTCGATCATCAGGTATGAAAAGCGCCCCGCCACCCAGAACGTCATCCGCGACATCACACAGAAACGCATTCAGCAGAAGGCCCTGCGCGCCTCGGAAACCAAATACCGAACCACTGTGGAGCATACCGGCACGGCCATCATGCTCCTGGAGGAGAACCGGATCGTGTCGCTGGTGAACAGGCAGTTCGAAAGGCTCACGGGGTACAGCCGGGAGGAGGTCGAGGGCAGGATACCCTTCACCGAGATTGTCCACCCGGACGACGTGGAGCGCATGGTAACCTACCATCGGGCCCGCAGAGAAGGGAAAAAGAATATCCCTTCAGAGTACGAGTTCCGGATCGTGACAAAGGCCGGGGCCGTGAGAGACGCCTTTCTCACCATCGGTCTGATTCCGGGAACCAGGCAGAGCATCGTCTCCGTCATGGACATTACGGAAAAGAAGAACATGGAGCGGGAACTGGAGCAGACCCGGAAGATGGCGGCCTTGGGTGAGATGTCCGCCCATGTGGCCCACGAGGTGAGAAACCCACTTCAGAAGATAAAGACAGGGATGGAACTCCTGCGTATCAGCCAGCCGCTCGATGAAAAACAGCAACGAATTCTCGAGGGCGTGACAAGCGGTATTGACACCCTGGAGAAATTCGTGACACAGATCCTCGAATGGACGCGTTCAGGAAAGATAAACCTGAAAGTATACAGCATCAGCAACATCATCGAAGGCCTTCTGTTCAACCGCGCGGACCAGTGCGCGAACCAGTGTATAGAGGTCGAGGTGTCATTTGACACGAGCCATGACAGCGTCCTGGTGGACGGAACGCAGATCCGGCAGCTCATAGAGAACCTCATCGACAATGCCATCGATGCCATGCCCTCGGGAGGCAAGCTCTCGATTTCCACCTCCCATGTGCCGGGCTATGTCTTCAAGAGCAAAACACGTGAATATGTATCAGATGTCATGGAAATCCGTGTGGACGACACCGGGTGCGGTATGGTGGAGGACGATCTCCAAAGGATTTTTCAGCCCTTCTT
>DCDF01000018.1:34837-37475 GCA_002316295.1 Syntrophaceae bacterium UBA1062 | reverse complement strand
GCGGAGAAGGGCGAGGCTGCGTATGACGGACAAGGCAACGTCGTCGTTTCGCTGGACAAAGACCTCAACGTAGAGGCATCGGGGAGGATCGACATCCAGGCCGACGGCCGCGTCAACCTCAGCGCCATCCACACCGTCACGGACAGGCCGTTAAAGCTGAGCGTGAGCGGCAGGACCGGGAATATGGCCGATTCGGTCGATATCTCAGCCGCATCCGAGCACTCGGTACTCTTCGATACACTCTTCGCCCGCGAAGCAAAGATCGATGCCGCAGGCAATCTCGGCATATCTCGCGCGCTCATCGGTCAGAAGGCGCGGTTTACCGACCAACGCTACAGCGTGATCGTAGACAATGAGACCAGGACATTGCTGGACGCCGATGTGCAGCTGTATGCGAAGGATCTGCCGTTCTATCTCTATTTCCCTGCCCAGGACAAGACCTTCCGGACGGACGCCTATGTGATTCACTACCAGGACGGCGTCATGGTCAACGGGTTCAGCCAGGAGAACAGCATCACCCGGCTGGTGCCGAAGCTTCTTTCCAGTGCGGATGCTGAAAAGGAAAGCGACAACGAAGAATCGGCTTACAGGGCCTGGACATCCCTGCGCACCGCCCCTGCAGCCGGTATCGCCGCTTATGACTCCAGCCTGCTGGGTATCGAGGATGAGGATATCATCGTGGACGAGAACGACGGAACAATCGAATGGGAGTAGGACATATCCGCCGCATCTGCATTGTTCAGACGGGAAAGGGCTGCTGAAAAAAACGTGAGAAAAATCATACTGATACTTGTGGGGCTGGGCTTTCTCCTTCCGACCGCCTACATCCGCGCTCAGAGCGTCGACCCGGGGGCAATAAGGGAGCGCGAGAGTGAAACGCAGGAGTATTACCGCCTCGATGAAAGGCTGCGCGAGCGGAAAATACCTGAGAAGGGCCGGATAGAGGACAGGACGGAAGAGGCGGCGAAGCCTGAACCGGAGACTGCGGAGCAAACAATCTTCATCAGCCGGATCGAAGCCGGCCCTTCCGCGATCCTTTCCGCAGATGAAATACGGGACATTACGGGAGGATACGAGGGAAAGAACGTCAGCATCAGAGATCTCTTCGATGTCGTCCGTCGGATCAACGAGCTCTATGCCCGGAAATCCGTTGCGGCACGAGCCGTCCTGCCTCCTCAGAAGGTGGAAAAGGGCGTGGTCAGGATCGATCTGATCGAGGGTCGGGTGGGCGAGATCACGGTGGAGAACAACAGATACACCAGAGACTCGTTCTTCACGAAAAGGACATCACTGAAAACAGGCGATATCGTAAAACTGGACACTTTGGAGAAGGACCTCCTTTTTCTCAACAGCACCAGTGATGTCGACATCCGGGCGGAGCTCAGGCCGGGCGGCGCCCTGGGTACGACAGACTGCATCCTCAAGATCAGGGAGCCTGAGAACTATCAGGCTGCGCTCTTCTCGGACAACGCCGGCAACGATACAGTCGGCCTGTACCGCTTCGGACTGATGCTGGGGAGCAGAAGCCTCCTGGGCTACCGGGACAGCCTGCTGATCAATTCGTTCTTCACGGCAAAAGGGGGCACGGTCGCGGGATCTGCCGCCTACAGTTTTCCGGCGGGCACCCTTGGTACCCGGCTCGGCCTATCCTACGACTACAATCAGATCGAGGTCATTTCCGGACCGTATAAGGTTCTCGACATCAGCGGCGAATCTTCCGACCTGGGACTCGAGCTGAGCCACCCCCTCCTGGTGAAACCGGACTTCAGACTGAACGGCCTGGCGGGTTTCCATGCAAAAAAATCCGCCACCGATTTCGACGGCGAAAGGCTGTCCAGCACCAGGGTGAGGACGATCAACGCCGGCATCGACGCACTGTCTCTCGATGCCGGCGGCTACTGGTACACCCGGCACAGGTTCACGCAGGGGCTCCATGTGTCGGGAGGCGATGTCGAGTTTCTCGCGTACAACCCGCTCCTGCTGCGTCAGCAGATCCTGGGCAGGGATGTTGTCCTACTGCTCCGGGCAAGAGCTCAGCTCACGAGAAAAAAGCTCCTCCCGCCGTCCGAGCAGTTCCAGATCGGCGGAGCATCATCCGTCCGGGGGTATCCCGAGGGCTTTCTCATCGGCGACAAGGGATATCTGGTCAATGTGGAACTCTCCTTCCCCCTGCCCTCTTCTGAGAACGGGGTCTTCACGGCGGACATCGCGAACAGGCTCAAGGGGATCGCCTTCATTGACCACGGCGGGGCTTTCCCCTACAAGCCGGGCGGAGGATCCATGACCCACCGCGACTACATCACGGGCGCGGGCGTCGGCCTGGCGGTGAACGTGTCCAAGTTTCTCACCGGCAGGGTGAGCCTCGGCATACCGATAACCAACCGCGGCAGCCTCGAAGACAAATACGTGTTCCATTTCTATATCCAGTCGGATCTCTTCTGAGAACGGCCAAGCATGACGAGGGGGATGCCGCCCCCTCGTGAAACCGCATGGATGAAGCAGCCGTCAAGCTCTGGAGGGACGGCATGATCGATCCGGTGAAAGCCGGCGCTCTCTGCATACGCCCGCAAAGGGTGCGCGGAAACGGACGAGAGCCCGGCATTGTGCTGCCCCGCTCGCGGCGAGCCGCATCGTGACC
>DCDF01000018.1:0-34734 GCA_002316295.1 Syntrophaceae bacterium UBA1062 | reverse complement strand
CGAGCCGCATCGTGACCCGGGGCCGGGTCTCACGGTCCGCCCGGACCTGCGGCTGCCGCCGGCAGGGCTGAATCGGCCGGTGCGCCGCCGGGCCGTGATGCACGGCACATCCTGCATGTTCGTCGGGGCATTGTCTGCAGGCCCTGAGGCGCGCGATCATGCCTTCAACGAGAAGTCCGTGCCCTTCACGCCCCGGCGTACCGGAAGCAAGCTTTTTATTTTCCCCGTTCCTGGGCCTTTTTGAAGGCGTTGGTGACGCCGAGCTCGTACATCAGCTTTCTCCCCACCGACTCTGTCGGCGCGAAACGCCGGATGAAATCGATCTCGGCATCCGTGGGGGCATCGGTCGTCGAGAGATCGTCGGCCACCTTCAGGTCCCAGGGCACGTCCTTTTTCACCTGCTCCACGGTCACCCCGGGGTGGAGCTTTGCCAGGTACATCTCCTTGGTCACCGCATCGAAGCGGAACACCCCCTTGGTGGTCAGCAGCATGGATGGGCCGGAGCCCTTGGGAAACAGACCGGACTTGTCCCTGCTGTCGCCTCCGTCCAGGTATCCCGGCGAGGTGAAGTAGTCGAGCTTTTCGACGAATTCGCCGCCGCGCATGGTGAGCACCGTATGCTTTGCATAGGACAGGAAATCACAGGCGCCGCCCGAGCCGGGCAGCCTCAAATCAGGTTTGTAGTAGTCGCCGATGACCGTGGTGTTGACGTTGCCGAATCTGTCGATCTGGGCCACCCCCAAAAAACAGACATCCACGTATCCCCGGTAGGTCATGGTGAACGACGAAAACAGGTCCGTAGCATACGAGAACCCGCGGCAGGCATTGGCGTCCGCGATGTGGTTCGGGGGCACCAGAGGCTCGAAGTCGATGATCCCCGATTCCATCATGAGCGTTGCGTTCGGGGCGTGCAGAGCCTTGGCCATTGCCCCGGCCGTGGTAGGGAGCCCCACCCCCAGGATGATGCGGTCTCCGTCCTTGATCTCCCGGGCGGCCGTGATGATGAGCAATTCGTCCAGTGTGTATTTCTTAGCCATAGAGCAACCCCCTTTCCTCGAGAACCTTCTCTATCTCTTCGATGGTGAGCCCCATGGTTCTCTCCCTGCCCTCGTTGTCCCAGCACGATCCGTAGGCCGCCCCGTAGTTCGCTGGTGCGGAATAGTAGGCCTTGGCGCGGATTATGTCGAGCATGTGAGAACCGTGCTTGGCCATATAATGGTCCATATATGCCTGCCGGTCGCAGCATCCGTAGACCCATTCGTCCATCCATGCCTTGAGCCCGTCTCCCGTCATGTCGGAGAGGAAAAAGAACGCATAGGCCATCCGGTCGAGATTGTAGTACCCCAGAACCTCGGTGGGGTGCGCGCCCCAGGGGACCTCGACCACGGCGTCGACCCGGTAGGCGGGGATGAGGGTCAGGTGAGGGCTCGACTTAATGATGTCGTGATCGACTATCTCCTCGCACGACACGATGATCCTCTTGCTGGCAAGGGCCGCTGCCGCGACACTGCCCAGGGCCCCCCAGTACTGGGCATTGCCGAATTTGTCCGAGCGCTGCACGTGTACGATGCACACGTCCGGGTTTGCGGCTGGGACGGTGAGAACCTGCTTGCCGGTGTATGGACAGGTGATGACCCGGTATTTGTCCTCGCCCATGAACGTACGCTTCTTGAACAGATCGGTGACCATGGCTCCCTCCAGGACCTGCATGAAGGTGAACCCGTGCATACCGGCCACCAGCCGGGCGTTGTACTGGAAGTTAGTGTAGTCTTCCATCTGGAGTGTCCCGGCCTTCAGGGCTCGCTCCACCGCCGAGCCTCCCTCCTTTCCGCCCGCCCGGTAGACATAGGTGGTCACGAGTTTGTCCACGCAACCGCCCGCCACCAGCACCTCGACATCGAAGACGCCCGACTGTGAATACAGCGTCAACCCCTTTTTGCGCTGCCTGACGGTCTCGAACACCAGCTCAGCACAGGTGCCGACCGTGTAGTTTCCGATCACCAGGTGATCTCCGTCATGAACGAACCTGCTGATCGCCTCCTTTGCCGTCATAACCTTGTTCCCGGCTTCTGCCATCTTCCTCCTCCTGTCGCTGTGATGTTGACAAGGAATGTTCCACCCTTTTCATCGGATGTCTGGTGAAACCCCGGACCCCGGGAAGCCTTTTCGGGACCGGCACACCTTATTGTAATATCATAATACCACATGTATCAGCCAGCGGAGAACGTATCTTGGCGCGGATGCCCTGAAAAAACCGCCGGCCCGGCCGGATTCAGTGAAAACGAGCGGTGAGCCCGATATTCCGTAGCACCAAAGGGTGTTTACCCATGGAAAGGAATACGCTATGCTTCAGCAACACATGAGCGGCACAGAGAAAACACCCATCACATCCGGCATCGTGAGGCTGGACAGAACGAGCCCGGACACGCTCCGGCTCCGTCTCGCGGGGAGCTGGGAGACAGGGGGGCACATGCCTCGCGCCCGTGATGTCCTTACCGGGGCGGGTGACCTCACCTCCGTACGGTATGCTGTGTTCGATGCATCGGAGCTGGTATCCTGGGACAGCTCTCTCGCGGCCTTTCTTTCGGCGTTTCTTCGGGAGTGCGAGAGCTTCGGGATTCTTTCCCGGACAGAAGATCTTCCCCAGGGGTTGCGCCGGCTGCTCCGGTTGGCCACAGCACACGGAATGAGGGCCGAGGCGCAGGACGAGCGGCCGCTCGAGCGCGGCAATCTGCTTGCCAGGACCGGAGAAAGGGCGATCACCTTCCATCAGGCGGTGCTCAACCTCCTGGAATTCATCGGAAGCGCCTTTCTCTCACTCATCAGGCTCATCGCCGGCAGGGCCCGCTTCCGAATGGCCGAGCTTCTGCACGTGCTGCAGGCCAGCGGCCCCGAAGCGCTGCCGGTCATCTTTCTCATCAGCGCTCTTGTGGGTATCATCCTGGCATTCGTGGGGGCGGTCCAGCTCAAGATGTTCGAGGCCCAGCTCTACATAGCGAATGTAGTGGGCATATCCATGGCCCGGGAGATGGGGCCCATGATGACCGCGATCATCATGATGGGCAGAACCGGCGCATCGTTTGCCGCGCATCTGGGTACCATGGAGACAAGCGAAGAGATCGACGCCCTCAGGACGTGGGGGATCGATCCGATGGAGTTCCTCGTGCTGCCCCGGATGATCGCTCTGGTTGTAATGATGCCGCTGCTCACCCTGTACGCCGATCTCATCGGGATCATGGGCGGCGCGTTCATCGGGGTGGGCATGTTCGACATCGCCGCATCCCAGTACATCGAGCAGACGCTGTCGGCCGTGACACTGACCCAGTTTGCGATCGGACTGGCAAAGAGCGTCGTGTTCGGCATGATCATCGCCGTATCCGGCTGTTTTTACGGGATGCGCTGCGGCAGGAGCGCCTCGGCCGTGGGCGAGGCTGCGACCAGGTCCGTGGTCTCAGGGATCGTGTTCATCGTGGTGGCTGACGGCGTCTTTGCGGTCATTACTAACGCACTGTGGATATGATGAGGAAATACGGGGGATATGAACCATGAGCCATGAATACCCCATCTCGGTTCGAGACATATCCGTAGCCTACAACAGCACCAGGGTGCTTTCCGGCATCAGCTTCTCGGTGAAAAGGGGCGAGATCTTCGTGGTCATGGGAGGAAGCGGAAGCGGCAAGAGCACCCTCATGAAAACCATGGTGGGTCTCCTTCCTCCGGAAGGCGGCCAAGTGTTCTATGGCACAACGAGCTTCTGGGAAGCGGGCGATGACCTCCGCGAAGACATTCTCCGCAGGATCGGCATACTCTATCAGCGCGGCGCTCTGTGGAGCTCCATGACCCTGGCGGAGAACGTGGCCCTCCCCCTGGAGGAGTTCACCGGCCTCACACCGGGCGAAATTCGTGACATAGTCTCCTTCAAGCTGGCCCTGGTAGGGCTGTCCGGCTTCGAGAACTCGTATCCTTCAGAAATAAGCGGGGGCATGATGAAGAGGGCGGCCCTGGCCCGCGCTATGGCCCTTGACCCCGAGATCCTCTTCTTCGACGAGCCTTCGGCGGGGCTCGATCCCGTGAGCGCGCGGCTCCTGGACGAGCTGATTCTGGAGCTCAAAGAGAATCTGAAGACCACGATCATAGTCATCACGCACGATCTGGAAAGCATTTTCTCGATTGCGGACAACTCCATATTTCTCGACTCCGCCTTGCGGACCATGATAGCATCGGGGAACCCCAAGACCCTTCTCGAGCATTCGCAGGACATCAGGGTCCGCAGATTTCTTACCCGCGGCAGGATCGCGCCTCAAGTGGAATAAGGGGGATTGAAACTCTATGCTCCACAGACAGAATGACAAGAGAAAAAAGACATGAACGCAAAAGCGAACAAAACGCTCATCGGAGCATTCATCATCGGAGCGCTCGCCCTGGCGGTGGCAGGGATCATTCTCTTCAGCTCTGTGGGATATTTCTCCCAGCGCCCCGAGTACGTGATGTATTTCGAGGGCTCCGTCAAAGGTCTGTACGAGGGAGCGCCCGTCGTCTTCAGAGGGGTCCGGATCGGGTCTGTGAAGAATATCAGCCTGCACTTCGACCCCGATGACGCATCTGTCCGTATCCCGGTCCAGGTTCAACTGGACCCTCAGACCATTACCGGAGCGCAGAGCAGGCAGGCTCAGGAACAGTACTTCAAGCAGCTCATCGACAAGGGTCTGAAGGCGCAGCTCCAGCTTCAGAATGTGCTGACAGGCCAGCTGGTCATCGCCCTGGATTTCTATCCCGACAAATCTGCTCAGCTCGTGGACAAGGACAGCAAGTATCCGGAGATTCCCACTGTCCCCTCGAGTCTCGAGCAGTTTACCAGGACGATCGAAAAGCTCCCGCTGGAAGAGCTCGCGAACAAGCTAATAGCTGCGGTTGAAGGCATCGAGGAAGCAGCCAAGTCCAAAGAGCTCAGGGAAAGCATCGCATCACTGAATCTCGCCCTTATGGACATGCGGACACTGATACGGGATATCGACAGTCAGGTGGGCCCTGTGTCCTCGGAGCTCAAGTCCACCCTGGCGGACGCCCGCACGCTTCTCGGAAATGTCGATAAGCGGATAGCGGAAATGCAGGCCGGCGTCGACCGGACCGCAAAGGCCGCGCAGTCGGCCATGTTTCGCGCGGAGAACGTCTTCGGCTCGATCGAGAGCGGCACGACGGGCGAATCGTCTGTGATCTATCAGCTGAGCGAAACCCTGGAAGAAATCTCTGCCGCTGCGGAATCCATCCGTCATCTCGCGGATTATCTCGAACGTCATCCTGAGGCCCTTATCCGCGGCAGGGGAAGTCCTTAATGGAGGAATCGATGAAATATTCAGCCCGGCTGATCCTGTTCATATCGCTGGCTTTCATGCTCGGAGGCTGCGCCTCCCCACGGCCGCCCACATACTATCTTCTGGAGCCCGCCTTCGTTGCCGGGGACCCGGATGGAGACGGGCAGCCCTGCATGGTCATCGGCTTACGCCCGGTGAGAATCCCGTCATATATCGACAGGCCTCAGATCATGGTCCGCACCGGCAGGAACGAGCTTGCCATCTCTGAGTCCAATCTGTGGGCCGAGCCGCTCGATGAGAATATCGCCCGGGTGATCTCGCGCAATCTCGAAACCCTGACCTGTGCGGAAGTGGTCAATATCCTGCCCGCAGGTCGCTCGGGCCCCGCAGACTACACGCTCAGGATTCAGGTGGCCGCCTTCGAGGGAGGCCCGGGAGGAGAAGCGGTGCTCGAGGCCGGGTGGACGCTCTCGAAAGGCGAAAGCAGGCGGACGATCACAAGCCAAAGATCGCGCTTCACAAAACCGGTGCCCGGAGATGATTACACATACCTCGTATCAGCTTACAGCGAGCTCGTCGCCAGGCTGAGCGGGGAAATAGCCCGGGCCATAGCCGATCTGCCGCCCACCCTCCCCCGGAACTAAGGATCACAAACCAGGGGTCAGGTCTCAACATGTGACAACCAAACAAAGCCAAACGCTGTGATCAATTAAAAGAATTCGCTGATTGTCACATGTTGAGACCTGACCCCTGGCTCTACTGGCTCTATTCCGGTGGCCTGCGACCGGCCGAGGCCGCTTTTCTCTTGAGCCTGGCGAGGCGATGAGCGAGAGATGACCGGTCGGCCAGAGACAGGGTGCCTGATCCCGAGAGGGCCGTTTCCACGATTTCTATGGCCCGGAGGTGGTCGTATGCCCGGTGCTCGAGCCACTTCGCCATCTCTTCCGCAGCAAAGAGATCACCCGGGTCACGCACCATCATGTCCTGCCATATCCTTACCGCGTCCTCCCACCGGCCCTGTCTCTTGAAAAAAAGAGAGAGGGTCCTGCCTGCGTCACGAACGACGAGAGGATCCGGCGATCCCATGAGCGCCTCCAGAAAAGCACGGGCGATCCGGTTGTCCCCATGCTGCAGGTGAAGCCTGGCGGCCGCCAGGAGATCGCCGGGATGGCAGTGCGGCAGCTCGTTTCCTCTTGTGACGATATCCGTGAAGTGAGAAACAAGGGCGGCCATGGAGACGATATCCAGCCGGTTGTGAAGGAATACGTCTTCGAGGAGCGTTCCGTCGCGGCTCCTGAGCCAGTCGAAGTACCGGGATGGAATCTCCCAGCCGGGCACATCCCCGGTGCGTGTAAAGCCGAGAATCTCATTCTCGAGCGTCACGAGCCTGCAGTTTTCGAGCCGGTGGCCCGCGAGCTTGCGAGAGGGAAAGAGCAGATCGAGATGCGGCATGCCGGCGAGCGGGTCCTCCAGCCGGTTGAGAATGTAGCGGGCCGAGAGCAGGCTCACGTCGAAGGCCCTGCCGTTGAACGTTACCAGAAAGCGCTTTCCGGCAGTCATATCCTGTAACAGGCTCAGCATGGAGGGCTCTTCATGAAAATCCCGGGCAAAGAGCTGACACACGACGAAGTCCCGCCCTTCGAACCACCCGAGACCGACGAGAAAAGCAAATGTGCCGGTCCCGCCGGCAAGCCCGGTGGTCTCTGTGTCCAGGAACACGGCATCGGCAAGGTCCATGCGGGCGATCTCGGGGCGGCCTGCCAGCATCGCCGCGGCCTTCATATCCGCACCCGCGAGCCGGGCGACCTGGATATTTCCGTGATATGACTCCGCCCTGAACATGCTCCGGGTGAAGAAACATGCTCCGCAGCCGGTATTCACCTCCTCGCCGGTGATGACCTCGTCAAGGGCGCGGGCTGTCGTTGGGCGGCCGGAAGCAGGAGTCACAGTCCGCTGCGGATAGGCGGCTCTGCGGGCCATGATGGCATCGACCCTGCGGCGCAGCTCGCTGATGAGCTCCTGCCGCGCAGTGCCCGATACGGCGGGTTGCCCTTCCCCTGTCAGGCGCTTCAGTCTGTCCTTCACGCTCATACACTACTCTGCAGCACTCAATAGCCGAACACATGATCGACAAACGCCGGTCTGTCAAGGATTTTCGCTTCCGCACAGCGCCCCGGTTCCTGGATGCCCCTGTTATCGCAATAAATCCGATATATTCCACCATATGCCGGAAAGATATCCTTTTTTTGATTTTTCCGGAATTCGCTTTATACAATTCTCTAGACAGGCGAAGAACTTCCTCCACAAAGGATTGCTGATGAAATATGATCGGTGTCTTTCCAAGGGTACGATTATCCCCCTGCTTTTCATGGTCCTGCTCTCGCCGGCGGGATGCTCCGGCGACAGCGGCAATGGGTCGGAGCCGATACCCGATGCCGTGGCACTGGATATCCCGGCCCTGTACTCGAGGGTAGACACGATCAGCGTTCTGGTTATCTATGAGCCGGATGCAGAGCCGTTCACGGGCAGCGCCCAGCCGGGGACTACGTACTGGTCGGTGCTCAGAAGCAACATCGCCTCCCTCTTCGAAGGGCGCACCATAGAGCCCGACATCTATGTGCCGTCAGATCTCTCAGAGATGGAGAGGATATCGGATCAGGGCCAGGAGACATGGACCGCGGATGACATCATCGCCCTTGCCCGGACTGTCTGGGATGGAAACTTGTCGGACTTTGCTGTGGAGTTCCCGGTGTTCTTTCTCAATGGATACTTTGAAAACGAAGAGGGGACCAACTATCAGATTATCGGGGTCTCCATTATAGGAACTCCGGTGATCGCGGTCTTCAAGGACGTCGTTCTCTCCTCGAGCTCCATGACGCAGATCTCCAGGTTTGTGGAGCAGGCGACCCTGGTTCATGAATTCGGACATGTCATGGGGCTCGTGAACAACGGGGTGCCCATGACATCCGACCACCTGGATCCCGAGCATCCGCGCCACTGCACGAATGAACGCTGCGTCATGTTCTGGCAGAACGAGGGGGCTTCCGACATGATGCTTTTCGTCCAGCAGATGATCGATGAGGGTTCCGTGATCATGTTCGGCAACGAGTGTCTGGAAGATACCCGCAGCTACCGCCCGTAGGGGTGCATTTCCGGCAAGCCCTGTTGTGTCCTGCTCGAACGTTCTCCAAAGATGCAAAGCGGCAGCATTTTTGAAACCAGGGCGGCCTTCGCACCGGGCCGGTACCCGCCCGCCTCGGCGTGGCGGAGCTTTCTCCGGAAGCCGCCTCTCCTTCAGACTCAGGCTGAAAGGCCAGGAAGAGCAGGACGGGAGCCCCGGGGCTACTTGTCCTTCCGGCCTCCGAACAGGTCTTGCACGGCGTTGCCGAATCCCTTCATCACTTCCCCCGCAGCTTCCACGCCTCGGCTGCCGATCTCTCCCGCTCCTTCGGTCACTCTGCCGATGTTCACCTGAAGGGCGTTCGCCAGTGAAACCGCCAGGCGCCTGGAGAGCGCCTCATTGAGAGAAAACCGGGGATTGTCCAGGTTCCCTTCCAGCACGAAGTGCAGCGTTATCCTGTCGCCGGAGCTCTTCAGCAGCTCAAGTACGGCGCTTCGGGGCACGCCCAGGAAGGTCCCCCATGGGCCGCCCGCCGGCTCGAGCTTCAGATCGGATATGCTCACCGTGCCCGGGGCACGGAGATGATTGCCGCGCACGTCGGACTTCAGATCCATGTCCAGAATGCCGCTGACGACCCTTGCATCATGGGATCTCAGCAGATACGACTGGAAGGATGTCAGGTCCACAGCTTCCAGCTTCACAGCGAGCGAGGAATCCCTTGTCGCGATCTCGACCGAGCCCGCGGCATGAACGCGCCCGTCCCGGCGGGCGCCCTTCACGATCCCGGTGAGGTCGAAACGGGTCATTCCTGTAAAAGAAGGTGCGGTTATGTCTCTGATACGGGCCTGTATATCCTCCAGCCGTATCTTCAGGGGCGGGGCGGAGACCGTGGCGTCGAACAGCTCCACCACCCCGTCCCGCAGGATTATTCGTCCGATGGAAACACCCGGGGCTGCATCGCCGCTCCCATCTTCAGAGGTACGGTCCTTCGACGGGCCCAGCAGGCCCGGCACCGCTCTGAGCCCGCCATCTTTGGTCCTCAGCACAGAGAGGTAGGGCCTGATGACCGTGATCGACCTGATGTGATATCGCCCCGAGAACAGACTGCGAAGGCCGGGAACCACCTTCACGCGCTCCGCCCGGAGCTCGTCCGAGGCGGGCCAATGAGCAGGGCCCCGAATCCGCACCTGCTCCGCCACCACACCTGTCAGGCCGAGCCGGATGCGCTCCACCTCGCCTCTCGGCCCCAGGGACTCAGCCACCCTCTCCTCAAGTGCCCGCCCGGCGATCCGCAAGCCCGCAGCACCGGTCAGTACGAGGATGACGAGAGCTATGAGAACGCCCTGCACCCATCTCTTTTTCCTCTCTCTCACCATGTGCACGACATTTTTGTCCGGGCTTTTTCCGCCCCGCGCCGTCCGCACCCGTCACGGAACGGCAGGCCTGTCTCCCCCGTCCGGGGCCGCGGTGCTTCCGGCAATCTTCCTGTAGGTGTCGAGGTATTCGGGCCTGGATTCCCCGGCAATGGCGCGCTGTATCAGCTCCAGGGCTTCTCTGCTCCTGCCGAGGTCGTGCAGGACATTTGCCAGGTTGTTCATAGCATCTGTGTCCCCTTCATCCAGGGCGAGGCATCTGCGGTAGTAGTGCTCCGCCCCTTCGAGATCGCCCCGGGCATACCGGAGATTGCCCAGGTTGAACAGCGGGACCGGCCAGGACCTCTCCCTGCCGGCCGCCTTCAGATACTCCTGCTCGGCCAGGCCGTAATCCCCCTTGCTCTCGTAGATCACTCCCAGGCTGTTGTGCTCCGATGCGCTCAGCGGGTCCTCGAGCACTACGATCCTGGGCATGGAGCAGGAGCATACGAGCATAAAGACGAGCGGCAGGGCCTTCAGGGATGAATGAGCAGATAGACCGAACCTTTTTTCTTCCATATACGCTCGAATTCCTCATCAGAGAAGGTCTGTGACGCTTTGTGCCCGGTATGGGCCGTGATGCCTCCCTCCACGATGCCCGTCACTACGAGGTAGTGGGGCTTCGAGACGAGCCAGAAGCCCATGTCCACGAGCACGATGACCGGCTTTCCGTCTCGCGTGAAGCCCTTGATCTCTTCGATGCTTCCCTGTGCGAGCCGGGTCTGGAATCCTTTTGCTCGGGCGTATGATTCCAGATCGGTGATCAGGGAGCCTTTGAGCCCTTCGCAGTACACGGCATCCGCAATGACGCGCTGGTCGACCTGGCGGCCGTAGTACAACATGACCGAGGCAAGGCTGGCGGGTCCGCAGAAGCGGGACTCCTGCTTCACGAAGGGTACCCCTTCTATCCCGGAAGCCTGTGCGCTAGCCGAGAAGAACAGGATGAGAAAAATCAGGAGCTTCACCGGCCTGCGTGATGATGATGTCCTTGCCCAGGAGCTTGAGAATGACGATGATGAGAATGATGATGATCAGGACCGCGATAACGGCTCCCAGCCCGTCTCCGCCGGCGAGCACGCCATCGGACGCCTGGGAAAGGAGGTGGATCTGAGACGGCGTCATCTCCGATAGCTTATCCTGCACCTCATCGGCGGAGAGGCCGTATGCCTGGAGCTTTTCCTGGACGAGTTTGTTCTCCAGGGCGAGCTGGATCTTCTCGATATCCTGCCGGACCGCGGCGCTTCCGTCATCGCCCGGAAGCCCCTTCGACGGGATCATGGCAGCCCATGCGGGGGAAACGAGAAAGCCGATCATATACGCAGCCACAACGAGCGCCAGAGTACGGTTTCTCATCAATGATATCATTTTTTCCTCCTCTTTTGTTTCCCTTACAGATATCCCGCCTCGGTGCCCTGTGTCAATTCGGATTCCTGAATACGGCTTCTCTTCCACACCCTCAGAGAAAGCCGCTCACTTGATCAATCGGATGGTGATCGGATATCGGTAGAGCTCGTTGTTGCTCGCCTTGACCGTAGCGATGACGGTGAGAACGATATCCGCGATCGCGATCGCCGCCGCCACCGGATAAAACAGGATCCCGATGAGCACCGGGGTGAACACGATTGCGATAAAGAGCGCCAGAGCAAAATAGATGGTCATGGATATCTGGAAATTCATGGCCTCTTTTCCCTGGTCATCGACAGTGGGATACTTGTCCTTGGTGAACAGCCATACGATGAACGGGCCCAGGATATTCCCGAAAGGGATACCCAACAGGACGATCAGCGCCGAGAGGTGACTGATGATGGCCCATGTCCTGGCCTTGTCGTCATGCATCTCATGCATCGCTTTCCTCCTTTTGTGTAATAATTTTTTTATAGGGCCTCTTCTCCCGAAGTACAAACTGCTCTCGGGGATGCCGCAGCGTCCCCCGGTACAGAGGGCATCATACACCGGGCTCCGCCGCAAAGAAACCAATGATCAAGAGCTTGACACGAGGGAGGGATTCAGAAAGAATTCAAATCCGGTGGAAAACGATGCATGAGCTGCCCGTGACCCAGAGCATCCTCGACATTGTCCTGAAGCACGCCCGCATGAACGGAGTGCGCAGGGTGCACGCCATCAATATCGCTGTCGGCGAGATGAGCGACCTGCAGGACGAATGGATGCAGAAATACTTTGACTACATCAGCAGAGATACGCCCGCCCAGGGAGCCAGGCTCGTGATCCAGAGGATACCGGTGGTGTTCCGGTGCAACTCGTGCGGCAGAGACTCCGAGGTAAAGATCTCCGAGATAAAGGACTTCGCCTGCCCCGGATGCGGCTGCACCGACTTCGCTCTCATATCGGGCAGGGAATACTATATCAGGGACATGGAGGCAGAGTGATGGGAGACATCCGTCTCATAGAGATCAGGGAAGATATCCTTTCCGACAACAGGGAGCTCGCGTCAGAGCTCAGGGCCAGGCTCGCCAGGCACAAGACCTATCTCCTGAACCTCATGTCCTCGCCCGGCTCTGGCAAGACGAGCCTCATCCTCAGGACTGTCGATCGTCTCAAGGACCGGTTCCGCATCGGGGTGCTGGAGGCGGACATCGACTCGATTGTGGATGCCGAGAGGGTCGCCGCTTCGGGAGTACAGGCGGTGCAGCTCAGGACCGGGGGCTTCTGCCACCTGGACGCCGGGATGGTCGCAGCCGGGCTGGAAGCCTTCGATCTCGACGCGCTCGACCTGGTCATCATCGAGAACGTGGGCAACCTCGTGTGCCCCGCTGAGTTCGACACCGGAGCGATCAGAAACGCCATGATCCTGAGCGTGCCAGAGGGCGACGACAAGCCGCTCAAGTACCCTCTCATGTTCTCGGTCAGCGATGTGCTGCTGGTGAACAAGACCGATTTTCTCAGCCTCTCGGATTTCGATATGCAGAAGCTCAAAGAGCGCGTTTACAAGCTCAACAGCGGCATCGCCGTCATACCCGTGTCCTGCAGAACGGGCGAGGGAATCGATGCATGGGCGCAGTGGCTCTCGTTCGAGGTATCGGGCTTTATCGGGCGATAGGAAAATCCGAAAAGGGGGCATGGGGGTTCGCCGGTCGTTCATTTCCCCAGCCCGGGATATCTCGCATGCAGCGCAGATAAGGCCTGTAGAGACCCGAGGAAGATCTTCCAGGAGCCCGATCGACAGGGACCGCTCCTTCTGAGAAAAGCCTGCGATTGCACTGACAGCGCCGGAGCCCGCCCTATTCCGCCGGTGCGTGCCGGTGTCCGAGAGAGCCCGAGTGTACGGATGAAAAGCCCCTCTCCCCGCACCTGTTCAAGCGAAAATCCGCACTCACCTGCTCTGTGCATATACGACACGCGAGCCGCTGGCAAAGCCCCCGCCGGCATCTCCCCGCAATCCCGGTCATGTTACAGATACGGCTTCACCGCCGCATAAAAGCGCTCCGCGATGATCTGATATCCCCTGTCGTTCGGGTGGATGGGATCGCTCATGAGCTCGCCGCGGCCGAGTATTCCGTCATAGATGTCCGGGATGAGCACTGCGCCGGTCTCCCGGCACACCCGGACGTATTCGCCGGGAAACCCCCGGTCGAACAGCGGGACGTCGATTCCCCCGACTACGACCAGCGCGCCTTTGTCCTGAATCCGCTCGATGATCTTCTTGAGATTGTCAAAGGCCTCGCGCCGTGATCCGCGATTCTTGAGATCGTTCCCCCCCAGCGTGATGAAAACGATACCGGGCGACAGCGACAGAACGTCGCGCTCGAGTCTTTCCAGTGCGTCTCCGGTCATATCTCCGGGTCGGCCGGCATTGAGCACAGGCATGCCGATCAGCCTCGAGAGCTGGGAGGGATAGTCCATGCCGGGGGAAGACCCGGTCCCGAAGGTAAGACTGTCGCCGAAGCAGATGATAGCGCCTTCAGGCGGGTCAGTGTTCCTGATACGAGGCTCCGGCCACAGAATCAGATATGCGGCGATGAGGAGCCCGGCTCCCGCTGTGATGATGACTGCTTTCTTCACGTATTTCCTCCGTCATTTTCAAGTGAAGCCTGCTATGAACGCCGTTTTTCGCTCATGTTCCATGCCTGCCGGGAAGCGTGGGCCGCGGAAGCCCGCCCACAAGAATGCGTTACTTCTCCGGCAGGCATTCGTCCAGCAGCTCGGTGTCCTCGTGGCTGTAGGGCGGGCAGCAGCAGCACAGGACCACCAGGGCTTCTTCACCGGAATTCCGGAGCCGGTGGGGTGTGCCCGGCGGAATGAGGACACTGTCTCCCTGCACAATGACGAAAACATCGCCGCCCAGGGTCATGATGCCCCTGCCCTGCCTCACATGGTAGATCTCCTCGGAGGCATGGTGCCTGTGGAGAGCGGTTTCCGAGCCGGAAAGAACGGTCGCTTCGGCGAGGCTCTGCCGCGCGGAGCCCGCCGGGCCGGGATGAACGAGTTCCCGGATGACGGAGCCGTCCTTGGTGACAAAGGGTGAGATGTTTCCGTAACTGGTTTTGAACATACGCTGCCTCGGAAAACCTTACCATATCCGGGCGCTTCGGGAAAGTTTCGAACAGGATTCCCGTCGGGGAAACACTGCGGCGACGCATGACGCCAGGCGGTACCGCCGCTCAAGGGCCGGGCTACACGCTGAACCGGATGCTCATGATATCGCCGTCTTTGACCAGGTAATTTTTGCCCTCGAGCCTGAAAAGCCCCTTGTCACGCAGGGCCTTCTCGCTGCCGAGCTCCATCAGATCACAATAGGAAAAGCACTCCGCCCTGATGAACCCCCGGGCGAGGTCCGAGTGGATCGCCCCGGCGGCATCCACGGCGGTGCCGCCCTTCATGATGGTCCATGCCTTGACCTCATCCTGGCCCACAGTGAAAAACGTGATATAGCCCAGCACTCTGTAGGCGAGCATGGTGAGCCTGTCCCTGGCCGACGCCTCAATGTTCATGTCTTCCATGAACTCCCGTGCATCCTCCTCGGACAGCCCCGAGAGCTCCATCTCGAACCTGCCGGCGAACTCGACCGCCGGCATGGTTTCTTCGACTGTGGCGAGCAGGCCGCCGTTTTGGCCGAAGCGGTTCTCGTCCGAATTCACGATCACCATCAAAGGCTTTTCCGTGAGGAACCTAAAACCTCTGAGCTGCCTGGTCTCTTCTGGAGAAAGACCGATAGAGCGGATGAGCGCATTGCTGCCGAGCGCGTCGCGCACCTTTACGAGCGCCCTCTTCTCGACTTCCATGTCCGGCGTCGAGGCTCCCCGTCTGATAAAGTGCTCGATCCTTTCGAGCCGGTTCTCCGCCAGGATGAGATCGGAGAGCACGAGCTCTGTGACGATCGTATTCAGATCGGCCAGAGGGTCTGGAGGCCCGGTGACGCTGTCGATCAGCTCGTCGTTGAAGTTCCTCAGCACCAGGGCCAGGGCGTCGGCATTCTTGACCAGGGCGAGCTCGGAGGCGCTGAAGATCTCCTTCCTTTCTTCACCCGATGAAAACCCGACAAAGTCGATGCACTCGATGAACGCATAGGTGGTCTTCTTCGGGTGGTACATATCCCTGAGCCTGTCCACCCGGGGGTCGGCAACCGCGACCACGGCGATGTTGGGTTCGGGTCTGGAGGAAGAGAATGCACTGGTTTGGACATTGGAGCCGGTCAGGGCGTTGAAGACAGTGGTCTTCCCTGATTTTTCAAGCCCTATGAGGCCGATTTTCATGGCGTTTTCCTTTCCTTGTGCGGTATCGGGCGAAGCCGCTTATAGCATTGTTCATCGGAAAACTTCAACACCTCCTTTTTTGAAAAAACAGGAGACGGCCGAGCTTTCCGTCTCATATGAATACTTCTCTTTGCAAAACACACGCTGCTGCGCTATCGTTATGGATGGTACCAGAACACAGACGAGGAGGATGCATGATCACGGCAAAAGATATCATGACCACATCCCTTATCACCCTCTCCCCGGGCATGGAGATTGTCGCCGCCGCCAAGATCCTCATGGACAATCACATCAACGGAGCGCCGGTGGTTGACGAAAAAGGTGACCTGGTGGGCATCCTCAGCCGTGACGATCTCATCACGCAGCAGAAGAAGCTCCCGCTTCCCTCATACTTCGTGGTGCTCGACGCCCTGATTCCGCTGCATTCGAGCAGGCAGGTAGAAAAAGAGCTCGAGAAGATCGCGGCTACGACTGTCGAGCACGCCATGACCCCCGACCCAGTGAGCGTGAGACTGGACACGCCCGTGGAAGACATCGCCACAATCATGGTGGAAAAGAAGATCCACACCATCCCGGTCTTGGATGATGAGGGCTCGCTGGTCGGCATCATCGGCAAGGAGGATATCCTGAGAACCATCCTCCCCGGGCCGGGGGCGGACTAGGAGAAGCCGGCTGCTTCAGGCCGGGACGTTTTCCGGCCGCATACGACGGCATGGGGCGGAGCATGCCGGAACTCCTTCTTTCAGCTTCGAGACGCCGAAGGACTGTCCGGGTATGAGGTCCTTTCACGCCTCCTGGAGCATGGGTTCGGCAACCCGGTGCTCCCCGCAGCGCTCCATGTCATACACCGATCTGAGCGCGTCCTTCATGGCGACAAAGCACGACTGCTGGTACGATACCTTCAGGGCCCGCACCGCCTCCTCGGGCGATTCAAAGAGCGGCACCTGATATTTCTGCCGATAGCTTACGGTCTTATGCACGGCATTGGGAGTGTAGATTGCGGCGGGCTTCCCGTAGTGGCGGCACTTCTTCACCAGCTCGACAATGGCGTCGATCACCATGGGGTGCCAGAGGCTGGGCACCGGCAGAAGCCCATCGACTTCGTCGGAGGAGAGCAGAATGTCGAATATCTCCAGAAAGGTCTGCATGGACAGGGCGGGGCCCAGGTCGATGGGGTTGGCGACATTGAAGATCTGGCCCGTCCTGCTCAGTTTTTCCTGGGTTTCCGGGGAGAGCCGGGCCATCTCGAGGCCCGCCTGCACCAACAGGTCTGCGGTAATGCCGCCGAAGGCGCCCGAGTTAGTGAACACGGCTATCCTCTTTCCTCTCAGCGGAGGCATATGGGTGAACATCTTGGGCATGGCGTGGAGCTCGGAGATGGAGTTCACCCGGATGATGCCGCCCTGAGCGCAGGCGCTCTCGAAAATGCGGTCGTTGTTCGCCATGCCCGCGGTGTGCGACATGGCCGCCCGCGCCCCCTCGCTCGTCCTTCCCACCTTGAACGCAAGGATGGGCTTTGTGACCCTTCGAGCCGCTTCGATGAATTTCCTCCCGTCTTTGATATTCTCCAGATACATGCCAATGACCTCGGTGGAATCGTCCCGGCTGAAATACTCCAGCATATCCGCCTCGTCGATGTCCGACTTGTTGCCGATGCTCACGATCTTGTTGGCCCTGACCACATCCGTGGTGAAGGACTCCAGCACGATCACCACGATTCCGCCGCTCTGGATAATGTACGAGACATTCCCGCTCTCCTGCGCGAATGTGTTGAAATCATCGGCCTGAATGCCATAGAAGCAGCAGAACTGGTTGCGGGTGTTGAGCACGCCCAGACAGTTGGGGCCCATGATCCTCATGCCGCTTTTCCGGGCCGTCTCGTCGATCATGCGCTGCATGGACTTCCCCTCTTCGCCGCTTTCGGAGAACCCCGAGCTCTCGATGATGACGTGTCTGATCCCCTTGTCCGCGCACTGCTGCACGAACTGGGGAACAACCCTGGCCGGAGTGATGATCACCGCCAGGTCCACTGTTTCCGGGATATCGGTCACTGCAGCGTATCCCGGGCACCCGTGCACGGTTTCCGCCTTGCGGTTCACGGCGAACACGGCGCCGTCCCAGGATGAGATCTCGTTCAGGGCCCTGCAGATGGTGGCCCCCAGATTAAAGGGTGAGTTGGACGCCCCTATGACGGCAACAGAACCGGGATTGAAAAATGTCTCCATCGATGCACCTCGTATGTTGTTTTGTCCGGAACGGTGCCAGGAGGGAACGGCACGGCTCTCCGGGCGATCGCTCTATGATGATTTCCTCTTCTCCAGCTCGTTCTGATAGACGGTTTTCAGCATGTCGAGCATGCCTACAATGACCCGGTATATGAACTGCCCGTTCTCGTCCCCCAGCTGCTGGGCATCGTCTTTCATGTGCTCCAGATCCTCTAGCTGCTCTTCCAGCGAGCTGATCTCGCTCTCGAACTGCTCGATGATCTGCTCCTTGGTGAGAAACCGGAAGAAAAAGGCCTTGGTAAGAAAATCGAGCTGATAATCCACAGGGATGGGGGGAGAAACGAGAGACTTGAGAAATTCCTGCCTGCCCTTTTTGGTTATGGAATACACGTGTTTGTTCGGCTTACCTGTCTGGATGACCACTTCCTTGCGCACCAGGTCCGTTGCCTCGAGCTTCCTCAAGGCGGGATAAATCTGGTTGAGGCTCAGGTTGTAGGCCATCATCAGCCTGCCGGTGATATTTTTGATTTTATACCCGCTCTTGGGGCCGGACATGAGAAAACCAAGGATGATCTGATCAGTATCCACTGGTACGTACTCCGTTCTTCTCAGTAATATCAAATAGTTTCAATAATTATATTTTATGATAAAATATCATGCCTTAAAATATCTGTCAATATACCTGTCATACAATTTCTCCGATATGGAAACAGCTGATGCGGCATGCTGCATGCAGGCGGAGGGATAGACAGCAGGGGCAAGAAAATCCGGCGCAGGGAAAGCCTGATCCCTTACCGCTTCGGCCGGTCGAAACAGCAGGACGTCGCGCCGGGCACACGCAGCGCCGGCACGGCTTCTCCCGAAGTGAACCTCTCCTTCTTAAAGCCGCTCCCGGGACCTCCGCCGGGCATAGTAAAGCGACACGTGGCCCAGCGCCCGAAGACAGCTGTTCAGGTCGTCGAATACGGGAACGCCCTTGTCGAGAAAGGCCTGCCGCGCCTCGCGGATCACCTCTTCGATGTCCATCGACTCTCTTCCCTGCTTGAAGTCGGGCATCACGAGCACGAGCGGCTTGCCGGTCTCTGCCGCCACCTCCGAGATCACACCGGCGAGCTCCCGGTACGGCGTTATCTCCTTGGGAGACTCAAGGCCCATACCTGAAGACAGCGACTTGTAGTGGTGCAGCAGCTGGATAAGGATCTGGACGTCGATCCGCGGATCCTGAGCTGCGAGGGTAAAGACCTCCCGGTATGCCCGGGGATCGACAAAGGGGTTCGCCGCATCGATGGGGTTCCGTGCGCTGGAGCCCGGTCTGGGCAGAAACTCCAGGATGGCCTCCGTCATTTCCGGATCGAGCATAGGGAGGCCCAAGCCGTATCGCTCCGCCGCATCGCACGCTTCCACTCCAAGCGCGCCGCCGCCTCCCGCAACGATGATATTCTCGTACACCCGCCCGGGCAATAGAGAGAATGCAAGGCAGGTCTGAGCCAGCTCCCACAGGCCTCCCACCTGCACGGCGCCGGCCTGGCGGATCACCGACTCCCAGATATTCCGGGTTCCGCCCATGGAGGCGGTGTGGCTCTGAACCGCTCTGCCGCCCGCCTCGGTGAGGCCGCCTTTGTTGATGATCACGGGCTTTTTTGCGGCCACATCCTTCAGGACGGATAAGAATTCCCTGCCGTCCTTGACCCCCTCGATATACATGGCGATGACCTTCGTTTCAGGGTCCTCGCCGAAGTACTCGAGAAGCTCCGTCTCTCTGAGATCTGCGCCGTTGCCGAAGCTGATCATCTTGGAAAAGCCTATCCCCATCCACTTACCGATGTGGGCGAAATCGATGGACATGCCGCCGCTCTGCGAGACGAACCCCACCGGTCCGCTCGTGCGGGAGAGGTCGGGTCCCGGCAGGAGGGTAAGGCCGCTCCTCGGGCAGTAAATGCCGAAGCAGTTGGGCCCTACGACCCTGATGCCTTTCGCGGCGATGTCTCGGATCTCCTGCTCGAGACGCATGCCTTCCTCTGTGCCCAGCTCGGAAAACCCCGCGGAGAGGATCTCTGCCCCGGTAACGCCCATCACCCTGCACTCTTCGAGGGCTTTCGGAACATGCTCCGCCGGCACCGCGATAATCGCGAAATCGATCGGCTGCGGAAGCTCGCCCAGGCTCTTATAGATCTTCATCCCGTTGAATTCCCCGCCTTTGGGATTCACGGCGTAGATCTTTCCCTCGAACCCGATGGTCTTGAGCGAGCTCATGATCCCGGTTCCGAAGGTGTAGCCTCTGGCCGAGACACCGATGATCGCCACATTGCGGGGATGGAAGATGCGTTCGAATGCATCCCAAGAAACAGGGTCAGCGGTAATGGATTTCATGGAGCTCTCCTCTGATCGGATTATGGTCCCATTCCAATATCAGCTCATGTTTCCATTTTTTCAGTATCTCCGTCAATTCCTTTTCATACACAGGGAGAATGGAGCGGATCGTTTACTTATTCATTGTTTATCCTTATAATTACTTAAAAGAGAGGTATACATACCGCCATGCCCAAGGAAAACACCCACCTCTGGTTCGCAAACGAGGTCCTGCAGTCGTGCCCCGACCATCAGCTCGTCCGGGATGTATCCGGACATATCGGCCGGTATTATCTGGGATCGTTCATCCCCGACACGTTCTTCTATGCTTCCACAGAACGCCTCGTCGGCATCTCGGAAACGCTCCACGGCAAGAACGACACCCCTACGAACGAGGCCGTCATCACTGTGCTCGATCATGCGGGCGGGATGCACGACATCGCATTCATCCTCGGATATGTTACCCACTGTGCGCTGGACATCGTATTTCACCCGGTGATCAATGCCATAGCCGGCGACTACTATGACGAGGACCCCGCACAGAGGAGCCGGTCCGTGTACCTGCACCGCTGGATCGAAACCTGTCTCGACGACCGGCTGGGAAACCGCCTGCACATCTACCGCCTCACTCGGCCCGCTCTTGTGAAGGACCTTGCCTATGAGGACTTCATCGTCTCGAGATTTCATGCATCGTCAACGGCGTTGAGGCGGACGCTCTCCCGGCAGCTGTTGTTCAACCGGCTGTTCGCGAGCCGTACGGCGTACGCCGTGATCAAGCTGCTTCACGGCTTGGGCGTACTGCGCTCGAGGGAAGTCCTGTCCCTGTTCTACGGCGATGTGAAAAATGGATGCGAAGGGCTCGGAGATCCGGCCGCGTGTTTCGGCGTGAAAACCGGTGCCGGTTTTCAGCCGCCGGACCCGGACATCCTCTTCAGCCGCGCCCGGGGAAAGGCGCTTGCCATGATGCGCGCCGCGTATGGATTCGCAAAGGGGTCGGTGTCCGAGGAGCAGCTTCTAGAGGCCATCCCGGGAGAAAACCTCGGCACCGGAGAGCTGCCTTCCCGGCCTGGGCGCTCCTGATCCGAGGCAGGACCGATACTCAGGCGGGTCCTCCTCTGCGGCGGAAACGCTCATAATCGAGACCGGGCCAGGGGCAGTCGACATCTTCCATCCTGCACAGCTCGTCGTCATGAAGCCGACTCCTGTCATGGAGGTCGCGGGCCGCCCAGGCCAGCTTGAGGAAGCGCTGGTGGTGATGGTGGAAGCGCTGGTTGGCATATTCCTTTGCCTGCAGGGTGTAGAGGAGAAACGGCCAATCGCTTCCCTCCATGAGCAAAAGCTCTCTGCCCAGCTGGCGGAGAATGCGGTGCCCGCGCTCGTCCCCGGGGCGTGCCTGCTCGAGAATCTCTTCCATCTGTGACGCGCTCGAGTTGATGTAGGGCCAGAGCCAGCCGTGCTCGGGATTGAGCCACACCGTGAAATCCGAATTCAGGCCCCAGGTGCTGGGCTTCATGGTGATGACGGAAAAGTCCCGCCTGTGCCGGTCGATATACTCGCCCAACCCCCGGCACACCACGGTGTCTTTGTCCGCGAGCAGCCTCAGAACCTGCTCGATCCAGGCCACGCCTTCGTGCCACCAGTGCCCGAAGAGCTCGCAGTCGTACGGCGAAGCGATGACGGGCTCCGCCGTGCCGACTCCTGCGCCGCGGGCTATCTCCTCCAGCAGAGTCACGAAATGCTCTGCGTGGGCGCGCACCCGTTCCGCGGCGGCATCCGGATCATACACCTCCTTCTCGGCTCCCCCGGTAACGCGCCGATAGCGGAGCCCCGACTCGGGGTCCTTCACATGGAACTCGAGATAGCAGGGATCCCCTGGATAGCCCTGGTCCGTGGACCAGACCTGCTTGCCCGTTGCCTCGTTCCTGCCGAACACCGACACGCCGGACGGCAGGAGATAGCCGCGGCTCGTGTCCGGAAAGGCCTCCCCGCCGCGGTTCTCCACGAAGGAGGCGCTCTGGATGCCCACGGTTTCCACAAAGAAATAGTCGATTCCCTCTGCCGCGAGCCACTCGTCGATTCCGGCCCGGGCCGGTCGGCCGCAGACGGAGAGAACCGGGCCCCGGTACGCGCATTCGGGCAGCCAGAACCCGCGGGGCTTTCGGCCGAAATAGCGCTCATAGGTCTCTACGCCGGTGCGCACCTGGGAAAACACCGCGCTGTCGTGTTCCAGAAGCGGGAGGAATGCATGGGTGGCGGCTGAGGTCAGCAGATCCACGGCACGCTCTTCCTGCAGCCACTTCAGCGTCCCCAGGATGTCGCGGTGGAAGTCGGTAAGCCAGATCCGGTAGCTGTCTTCGAAGGTCCGAAGCCAGTACCCGGCGACAGCCTTTCTGGCCGGGTCAGACGAGAACCGGTCCATGTCGGTGCGGGCGCGCCGGATCTTGTCTTCCATGTATTCGCAGAAACGGCCCTTCATGTACTCGTCCGCAAGCTGCTCCATGAGCACGGGAACGAGCCCGATCATGATCCCGGGCCGTATCCCGTCGAAATGCAGCGACCGCAGAGACTTGAGCAGCGGGATATATGTCTCGATCATGGCCTCGAAGAGCCACTCCTCCCCTGCAGGCCACGTGCCCGACTTCCGGCAATACGGGATATGGGCGTGAAGCATCAGGGCGAAGACTCCCGGCATCCCTCTCTCCTGTGCACCGATGACTGTATGGATATACTGTATAACCGCCCATCGGGCTCGGGCAAGCATGAAAAGCGCCATGCCCGGATATCCGAGTACCGCTCGTCCGCCGCCGTCTTCCCGTCTAAGCATCTGTTATGACAACGTAAAAGAAAGGCAAAGAGTTTGCTATTCTCACCTGAAGTGTTACAGTGAGGGTGTTCCCGGACCGGGGATGAAGGAGCGTTTCTCATGAGTTTGAAGATTGCACTTGTTGAGTCGGGAACACCTGCCACCCATATCTTCAGCAGAACGTATCTCCCCCGGGTAGGCATCCCCACCATGGGGGCTCTGCTGAAAAAACTCGGGCATGAATGCCACGTCTTTTTCGAGGCGTTATCACCCCTGTCGGTGAAGGACTTACGGCAGTACGACGTCGTAGGCATCGGGGCTCTCACAAGCACCATCTGCTCGGCATACCGCCTCGCTGATGCGCTCAAGGGCAAAGGGCCCGTGGTTGTCATGGGAGGGCCGCACGCCACTTTCATGCCCCGGGAGGCGCTCGAATACTGCGATTATGTCGTTCAGGGAGAGGGAGAAAACATCCTTCAGGAGCTGATCGGTGCCATCGAGAAGGGAGAGCGCCCGGAAAGGATCAACGGGCTTGCCTTTCTCAAGTCCGACGGCACGATGGAGATCACTCCCCCCGGCGAACCCGTAGATTTCGGCTGCCTGCCGTCTCCCGATTTTTCCCTGTGCCCGCAGCTGGCCCCTGAAAAGATACCGCCTATCATCACTACCTCGCGCGGTTGCCCTCATGCATGCACCTTCTGCTCGGTGACAGCCGTATTCGGGCGGCGTTACCGCTTCAAAAGCAACAAGCAGGTCATCAGCGAACTGAGGCCCATTCTTTCCCGCAGTGTGTGTTTCGGCGACGACAACTTCTGTGCTCATCCCAAGCGGACCAAGTCCCTGTTGAGAGACATGATCGATCAGAATGCAGTGCCGCTCAGGTGGTCGGGAGAGATAGCCGTGCAGGCGGCCATGGACGACGAGATGCTCGGCCTCATGAAAAAGACCAGGTGCCGGACGGCCTACGTCGGCATCGAGTCCATCGATTCCGCAGCCCTGAAGCGTATGGGCAAGGCCCACCACGCGGATGCCACCCGCAGCTGCATCGAGAATCTTCACAAGCACGGCATCGGCATCCACGGCATGTTCGTGGTGAGCCCTGATGATACGCTGTCCTCCATTCGCAAAATCGTGGATTTTGCTGTGGAGACCGACATTGATACCATACAGATCTGCGCTATGACTCCTTTCCCGGGCACACAGTGTTTCGAGGAATATGGCGGCAGGCTTCTCCACCGTGACTGGCGATATTACGACGGCATGCACGTGGTTGTGGAGCCGAAGGAATGCTCGGCCTATGAAATGCAGCGCGAGATCATCCGCCAGATGAAAAGGTTTTACAGCATCAGGCGCGTGCTCGGCGCATACCGCCCCCGCCGCGCCTGGCGGATCGCATACCGTGCAGGAGGATACATCCTCATGCGCAAGTGGGCCCGGGAAAACGCCGGGTATGTTGAGCGGCTGAAGGCCGGCTCCTACCCTAAGAGCAAACCGAAAGCCCTGACTCTGCCGGAGGCGATCGGTCATTCGATGTCGCCGACAGCGATATTGACCTCGGACACGGACCTGAACACCTGATCGGGAAGCCTTTCCAGTACGCCGATGATATTCCGGGGAGCCCGGTTGTCGTGCGCTTTTTTCAGCAGGTCCTTCTTCCTCGCCGGAAAGTCTATACCAGTCAGATACTGAAGAACTTCGGTGGGACTGACCATCGGCCTGCCTTCTCCGCCTTTCCGTCACTCTTCAGAAACACTCGCTCCATCGGGAGAGGTCTACGTCAGAATCGTTCCGGGTGCGGCGTCACTCGATGTCGCCGATAGCCCGGTTGACGTCCGCAGGCGAGGTGTACCACCTGTCTGGAAGTCTCCTGAGCACATCGACCAGGCCGCGGGCGGCGCCGCCCGACAAGGCCTTCATCACGAGAGCGTCGCGGTCCACTGGATACTCGATCGCTCCGAGCAGGCGCTGAATCCCGACAGTGTCCGCCGGTGCGCCCGCCGGGTGCAAAACGGACGCAACTTCCGCTCCCGCAGGCGTCTTTTCTGTGGTCTTTCCTCCGTGCATGCCTATGTGACCTCAGCGACAGCCCGGCTGACATCGACAGTCGAGTTGAACTCCCGGTCCGGGAGGATGCTGATGAGATCGAGGACATCACGGGGGGCCCGGTTTTCACGGGCCCTTCTGATAAGATCGTCTTTCCGCGAGGGGTAGCTTACCCCCTGAAGATAATGTTGCAACTCAGCTGCGCTCACAGCCATTATCCGCTCCTTTATTCCTTTACTCCGACATCCTCTCTTCCGGAGCGGCTCGATGTTCGGGAACAAACAAAACAGGAAACCATCTTTGCAGATGATTTCCTGTCTTCCCGTTATTCTCTCGAGTAATATCCTATTTCATACCCCCGATCGCCTTATTTACGTCCACCGGGGAATTGAAGTCCTGGTCCGGAAGCTTGTTGAGCATGTCTATCACATCACCGGGAGCATTGTTGCTCTGGGCTTTCTTGACCAAATCTTTCTTTCTTGCCGGGTAATCCATGCCGTGCAGAAATTGCTGAATTTCGCCTGTACTTACCATTTTTCACCTCCAGTTTGGTTTTCCAAAAACCACCTCTGCTCGCAACCTGAGAATTTCCAACCAGCACTTGAGCTCTTTTCGCATCAACGTCCCCAACCTGGCTCTCGTTTATTCAGTTATGCCTGCCGCGCGTATGACATCATCGGGTGATGAGTACTCCCGGTCCGGCAGCTGCTTCAGAAGGTCCAATACACCATCGGGGGCATGATTGCCCCGCGCCAGATTCACTATCCGTTCCTTGGTCGCCGGAAAACTGATGTCTTCCATATACCATTGGAGTTCAGCAGTGTTTACAGCCATGCCGTGCTTTCCCCCTGTCATATCGTCGGACGAGGCGGTCCGCATCAACAGCCCTTCATGCGACAGGGCAACTCCGCATGGTCACTCGATCTCATCCATGGCTCTGTTAATATCCACCGGAGAGGTGAAGCTCCTCTCGGGCAGATTGTTGATGATATCGATGACCACGTCAGGAGCATGATTGTCCAGTGCTTTCCGCCTCAGGTCGTTTTTTTTCGCGGGAAACGTCATCCCGTCCAGATATCTTCCCAAATCGACCGGGCTAACCGCCACCTCTTTACCTCTTTGATTTTCTTAATGATATCAATTCGTCAGGGTTGTACTAATTATTAATTATAAGCCCCCAGTAATCATTCTCAATGACTGTTTATCCCCGCCGATCCTCATCTATCCTTCCTTTGCCCCAGGTGAATGCGGCTGCTTTCATTCATCTGCCTTCCGAGAGGAGCTCTCCAGTCTCTCAGGCCCTTTTCCTCCGGAGACACGCAGAAGAGGGATGCGGCGATGCCATCCTCCGCACCGCCCGGCTGTACACAGAAACGTTGAGCCCGCGGGAGTACCTCTTATTCTTCTGTATCAAGAGGCTCTTACAAATCCTCTGCCCGGCTTGTAAGGAAGAGTGGAGAATGAGTTCTGAAGAGGTATTCCAGAGAAGGCTGATGCGTCATGCCCTCCTGAAGGAGGCTGCAACATCGGGCATACACTGGTTTCTCATAGCCATATTTGTCGTTTTCGGCACCATCAGGGTATCCGAGGCCTCGCTCGAATCGGGAGCCGGCGATCCGGTGATCGGCTCGGCGCCTCAGAACGTCGAGGAAGTGCTGGTGGCTGAGCCTGATGACCTGGTCGTAGAACCCTTTGTCGAGAATCTCGAAATTCCCTGGGACCTCGTGTTTCTGCCGGGAGGCAGGGCCTTTGTCACCGAAAGGCCGGGCAGAATCCGTCTCATCTCGGGCGGACGGCTCGCTGAAAAGCCGTATGCCGTTATCGATACCGCATCCATCGGAGAGGGCGGATTGATGGGTCTGGCGGTCCATCCCGACTATCCCGGCCGGCCATATCTCTACATTATGTACACCTACCGGATAGGCACCAGGATATACAACAAGGTGGTACGTCTGAGAGACGACGGCTCCTCCGCGGTCGAGGACATGATCATCGCGGAGAGAATCCCCGGATACAGGGTTCACGACGGCGGGAGGATAGCCTTCGGGCCGGATAACATGCTCTATGTCTGTACAGGTGATGCCGGCCAGGCCACAACGGCACAGAATATCCAAGACTTGAGGGGAAAGATCCTCCGCTATGCTCCTGACGGGTCGATCCCCCGGGACAATCCGTTCCCGGGCTCCCCGGTGTATGCATACGGCCTTCGAAATCCCCAGGGGCTCGCATGGCACCCCCAAACCGGAGATCTCTTCTGCTCGGATCACGGGCCGTCGGGCGAGTTCGGTCTGTTTGGCAACGATTCGATCAACGTCATCGTCAAGGGTGGAAATTACGGATGGCCTCTGGTCCTGGGAGACGTGGACATGGAAGCCTATGAGGACCCTGTCGTGTTCTGGCCGAGGGCAACCCCGCCGGCGGGAATGACGTTCTTCGGGGGCAAGTTGTATACAGCCACGCTCAGGGGAGAATCGCTCATCCGGATCAGCCTCGACAAAGAAGACGATGACTACGAGGTGAGATCCATCGAGCGGCTGTTTGCCACCGACTGGTTCCGCGGCACATATGGAAGGATCAGGCAGGTCACGGCAGGACCTGACGGCAGCCTCTACATTCTGACGAGCAACCGCGACGGCAGGGGGACGCCCAGAAAGGGAGATGACAAGATACTGCGGATCAGATTCCAGAGGTAGCGTTCCGTCGTCCTGTATCACGTCCTGCTCGAAGAGTAATAGCTGAGGCTTTCCTTCTCCCTGCCCCTGACCACCCTCTTCTTCCCGAGGCTGCCGAGAGTGTCCGTCACCACAGTGACCTGGTCCTCGTCGCCGTCATGATCGTAGTAGATGACGACCCAGTCGCGCAGCTTGCGGAGCTGATGCGCCTGAGCGGTGTTCGAATACAGGACCGTGAAGTCCCAGCCCTCTCTCCGTGCGCTCATGACCGGCAGCCAGGGCCGGCCCTCCGGGTTGAACCGCTTCGGGGCGATCTTGCGCAGCTTGTTCTGAGCCGCTTTCTCCCGGTACTCCCGGTCGATCTCCAGCAGCAGTCTCACCGGAGGCCTGTCAGGGCTCTCGGTTTTTCCGGCAGCGGATTCACGCATCCTCTTCCCGGCAGACCTGCTCAGCATACCGGCCAGGACGGCCCTGACCATCTGCACCCGCCGTTCGCCAAAACCCTCGACCTGTTCAAGCCGCCCGTCATGGGCGGCGCTTTCCAGCTCCTCCAGACTCTGTATCCCCAATGTTTCGACCATCCTCCGGGCCAGATCGTCCCCAATCCCCGGCAGCTGCTTGAAGACATCGCCGGGAGATATCTCCCCGAGAAGCTCCTGACGGATTCCTGTTCTGCCGGTCAGGACATATTCGGATATCACCGCTGCAAGGCCCTCTCCGATATCGGGCACATCTCTCAGGCGCTCCTGGTTGCCCTCGAGCACGTATTCGGCAATGGGCGCCTCCGCATCCCTCACTCTCCGGGCGCCCTGGCGGTACGCCCGGATACGGAAGGCGTTGTCACGCCTGATATCGAGGAGATCCGCGATCGCCTCGAGCTCTTGCGCGATCTCGGCATTGGTGGGCTTGTGCCTCTGCATCCCTGAATACTCCCGGGCCCTGTCAGCAGCCGCATGCACCTGCGGATCCGGACAGCTCCCGCATCTCAATACTATTGATAGGGGCCTGAGGGCTGTGATTCAAATCGCTTGCGCCGAAGCAGGGGACAGGGTGGATTTCGTTGACCGGCCCCTTGTTGAGACGCCGGTAAAGAAGAGTATCTTAGACCTTAGGATATACCCCGTTTTCTCTGTCCGAAGGAGAGTCGGCATGAAACTGAATACGAGAGCGGTCAGGATGTCTCATGGATGAATAAGGCATCAATCACTCATGAGAGAGCAGGATTGCACGGGCACGTCTTTCAGGGCGCGCACCTCTCTGAAGGGTGCGGATTTCCCGTTCGGCCGGTGTCCTCGATGAGCGCCGCCCTCAGCCCGCAAGACCTGATCATCCGTGGCCCTACTCAATACGAGATCGAGCCGGGCTGTTTCGCCTGACCGCGGGCAATATTCCACGTCGCAACGGCGAAACCGCCGATTGCTTATCCTGCAATGGACGGAAAGCCTCCGCAGGAGATTCGATGTCATCCATCTGTGGAGGAGAGGTTCTGTATGAGGATCGATGCGCACATGCACATCAATTTCAGAAATATATCCTCACGAAATATCATCGATTATCTCGACAAGCACAAATACGACTGCTGCTGGCTCATGACCCGCGAGGACATCCATCCCGAGAACGGGAATCTCGAGAGCCTCTCGATAGAAAATGTCTATGAAACATATCTCCGCTATCCCGAAAGAATCGTCCCCATGTACGCCCCCGACCCCCGGTGCGACGATGCACCTGAAAAGCTTCTCGCATGGTGCAGCAGGGGCGTGAAAGGGTGCGCCGAGCTGAAGACCACCGTGAACGGGCGCTTGGGGAAACTGAAAAAGCTTCTTGACGCAGCGCACCACGTCAAAATGCCGGTGGTGCTCCACATGGAAAACCGGCCTGAAGTGTTGGAAGGCACGAGATCCGACTCTACGCTGGACATCATGCTGCTCAAGCTGATGCAAACCAGCCGGTTCAAGGGCCTGCCGAAGAAAATCATCAATTTGATCTCGGAAGTGTATGAGCCCTTGGCTCAGTGGAAAAAGCGACGGACGGTCTTCCCGGGCTACAAGCTCGATTTTGCGTCTCTGCGGATTGTGCTGAAAGAATACCCGATGATCAAGTTCATCGCCCACGGACCGCTTTTCTGGCGGCACATCTCAACCGACGGGGAAAAGAATACGTGCATCCGGCAGGAAGGTACGATCAAGAAAGAAGGACCGGCCTGTTCCTTCCTCAGGCACTATCCCAACCTCTATGCTGACATATCGGCCCCGAGCGGCTTTTACGCACTGAACAGGGATCATGCATTCTCTCGAAGATTCCTATCGGAATTCAGTCACAAACTGCTCTTCGGAACCGACAATTACCCTATGGGTCATGAGGACCTCCTCAAGTCGCTCAGACTGGGGCCCAAGGCGATGAGGCGCCTCATGGGAACGAATGCTCAGCAGATACTGATGCAGTAGCGGAAATCATTCGTCTGACATTCTGAACTGCTGTACGTCCTTGGAGAGTATGGAGGCATCCGCCCGGAGACTGTCGAGAGTTCCGGCAAGCTCTTCCACCGTGGCGGCGTTGCTCTGGGTGGAGGTGTCTATCTGGCCGATGGCGGAGGACAGCTCCTTGATGTTCTGACTCTGCTCCATACTTGCCGTGGTTATCTCTTCCATCATCTTGAAAAAGAATTCGAAGCGTGACATGAGCTCCTCGAGAGACGAGGCCGTTTTTTTCATGAATTCGTCGCCGATTTTGATACGACCCACGGTCCCGTCGATGAGGGTTCTGATCTCCCGCGCCGCATCGGCCGAGCGCTGGGCAAGGGCCCGGACCTCTCCCGCCACTACTGCAAAGCCTTTCCCGTGCTCGCCCGCCCTGGCTGCCTCCACAGAGGCGTTCAAGGCCAGAAGATTTGTCTGGAAGGCCACCTCGTTGACGGTCACCACAATATCCCCGATCTTTTGCGAATCCTGGAAGATCTCCCTGGTGGCATCCATCAGCTGGGAAAAGATCTCCCTGTTCTTGTCGATGAGACCGGTGATGGCATGGGAGGCCTCTTTCCCTTCTTTCACCACCTGGGTGTTGTTCTGAATTGTCGCATTCATCTCCTCGATGGATGCGGATATCTCTTCAATGGATGCCGACTGCTCCTGGGTCGCCTGAGACAGGCCCTGTGAACCCGAGCTCACCTGCTCGATTGAGTGATGGAGCTGCAGAGAGATGTCCCGTACATGCAGTATGATCTCTTCCAGATTGTTCATGAACTCGTTGAACCAGTGCGCAAGCTGTCCCACCTCGTCGATTCCGCTCACGTCGAGCCGTTTGGTGAGATCGCCCTTACCTTTCGCCATGTCTTTGAGCATGAGCGACATATTGCCTACAGAGCCGGTGATCCCCTTCATGAGCAGATATCCGTTGAGGAAGGTCATGATGACTGTCTGAAGAAGTATGAGAGGGAAGCTCATCTGTATGGCGGAAAGCGCTACGCCCGAGTATATGGAGAGATAGATCGTACCGATCAGATCGCCGATGGGAGGGATTGCAATGAGAAGTATGATTGCGAAAAGCTTCTCGTTGAGGCTGATTCTCAGATACCCTGCACCGTCTGCGAGGATGCCGTTTCTGCTGCATTCCCGGTAAAAGGGCGCAAGGCTGTTCTCAGCCATGAGATAATAGAGCGCCATGCCGGACAATCCGGTCATGCCCAGAATGTTGCCGCCGAATATGAGCAGGTCGAAGGGCAGGTAGCCTTTCAGGTACAGGGGAACCACCACGGAAAGCCATGCGATCCCCGCCCACCTGATGAATATGAGGATCGCCTCCGCAAAGGGGAGGATCGATGCACAGCGCAGGGCATGCTTTACCTCACGTTCGTCGCGCACCCCGTCTTCCATCACCCTGACGGCAGGGCTCACCAGGTAATATTTGACCGACGCTCCGAGGGCCACCGAAACCATGGTCTGCAGGATAACCAGGATGATGCCTTCGAGGAAATGCTCCCTGAATCCTTGAGAGATGGGGAGGAAAAACATGACGACCGTCGGCACCAGAACGAGATACGTGATCCCCTCCTGGAACAGGAACGGGCGCAGGAAAAAACTTTTCGTGTACTCCTTCATGAGCAACCTTCCTTTCCCAATGGGAAAAATTCATCGTATCGGTAATTTCATTATTTCATATTCGTTTCAGATGGTATATCGGCGTCACAGGTCAGGAAATTAAATTGTATACCGGTTGATATTGTAAAGAGTTATAGCCGGTCATGTTCAGAAGGGAACAAATGTCTCCCGGGCAATACCGGTCCGATATGTTTGTGAGATGGCTTCTTCCCCTCTGCGGGCAAATCGGCAAATACAGCGGGGCCGCCGGGTGTACAAGACGGAGGTCACATTCAACAGATTGCCCGGGAGCATGCAGTCCGAAGCAGAGGCCCGCATCCGCGAGATGTTCCGCTCCGAGAGCAGGGGCAATGTCTTGAAGGCATGCGAACACTTCCCGCAGGGATGCCGCAGCACGCAGCTTCAGGCCGCAGCGCGGCTGGAAAAAGACAGGGATGCGTTCTCTTGCCTGCTAGGGTTACTCTGCCGCTCATCGGATACATATCGGGATTGCCAATCCAGGAGAATCGGCATTTTGGACCGTACTGCTGAGGGCTCTCGAGCAGAAGGGCTGCGCTCGGCTGCAGGGGAAACCGATTCGCCCTCATTGGCCTCGCCACATGCATTACGGCAGGCCGTTTCAGAAAACCAGGACGCTGTCGTCGCCTCCGCCCTCCACACTCCCCATGGTTGAAAGGCGGCCGGCCGCCTCCTGGTCGCCGCGGACCTCTGCATCGAGGAACGTAAGCGTCCATGTGAATATGTCGCCCGACGAGGCATCGTCGAACTCGTGCTCTACTCCCGAGAGCGCGACCAGCCTGCGGGTTCCGGAGAGGCGCGATATGCCGTTCTCGGCTTCAGTAATCGGAGCAGTGGTGTCCGCTGTCCCGCTTATCCCGAGAAACGGCAGCGCGATACCGTCGAGCCCCCGCTGGTTGCGTCCGAATGCGGGCAGAACAGGCTGCCCGAAATACGGCACGTAGCCGACTGCGGCCTTGATCCGCTCGTCAAGGGTGATCTGCTCCCAGGACGACCCGAGGTCGAAGTATGATGTCGTCAGACCGGCGCCGCCCAGCAACAGCATGGTTTCGCCTCCCATGCTCGCCCCGAAGCCGCCGATCTGTATCTCGTCGAGGTGATCCGCCCATTGCGGATGTGCGAGAACGAGATCGAGCGCCGCGGATATCGAAAGCGGCCGCAGGGCCTGCATCGCGGTGAAATTTTCCAGGTTGAGCGCCACGGCGATGGCGTCGTCGATCTCTTCGATATTGAGATTGGAAAAGCGGAGATCGCCGTGAAACGGGGCGATGACGACGTAACCGTAGCTCGCGAGAACGGTAACAGCGAAAAAGTAGTCGTTGGAGGAGATCGGGCTGCCCATGTACCCATGGGAAAACACCACAATCGGATAGCGGGCCGAGTCGTCTGCGAATAACGGACCTTCCAATCCGGTCTGCATGTGCGGCAGAACCACGTCGGTCTGCGGCGGATCGAGCGGATAGTCTGGGCGGGGGTTGTCGGATGTTGTGGGGTAGCACACCAGCACAACGAACTCGACCTCCTGTCCGGCAAAGTCGCCGTAGAGATCCGAGTCCTGCGGTGCGGTCACCGTGGCGATCAGCGTATTATCCGGCTCCGCAAGCAGGTCGGTCACATAGCGTGCCGCCCCGTCGTCCGAGGGCAGGCCCTCCCAATAGCTCGTCACGTCCTCGCCGGAGCCCACCCGAGTAAAATCCTGGGCTACATTGCTGCTCGCAACCGCATAGGGGCCCGGCAACGGTAAAGGCTGCACGGCTTCGGTCAGTTCGTCCGCGCCCGGCTGATTGTCGCTGTCGCCGCCGCATGAAGCGGTAAGGGCACAGAGGAAAAGGAAAAGGGGAACGAGCACGAGTCCGGCATGTTTGGATGCGGTCATTACAGATCCCTCCTTTCAACATACTCCGAGTGCAAAGGGATGTATTACCGTGATGGTGGTCGCGAGGCGGATGATTATCGCATCAAAAGCATGATCTCTTAATAATGAATAACTGTTATTACATAAGTATCAATTGGTCCCGGCCCACATACCCAGACCTTCTGATAATGCTCTCAGGCGGAATCGAGAGAAAAGCTCATCGACTTCCCCTCGATTTCGATCTCTTCGGAATCCATGTGCTCTCGCCCCGACTTCTCTTTTCACAATCATTCCCCAGGGTGTTCCGTTGCATTACAAAATCCGGCGGAAAAATGAGCGTCGAATCAAACGCCGAAAAGACAGCGGAGAAGACGGGAGGAGCATCCGATCAGCAGGGCCGCGCAAAAGCCCGTCCAGGAAAAAACGGGAAACGATGCCGCGGTATTCTCTGCGCGTGCCTGCAGGGAGAGGCGTTCGCGCCGGGATCAGTCGATCCCTGCTCCGGCAATATCTCCGCTAAAAATCCGGCACGCTCCTCTCCACGGGCACTGCTCTCGGCAGAAGGAGAGAGGGGCCCTTGACCGGATGAGGCCATTGAGCTCCCTCGGTTTCATCTTTCTTCCATACGGGACGCCCAGCTCTTCCAGGATCCGCGCGTCCCATTTCCGAACCTGTTCTTCATCTCCGAAAACGCTCGCGCAGCGGGAGCCGTCATAATCCGGGCACGCGCTGCAGAGCTAGTCGGGCCCTTCCCGGAGCTGAACGCATATGTCGGCGTCCCCGGCCATGATTTCCCGTATCCTGCCCGCCGCCCGGGCGAACGTATCTACGCACCCCGGGATATTGTCGGGAAGGAAACGGACGCACAGGATATGGTGAGGCCTGAAGGACTCGAATTCACTGTCCAGCATCGTTCCCCGACTCTTTGTCGCGCAATCACGGCAGCGCAAGCGCCGACACTGCCCCGGCCTCCTGAAGCAGGCCCGGAAACCGGCCCATATGACCCTATCCGTTCTTGCTTATGACGAATCCGCTCGGCTGCAGACCGGTGGCGGAGGGGGTGCCTGCTATCTTGGCCAGATACACCGCACCGAGCCGCTCGATATGGCTGTCCACGTT
>DCDF01000163.1 GCA_002316295.1 Syntrophaceae bacterium UBA1062 | reverse complement strand
TTCCTGGCCGTGTCGTACATCTTTCTCTCGCCGAAGGAGAGTTCCTTGCCCCGCTTGAGAATGTTGAGGTCGCGCAGGACCTCGGCAATTTCAAAAGCCGAACCGCTCTTTATCTTCTCCATGTATTCCCGGTAGCGGCGGTTCCACGTCTGGTTATCGACAGACACGGATCGCTCCTTGAGAATGCCCAGCACCTTGTCGATCCCTTTTTTATCGATGAGTTCGCGTATACCCACATTTTCCACGTTCGTGACAGGCACCATGACCGTCATCTGAGTATCAAGAACCTTCAGGATGAAAAAGGAAATCTTATTACCCGATATCTCCCTGGTTTCGATGGATTCTACTTCGGAAACCCCATGGGCCGGGTAAACAACGATGTCTCCAACTTTAAACATGAACTCATCCCCTTTGTTTAAAATAAGACAATAACAATTCAATATAATTTAGTCAAGGCTGGCGGCGGTGCATTTACAAAAAATGATGAGTGATTATAGGCAGGAGGCACGGGCTTGGATGGCGAATCGAGAGCGGGGAAACTCCGCAGTCGGGTTTTTCTCGATTTTCCTGATTTTCTGGCCGAACTTGACTTGGCAGTCGATTCTGTGAGAAGCAGAGGCCCATGAGATATCCCCATATCGATCCGGTTTTTTTCGAGATAGGGCCGCTGCAGCTCCGCTGGTACGGACTCATGTATATCATCGGCTTCGTGTGCGCATATTTCCTCCTGACGAATCTCTCGAAGCGGGAGAGCTACGACATGGACCGGATAGATATCGAAGACCTGCTCGCCTACGGAGTGATCGGCCTTATCGTGGGCGCTCGGCTCGGATACTGCCTCTTCTACAACTTCGGCTTCTACTTTTCACATCCGCTGAAGTGCCTGGCCATATGGGAGGGGGGGATGTCGTTTCACGGAGGGCTCATCGGGCTGGTGCTGGGCGGCTGGCTCTTCAGCCGCAGAAAAAACAAGTCGCTCCTCATGCTCGCCGACATGGGGGCGCTTGCGGCGACACCGGGGCTCTTTTTCGGCCGGATCGGGAACTTCATAAACGCAGAGCTCTACGGCAGGGTCACCGATGTGCCGTGGGGCATGGTGTTTCCCGGTGCCGGTGATCTCCCCCGGCATCCTTCGCAGCTCTATGAGGCCTTCTTCGAGGGTATCGTTCTGTTCGTCGTCCTCTTCGCCATGAGCAGGAAGGTGCGTACCCGCGGCGTGCTCATATCGACGTTTCTCGCGGGTTACGGCCTCATGCGCTTCATGCTCGAGTTTTTCCGCGAGCCGGACGCCCAGCTCGGATTTATCATCGGACCGTTCACCATGGGACAGATCCTTTCTCTGCTCATGGTCGGAGCCGGGGTGATCCTGCTGATGAAGGCGATTAAAGTCGGGCAGGACTTCCAGCGATAACGCTCATAGATGATGGATTTCGAATCAAGGGTCGCAACAGGCATCAGAGCGTTCACCCATTACAACCGCTACAAGAAGCGGATAATGCGGGTGAACGATCCTCTCGGATCGCGGGTCATCCTTGACCTGTTCCCCTTGTGCATCCATATCAATCACCCCGCGCTGCCGGGCTACACGGGAGATGACGACTGCCCTTGCGGAGTCAAGTGCATGGAGTGGCCCGTGAGCACGATCAGGAGTCTGGGCACTTTCTCTCCCATCAGTCTGAAGACCGGAGAGGTGCGAAACCAGGTGCCCAGAAACCGGGAAATCGAAGGGCTATTCACCATCGGGTCGGTGGGAAGCCTCGGGCAGACGAGAGAGTCGGACTATGACATCTGGGTGGTGGTGGACGCGCAGGCCATAGGCAAGCCTCGGTTGAGGCTGCTGGAACGCAAGCTGAAGCTGCTTCAGAGATGGATTACAAGCCAGTATATCATCGACATGCATATATTTCTGATGGATGTGGATGATATCAGAAAGAACAACTTCGGGATTGTTTCTCAGGAAGGGGCTGGATCGGCCCTGAAGAATATTCTCAAGGAAGAATTCTATCGCACCCTGACTCTGATCGAGGGAAGGACCCCCATATGGTGGGTGTCGCCTCCCGATAACGGCAAGGACGCCTATAAAAAGACTGTAGACTGTCTTCGGCAGTCGCTCATGTTCGATTTCATCGATTTCATCGACATGGGCGATATCACCTCCATTCCGGATCAGGAGCTTCTCGGAGCCGCACTGTGGCAGATGCACAAGGCGCTGGACGACCCGCTGAAGTCGATGCTGAAGATGGCGCTCACCGCAACATACCTTGAGCCGTCGGGCAAAAGCGCTCTTTTGTGCGACGAGCTGAAACGGCGTGTTATGCAGGCATCTCAGGAAGAGATCATCGATCCTTATGTGGAGATATTCAAGCGGGTGGAGAACTATTATCGCGACCGGGGCGACGAGAAGACCATTGACCTGCTGAGAAAGTGTTTTTATCTGAAGGTTTCTCCCGCCATCACCGCCAACGACCTTCTCCGGGTCAACCGTCAGGACAAGACCTCCATGATGGTTGAGATCGTCAGGACGTGGCACTGGCCCATCAGCTATATCCGCGATATCAACCGGTTCAACGAATGGAGCGTGGAAAAGTACCGGGCCTTCGGCGACGAACTCCACGACTATCTCAAGAAGACGACAGTACTTCTGATCCGCAAGGCGAAGTCGTACCTCCTCGAATCGCAGCTCGACCAGGACGTCGAGATGGAGGTGCTGCGCAGGAGGGTGGAGGCGTTCTATGTCGCCAAGGAAGGCAAGGTGGAGGCTGAGAAGAGGGTCAAGAGAAAAGAGCCCGCGTATGAGGAGATTTTCTTCGCATACGAAAAAAAGAAATGGCATATCTACGGGTCGTATCCCGAGAGAAAGAGACAGAAGCCCATCATGAGCGTCGAGAGAATCGTGAAGATTCTCGCCTGGCTGGTGTACAACAAGCGGTTCGACGCATCCAC
>DCDF01000013.1 GCA_002316295.1 Syntrophaceae bacterium UBA1062 | reverse complement strand
GCCCAGTACGCCCGTGCCCACAGGGGGTCGTCCGGGCTCAGATGCGGCTCGTACACGGGGCCGGGAGAGGTGAATATCCGGTCGATATCCGCATCGGGATCGCAGAATCCGCCAAAGGGAGGGTCCTGCATCTGAAGCTCGATGAGATCGCTGCGGGAAATGACGGGCAGCTTGCGGAGATCGGCGACGGTGCGGATGTCGCCGGGCGTGATTCCCCGTTCGCCGAATATCTTCTTTACCATCCGGGAGCGCTCGAACCCCATGGCCGCCATGGCGGCGATCCTGCGGTCGAAATAATCGGCGCGGGCTTTACCGGTCAGGGTTTCCTTTTCATCGAAATACTCGCTCATGAAATCCTCCTCTTTAAAAAACAAAGCCTACAGCCACCGCTTGCGCCTTCTGTAGGACTTGATATCCTTATACATCCTGGTCTTGCCGCCTGCGCCCACCCCCAGGTAGAATTCCTTGACATCCGGGTTTTCCCTCAAGGCGTGCGCCTCGCCCTCCATGACGATCTTCCCGTTTTCCATGACATAGCCGTAGTGCGCTATCGTAAGCGCCATGTTTGCATTCTGCTCCACCAGGATGATGGTGGTCCCCTGCTCTTTGTTGATCCGTCTGATGATCCTGAAGATTTCCTTCACGACCAGCGGGGCCAGGCCGAGCGAGGGCTCGTCCAGGAGCAGAAGCCTGGGGCGGGCCATGAGGGCGCGGCCCATCACGAGCATCTGGAGCTCGCCGCCGCTGCAGTATCCGGCCAGGGATTTCCTGCGCTTGGTGAGCGCCGGGAAGTAGTCGTAGACCATGTCCAGGTCCTGCCGGAAGGGTTTCGTCCACCGGGTGGCGGTTCCCACCTTCAGATTTTCCTCGATGGTGAGGTATTTGAACGGCTGCCTTCCCTCCAGCACCTGGATGATTCCCCTGCGGGTGATCTCTTCCGGAGAGGAGTTCTGGATGGGAGAGCCGTCATAGAACACAGATCCGTCCGTCACCTTTCCGTTCTCCGGCTTCAGGAGGCCGGATATGGCCTTGAGCGTGGTGGTCTTCCCCGCGCCGTTGCCGCCGAGCAGCGAGACAATCCGGTGCTTTTCCACGGAAAGGGAGACGCCTTTGAGCACCTGGATGACATCCGAGTACACCACGCTGATGTTGTTGAGCTGCAGAAGGATGTTCTCGTCCATACGCACCTCTCTAGTAGGAAAACGGCCAGAGCCGGAAATTCGAGCGCACGATCCGCCAGACCTCGGCGAGACCTTTGGGCTCGAAGAGTATGAAGAGCACGATCGCAAGGCCGAAGGCGAGCTCCCTGAAAGCGGCCAGGTTGAGTCCGAATCCCGCGGACAGCCCTATGTTCATGAACATGTCCGTGAACCAGCGCAGGATTTCGTTGAGCCCTGTGATGAACACGGCCCCGAAGATCGCGCCCGGTATGCTGCCGAGCCCTCCGATGATCACCATGGCGATGTACTCCACGGACAGGCTCAGGGTGAAGGGCTCTGAGGTGATGCTGATCATGTAGAATGCCCAGATGGCGCCCGCGAAGCCCGCATAAAACGAGCTGATGCCGAAAGAGAGGAGCTTGTAGGGGAAGATGGGAATGCCCATGCCCTCGGCTGCCCGGTCATTGTCGCGGATGGCGATGAAAGCCCTGCCGTAGCGGGTGCGCATGATGTTCTTCGTCATCCAGGTGATGAGCGCCAGGCAGGTGAAGATCACGTAGAAAAACGGCCTGTCGCCCTCGATGGCGAGGCCGAAGATCGCGGCTTGGGGCAGGACGATGCCCATGGTCCCCTGGGTCAGCGACTCCCAGTGGATGAGAATGTACTCGATGATGAACTGGCCTGCAAGGGTGGCGATGGTGAGATAGAGCCCCTTGAGCCTTCCCGACGGAATGCCGAAAATCATGCCGGCAAAGGCCGCCACGAGCCCCGCCGCAGGTACGCAGACCAAGAAGGGCAACCCGAGCCGGGTGGCGAGGATGGCGGCGGCATACGCCCCCACCCCGAAGAACGCCCCGTGACCGAGCGAGATGAGCCCGGTGTAGCCGATCAGGATGTTGAGCCCCAGAGCCGCGATGGCGGCGATGCCGATCATGTTGCAGACATAGAGAAAGTACGGGCTGCTGATAAAGGGGAGCACCCCGAAGAGCAGGACGAGGCCGGCCAGGAGGCAGAATCTCCCGAAGTCGGTCTCGAAGACGGTGAGCTCCTCGGCGTATGACTCCTTGTAGTTGCCGCAGGGATGGAATCTGAGCCTTCGCATCGTCTCCCCCTATACCCGTTCGATCTCCACGAGCCCGAAAAGCCCGTAGGGTTTGATGAGCAGGATGATCACCAGAACGATATACGGCACCACGTCCCGCAGTGAGGGTGAGACGTACCCGCAGGTGAAGGTCTCGAGCAGCCCGATGATGATGCCGCCGATGATGGCGCCCCCGATGCTGTCGAGGCCGCCCAGGATTACCACGGGAAAAACCTTGAGCCCGATTGCGCTGATCTCGTGCACGTTGATGCCGTTGATGATCCCGAGCACGATCCCGCTCATGCCCGCCACCATGGCCGCGATCGCCCATGACAGGGCGAAGACCTTCTTGACATGGACGCCGAGCGACAGGGCGGCGGTCTGGTTGTCGGCGACCGACCGCATGAAGATTCCCTGAGGGGAATACTTGAAGAAGAGGCCGAAGAGGACGAGAAACATGATGCCGATGAACGACGATGCCACATAGACCGGCGGGATGAAGACCGAGCCGAACTGGACCGAGAGCCCCTCGGGCAGGAACTCCGGGTAGGTGTGGAGATTGCCGCCGAAGAAGAAGAGCAGCAGGCCCTTGAAGATGGAGGCCAGCCCCACGGTGAGCATAATGACGAAGATCAGCGACTCACCGATGAGCGGACGCAGAAAGACGCGCTCCACTACAAACCCGAGGACAAAGCTTCCCGCCAGGGTGATGAGAAAAGCCAGATAGATGGGCAGTCCCGCCCAGGCGGTGAGCACCAGGAAGAGAAAGGCGCCTATGGCCAGGAGCTCTCCGTGCGCGAAGTTCAGGACGCTCGACGACTTAAAGATCATCACGAATCCCATTGCCGAGAGCCCGTAGAGCAGCCCGATGCTGAGCCCGTTTACCAGAAGCTGTATAAAGAAATCCATCTCACACCCCTCATCTTCTCATTCAACAGAAATGATCCGGGCCGTGGTCTGTATCATGCCCACCTGCCCGTCACGGTATCGCACCTTTCCCTGAACCTCGATCTCGTCCTTGCCCCCGTACATGGCCTCGATCATGGGGAGGTACAATCCGTACACGAACCTCCTCCTGACCTTTCCCGTGCGGGTGAGCTCCTCATCGTCGGCATCCAGGAGCTTATAGAGGAGGATGAACTTCCTGATCCTCATCGGCGGAGGGAGCTGGGCGTTGACCTCCTGCACCTCCTCGAATATGAGCCGCTCCACCCGGGGCTGCTGGGAGAGATCGGTATAGGTGGTATAGGGAATCATGCGCTCCTCGGCCCAGTTTCCGACGTTTCCCATGTCGATGTTGATGAGCGCCGTGATAAAGGGTCGGCCTTCGCCGAAGATGACCGCTTCCTTGATGAACAGGGAAAACTTGAGCCTGGTCTCGATGAAATCCGGCGAGAAGGCGTTGCCGTGCTTGTCCCTGATGATGTCCTGCTTGCGCCCGATGATGATGAGGTGCCCGTCGTCATCGAGGTACCCGGCATCGCCGGTGCGGAGCCAGCCCTGTTCGAAGGCCGCTTCGGTCGCCTCGAAGTCGTCGTGGTATCCGGCGAAAACCGTGTCGCTCGACACCAGCACCTCCTGGTCCTCGGATATCCTCACCTGCGTGCCCGGCAGCGGCTTGCCCACGGTCTCGAGCTTGACCTCGTCGTCGGGCTGTATCTGAAAGATGCCGCATGTCTCGGTGAGCCCGTAGCACTGCTTGAGGTTCAGACCCACAGACCGGAAGAACCGGATGACGTCCGGGCTGATGGGATGCCCTCCGGTGTAGGCGCTGATGAACCGGGAGCAGCCTACCCGGTCGAGCAGGGGTTTGAATACGGCGAAAGACGCCAGGAGATTGAGCGCCCGGAGCACCGCCGGCACCGGCCTTCTTTCTGCTTCATACCGGATAACGGCGGAGCCGATCTTTTCCGCCAGGGAAAAGAAGGCGCGGTTGACGAACCCGGCGTCGTCGATCTTCACCCTGATTTTCGAAGCCAGGTCTTCCCAGAATCGCGACGACGTGATGAGGATCGATGGGCCGATCTCGCGGAAATCCTGCTGGACGGTCTCGGGGGTCTCGGGAAAGTTCATCGTCATGCCGCCTGCCAGGGTCACCCCGACCCCCCACATCTGATCCACGATCCAGGCAGGAGGGCTCATGGACATCCAGTCGGAGCCTACCCCGATGGGCACTGTCATGAGCCACTGCCGCGCCATCGAGGTGAAATTTCGATGGGTGAGCATGGCGAGCTTGGAGACCCCGGTGGTGCCGGAGGTCATGATCATCAGCGCCGTCTCGTCGGCCCTGCCTTTCCCCAGCTCCTGCTCGAAGAGGCCGGGATGCTCCCGTTCGCGCCGTTGCCCGAGCTCCAGAAGCTCCCGGAAGCTCATGAGCAGAGTATTGTCCCGGTACGAGCCCATACCCGTGGGGTCGACGTAGACGATGGTTTTTACAAAGGGAAGCTTGTCTTTCTGGTCCAGGAGCTTGTCCACCTGTTCCTGGTCTTGTGCAATCACCAGAGGCGTGCGGATCCGCACCAGCGCCTGGATGAGCTCGCTGGCGACAGCCGAGGTGAAGAGATTCAGGGTAACCGCTCCCAGGGCCTGGGCGCCTAGCTCGCTGAACAGCCACTCGGGATGGTTGTCCATGATGATGGCCGCGATATCGTTTCGCTTCAGACCCAGTGCCTTCAAGGCGAGCGAGACATGCCTGACATGGGAGAGATACTCTTTCCATGTATACCTCTGCCAGATCCCATAGGCCTTTTCCCGGATGGCCACGTGGCGGTCTCCGAGATATTCCGCCTGCACGGCCAGAACCTGCGGGAGGGTGAGATTCACAAGGGCTTTCAGACGCCCGGCGTCGATCTGCTGTGTTTTATTCATTGCCGGCATCTGCTGCTCCTGATCTCCCGCAGTCGCGATCCGGACCCAGGTCCATGGATTCTCCGAGATACGCCCGGATCACATCGGGGTGGTTCTGGATCTCCTCGGGCAGTCCTTCGGCGAGCTTCTCCCCGAAGTTCAGAACCACGACCCGCTTGGATATGCTCATCACGATGGACATATCGTGCTCCACCAGGATCATGGTCTGGCCCCATGCCCCGTTGAGCTCCAGGAGAAAACGCACCATGTCTTCCTTTTCTTCCAGCGTCATGCCCGCGAACGGCTCGTCCAGCACCAGGAGCCTGGGCTCGAGCGCAAGCGCCCTTCCCAGCTCCACGCGCTTGCGCATGCCGTAGGGCAGCGAGCCTACGAGCTCTCTGCGGATGGACTGGATCTCGAGGAAATCGATGATCTCCTCCAGTATCCGGTGATGGCGGATTTCCTCTCGTCTGGCCGCAGGCGCGAACAGCACGGCCGGGCCGAAACCGTACCGGCAGTGGATATGCCGGGCCAGAAGCAGGTTGTCGAGCACGCTCATGCCCGGAAAGAGCTCGATGTTCTGAAACGTCCTGCCGATCCCGATGCGCGTGAGCTCGTGGGGAGGAAGCTTCGTGACGTTTCTGCCGTCGAAGATGATGTCTCCGGACGTCGGCCGGTAGAAACCGGTGATGCAGTTCATGAGGCTCGTCTTGCCGGCGCCGTTCGGGCCGATCACGGCTACGAGCTCTCCTGCGGCAACCGCAAGCGACACGTCGCTCAACGCGCGGATCCCGCCGAAGCTCAAGGAAAGACGGCTCACCGTGAGATCGGCGCGCCGCGCTTTCATGTTCTCTGCGCTGAAGATGCTCGGTTGTCCCCGAAAAGCCCTCATATGAATGCACCTCTACTTGAGAATCCGGATCTTCTCCTTGCCGGGGGTGAAGAAATTGGTCAGCGGAACATAGGTGCCGTCTTCATTCACCTGCACGATCCGCGCGGTGAACGAGGCGCCGTGGTCGTCTTGCGAGTAGGTGACGCTGGGAACGAGTCCTCCGAAGTCCTCGCCGGCGAACGACTCCAGGGCCTTGTTGACGCTCGCGGGGGTGATCTTTCCGGTCTTCTCGTGGGCGCGGATGAATGCGCGCTCCATGATCATGGCGACCACCACGCCTTCCCAGTATGCGGTGTCGAAAGAATCGACCGTCCCGTATCTCTCCCACAGATCGGTGAGGATCTTCACCCCGGGCGTCCCGTCAACAGGCAGACCGCCGGGGAACTGCATTTTGAGACGGTCCCTGATGAGGCCCTTGCCCATTTTGAAGAAGTCGGGGTCGGTTGAGGTCCAGGTGCCGAGGAACAGAGGATCGTAGCCGAGACGGTCCGCGCTCTTGAAGGCCGATATGATGGCTGCGGGCAGCAGCTGCATGAAGACGTACTCCGCCCCTTTTTCCTTGAGTCTCAGCATCTCGGTGGTGACGTCCACGGTCTTGGGGGGGAACTCTTCAATGGCCACGATATCGACGTTCACCTCTTTGGCGTACTCGACGCTCGGCTTGTGGATGGAGCGCCCGTAGGCATTGTTGTAGGTGAGCAGGCCGACCTTCGGGGGCTCGCCGCCCTTGTGGACCGCTTTCACATAGTCCAGGATCGCGTAACAGTCGAGCCGGTAGCTGCCGAAGGGCAGATACATGAAGTCGATAGGCGGTTCGAGGATTTCCCACGCCGTGGAATAGTTGATGGCGGGGATCCCGTAGCGTTTGATGATGGGCTTGGCGTTCATCCCCTCACCGGCGCTCCAGGTGGCGATCATGTCCACCTTGTCCTGCTGGGCGAATTTCCTCACGGCCGAGACCGCCTCGGGAACCTTGTATGCGGTGTCCACGAGGATCAGCTCCAGCTGACGTCCCGCCACGCCGCCTTTTATCTCATTGACATACCTGAAGTAGTCCTGGTGGCCTTTCGCATGATACTGCCCCCACGTCGATGCCGGACCCGTCAGGTTCATCGCCGCCCCTACCTTGATGTTCGCCGCAGGCGCCGCTGACAAAGCGGACCCGCAGAGAACCCCGATACCCACCACTGAAACCGTCAGAAACCGCAAGGCCTTCATCATACCATGGTCCCCCTTTATGCTGGGTTGCTTGTGCACATGCGCCGGGCGCTGTGCATAAAAAAAGGCCGCGGGTAGATCCATCGGGTCTACCCGCGGCCTTTTTTGACTAGCTCTTCTGCTCAGTGAAAAAAAGCTTCAGCAGGTAGACCTAATCAAAAAAGAAAAAGAAGCTGGAGCTGTTCGTCAAAGAAACAATACGCATCATAGAAACTGAGCTTTAAAGAAAAAAGGGGAGGTAAGTCAAGTAAAAAGTAAATGCGTTATCATACCGGTATAAGACAGATGAGGGCGATGCGTTCTCATGTGATTGATATTCCTCGAGAACATTTCGTTTTATGGAGGCGCCCCCATGGCGCTGCGTGTCTGGGGACCTCTTTCGGTTTGCTCCAGGCGACTGGTTCGCGGAGAAAGAAAAAAATTCATGCATCAGGGGAAAAAGTTTGCTGTTTCATGCCCAGAAACAGGGAACGGATTTTTCAATACAGTACAATTCCCGGGTGTTATGTTTTGCATGTATATTGCATCTCGTGAATGTATATTCATTGCCTGCACATGTGCTGAAAAAATTTTATATGAGGTGTCCGCTCATGAAAACACGGCTTTTTCTCTATGCAGCGGCTGTTTTGCTTGCCGTTTCCGCCGGGTGCTCGTACTTCGAAGACGATGACGACGACGATGTCGTGGCCGAGGAGATCGTCGTCTGGTCTCAAGCCGACGCAGGAGGATGGCACAACCTGGCGATCAAGAGCGACGGCACGCTCTGGGCGTGGGGGTTCAACAGAGAGGGAGAGCTCGGCCTGGGGAACTGGAGGAATCGGACCATTCCCGAGCAGGTAGGCGTCGATGCCGGATGGACACAGGTCAGCGCCGGAGGGAGGCACAGTCTTGCCTTGAGAGAAAACGGCACGCTTTGGGCCTGGGGCATGAACATCTACGGCCAGCTCGGAGACGGAACCCGGAAAGATGCAGCAAAACCGTTCATGCCGGGACTGGAAACCGACTGGTCCGCCGTCAGTGCCGGGTTGTATCACAGCCTTGCTCTGAAGACGAACGGAACACTGTGGTCATGCGGTGACAATACTCACGGCCAGCTCGGAGATGGAACTGCTGAGGAGAGAACGGCTTTCTCGCAGATAGGCCTCGATGAGGACTGGGTTGCGGCGAGTGCAGGCGACCATCATTCGCTCGCGCTGAAGTCCGGCGGCACGCTGTGGGCGTGGGGAGCAAATGATTCCGGCCAGCTGGGCACAGGCACGAACGACAACAGCCTCGTGCCGGTGAAGGTGAATAACGATGAAGACTGGGCCGCGGTGAGCGCAGGCGGATCGCACAGCCTGGCACTGAAGTCCGACGGGACGCTGTGGGCGTGGGGAGCAAATGATTCCGGCCAGCTGGGCACAGGCACGAACGACAACAGCCTCGTGCCGGTGAAGGTGAATAACGATGAAGACTGGGCCGCGGTGAGCGCAGGCGGATCGCACAGCCTGGCGCTTAAATCCGACGGGACGCTGTGGGCATGGGGAGCAAACAGCCTGGGCCAGCTGGGCGACGGCACCTCCTCCGACAGCGGAGTCCCGGTGCTCGTCGACTCCGATCTGGAGTGGGCCCGGGCCAGCGCAGGCGGCTCGCACAGCCTTGCCCTCATCCCGGAGGGCGCGCTGTGGGCGTGGGGAATGAACGATTACGGCCAGCTGGGCGACGGCACCGAAGAACAGAAGAATTCCCCGGTCCTTGTCAGGGAAACGGCAGAAGAAGAGGACAGGGAGGCACAGGCGGAGGAGGGAAAGTGACCGGCTCGATCGAGGCGGAACGGCCCCTGTCCGTAAGCTCTTTCACGCCCGGCCGCCTGTTCGTCAGATCACCGAAGGTATGGATTCGTAGTGGGCGATTCTCTGTCGCTCGGGCAGGGCGAGAAAGGAATCGATGATGTCCAGCATCCGGCCTTTCTCGGCATTGAGCCTGCCGAAGACCGGCAGGTAATTGTTCGCATGGTCGCATGCAAAGGTGACGCCCTCGGCGTCGAGCCCGGCGATGAGCCTTCTGAGCTCGATGACGGTCCCTTCAGGCGTCTGCTCACGGAATTCTCCCGATCCCACCTTTTCCGAGAGCCTCGACATGGGATGGATGAACAGCCTCCTGACCCGGATGAAGTGCGGCTTTACCTCGTTGAACACCTTCGCCGATTCCGAGACGTGCTCCTCCCAGAGTTCCCGGCCTCCCAGGCCGAGGAGGAAGTAATAGCTCAGCTCCATGCCGGCGGCTACGGCCTTTTTCCCGGCATCTACGAGCTGGAGATGGCTCGTGCCCTTTCTCTGGAGCTTGAGCACCCTGTCCGAGCCGCTTTCGAGCCCTACATGCACCCGGTCAAGGCCGGCTTCCCGGATGGCCGTGAGCTCTTCGAGTGACTTTTTCGCCAGGCTCGACGCCCGCCCGTATGCCGTCACCCGCTTCAGCCTGGGGAACGTTTTCCGGAGATGCTGCAGGACCGCCACCAGAAACCCGGCATCCAGATTCAGGGGATCGGCGTCTCCCAGAAATGCTGTAGAAAAAATATCTCCGTAGCGCTGTGACAGGGCGTCTATGTCAAGCAGAACCTCTTGCAGGCTCCGCTGAGAGTGGGGGACGCCGAAGAGGTCATAGATGCCGCAGAAATTGCACCGGTTCCAGTGACATCCGCGGACGACCCGCACCAGCAGACTCTTCGCCTCGCTCGGAGGGCGTATGACCAGTTGCTCGGGAATGTGCATAAGAACTTTATAGGGAGAAATCCCGGAAGGGTCAAGAATGTCCGGGCGATACGCCGGAACAGATGAAAGCAGGTTATCTCACCATCCCGGGGGGCGCCCATTCTATGGGAGACCCCATCATCTTTTCGGCAAGGATCTTGTATTTTTCATGGATCATCCGCCGGTCGAACTCCTCAAACTCGTGGAGCATCGCATCCTGCTCCTCTTTGCTGAAGTATCCCATGGACTGGTGGAAGAAGTCTCGGTCCTCTTTGAGAATGTGGGGCGGGTAGAACCCGGCCAGAGATTCGAGCAGCCCGGATATTTCATTGACCGTATCCTCCCCTTTGATATATCGATCGTTTGCATCCACGAGCTTCTTCACCAGGCCCCTGGCATGAATGTGTTCGTTGATGAGATCCACCATGATCTTTCGGTGTTCGGGCGACATATTCTTGCCCTCGAGCTGCCTGAAGAGAATGTCCTCTTCCTTGCCGTGGTGGGTTCGGTCCGCGTAGGTTCTGATGAAATCCACTGCATTTTCGATGAAGAACGTGTCCACGGTTCCTGTCCGCCCGATTCGCGCGACGTGTTCGGGGAACAGCCCGATGACCCGCTCGATGAGCCTGTGCTCCCACATCAATATGCCGATGGGCTTCATGCATGTACCTCCCGTGTCATGATATCATTCATGGTAATCCTGAAAACCTGATCGTCAAGGAACGGGTTTCATGGGAGGAGAATTATCCTGTTGCTGAACAGATGAGATTATACTAGAGAAAACGGTGCCAGTCGAATGCGGGGCAGCTCCCTTCTTCACAAGGGGCGCATCGGCTGTCCTGAAAAATTTTTATCGGCAAGGAGGATTGCATGACAACAGAGAATCTCGAACAGTCGCTCGTGCTCATAAAACCAGACGCGCTCAAGAACTCGCTGACCGGCTACATACTCTCGCAGTTTTCGGAATTTCACACCGGGCTTCGCTTCGCCGCGCTGAAAGTGGTCTCGGTGAACCGTGTCCTGGCGGAGGAGCACTATGCAGAACATAAAGGAAAGTTCTTTTTCCCATCCCTCCTCGAGTATATCCGGGGATATCTTCATTACCCAGAAGACCCCAGGAAACGCAGGGTGATCGCCATTGTCTACCAGGGCCCCAAGGCCATCCGTTCGATCCGGGATATCTGCGGCCCCACCAATCCTCATGACGCGCGCGTCCAGAGGCCGGGATGCATCCGTGCGCTGGGCACGGTGGTTCCGATCAAAGACGAAAAGGGCGATTTCATCGGAGACCGGGTGGACAATCTCATTCACGCCTCCGCCAATCCGGAGGATGCCCAGCGCGAGATCAAGCTGTGGTTCAAGCCTACGGATATTCCGGCTCCCATGCGGCAGTATCCTACCGAAATCAATGAAGAGTTTTATTACTATAAAGAAAACGGGGTGTTCACCGAGCACCGGCCGGGGAGCTTCTGTTTCATATCTCCCGGAGACCTGGTCTGGAAATCGGACCTCGACGCTCTGCGGCAGATTGTCAGCGGCTCATCGGCTCAGCTCACAGCGAATGCCGTTGTAGCCAAGTACCTGATCAACAAGGAGAGCGAGAACCGGTAAGCACGTACAGGTGTTTGTTCAAACAGCCGGCTTGATGGGGGAAGCCTCTCCTGTATACATACGAGCAATTCCCCGTAAAGGGATGCGGCCCATGAAGGTCTGTTACGAGCCCATCGGCGAGATGCACTGCGACGTGAAGGAACCAGTGTCTGCGCCGCGCTTTTACTCTGCTTCCGATGTCAAGGGGGTCATCGAGATCTATGAGCCATTTCTCGATGGGATGGATTCTCTCGAGGAATATGACCAGATCGTGGTGCTCTTTCACTTCCACCTCTCCCGCGGGTACGTCCTGAAGCAGAAAAGTCCCTCGGGAAGGACCAAGGGTGTGTTCAGCCTGTGCTCGCCCATGAGGCCCAACGCCATCGGGATGTCCATTCTCAAGCTGGTGCGGGTCGAGCCCCCGTTTCTCCACGTGGAGCATGTAGATCTCGTGGACGGCACCCCGATCCTTGACATCAAACCTTTCAAACCACCGGAGGGGACTTGATGTACAGGCCGGTATGCTCGATATGGATTGAATTTTTCAACCCAATGTGGTTTTAGGTTCTTGACAACAGATACAGCTCGGGGGTGTTAGCTTGATTTGCCAAATCCTTCTTACGACGCTCGGAGGACTGGGTCTCTTCCTCTTCGGGATGCATCTGATGTCGGATGCGCTGCAGAGGATCGCCGGGTCCGGCCTGCGTCGCATACTGGAGAGGCTTACCACGAACAGGGTCGTGGCGGTCCTTGCCGGCACGGCCATCACCGCCATCATCCAGAGCTCGAGCGCCACCACGGTCATGACCGTAGGCCTGGTGAACGCCGGGCTCATGAGCATGCAGCAGGCTCTCGGCATCGTGCTGGGCGCCAATATCGGCACCACGGTGACAGCCCAGATCATCGCCTTTAAGCTTTCCGACGTTGCTCTGCCCCTGGTGGGCGTGGGCATGTTCATGAAGATGTTGAGCAAGCGGGAGAAGGTCCGCTACTGGGGTGATTTCCTCCTGGGGTTCGGCCTGCTGTTCTTCGGCATGATGGTCATGCAGGATGGCATCATGCCCCTGCGCGATGCCCCGTGGGTCACCGATATCTTCGTCCAGTTCTCCAAGATTCCTGTCTTGGGCGTTTTAGTAGGCGCTGTGATGACCATGATTTTCCAGAGCAGCTCAGCCACGGTGGGCCTCGTGATCGCCCTGGCCTCCACCGGGATGGTGGATTTTCCCGGGGCGGCTGCGCTCGTCCTTGGAGACAATATTGGAACCACGATAACCGCGAACCTGGCGGCCATCGGTGCGAATGTCTCTGCAAAGCGGGTTGCCCGCGCACATTTTATCTTCAATCTCTTCGGCGTATGCATCATCCTCATGATCTTCCCGTACTTCTTGAAGATGGTCGATCTCATTACCCCCGGCGACCCTATGCAGGTGACTGCGGCGGGTGCCGTGCCCTATGCCGCAAGACACGTGGCCAACCTGCACACCCTCTTCAACGTCACCAACTGCCTGCTCTTCCTGCCATTCCTGGAGGTGCTCGGGTGGGTCGCCTCGCTCATCACCCCCGGGGAGGAAAAGCCCAGGGTCTTCCGGCTGGAAACCCTTGTCCCTACCATTTTCGAAACCCCCTCGTTCGCCCTTGACGAGGCGCGCCAGGAGCTCGACTACATGGGCGGCGAGGTGTTCAAGATGCTCTCAGCAGCCGAGAAGCCCCTGCTGGAAAACAAGGAAACGGAAAAATTCCTGGAAGAGATCGACAAGACCGAGGATATCGTCGACTCGCTCCAGAAAGAGATCAACACCTATCTCACCGAGCTCTCGCGCAACTCCATCACCGAAAAGCAGTCGCGGGAGGTTTTTTCCATGCTCCAGATCGTGAGCAACCTCGAGAGGATCGGGGACCATTGCGAGAGCATCGGGAAGCTCTGCAAGCGGCGAAACGAGTTCAACCTCGATTTTTCGGAAGAGGGCAGAAAAGAGCTCTCGCTGATCTACCACCACACACAGATGTTCTTAAAGACCGTGGTCGACGCCATCACGGACACCCCGGACGATCTCATGGAGCAGGTCCAGAGCTTTGAGCCCAAGCTCAACGCAATGCGCTGGGAAATGAGAGTCAAGCACATGGAGCGTCTCAAGACCGCCAAGTGCCATGCAGATGCCGGGCTCATCTTCATCGATATCCTCACCAGCTTTGAAAAAATCGGCGACCATGCGTATAATATCGCCGAGTCACTATCCGGATTAACCCTTGGAGGACCCCGTGAATTACGATATGCCGCTGTATAGGCCGCCGTCCGAGGGGCGGTCGCTCATATTCCAGATCACGCTCGGTTGCTCGTGGAACAAGTGCCTGTTCTGCGGGATGTACAAAGGAAAGCGTTTCCAGGTGCGGCCCTGGGAGGAGATCGAGAAAGACATCATCGAGATGTCCTGGATAGTGCCCGACACCCGGAAGGTTTTTCTCGCAGACGGCGACCCCCTTGCCGTGGACACCGCTTTTCTCATCAGGACGCTGGACCTTATCAATGCGCGATTCCCCCGTCTGGAGAGGATCAGCGCCTACGCCGGCCCTACGAATCTCATGGAGAAGAGCCTCGATGAGCTCAAGTCTCTCCGCGAGCGCAAGCTCGACATCCTGTATCTCGGTATTGAGACGGGAAACGAGGCGCTCCTGAAAAAGATCTGCAAAGGCGCAACGACCCGGGAAATCATTGACGGGAGCAGGAAGGCGATCGATGCGGGCCTTCGCATGTCCACCTTCATTATCCTGGGCCTGGGCGGCGTGGAGGGGAGCTACGACCATGCCAAAGACTCCGCCCGCGTGGCCAACGCCATCGATCCTCAGTTTCTGGCTTGTCTCACCTTGATGCTCGGGCAATACGAGGAGTTCTACGAGAAGAAGCTCATGGGGGGCAATTTCAAGTTGATCAACAAGATGCAGTCGCTCCAGGAGCTCAGATGGTTCGTGGAAGACCTCGAGGTGTCCGACTGCAAGTTCGGGACCGAGCACGCATCCAACTATCTCCCGCTGAACGGGCGCCTTCCCGATGACAAGGAAAAGATCCTGGATCTCATCGACGGCGCTCTCAAAGACGGAAAGTCGGGAATGCTCCGCCCGGAGTGGCTTCGTGGGCTGTAGAACCGTGCACGGGATGCCGGCAAGGAAGGGGTCAGGTCTCAACATATGACAACATCCCCGGCACATGCCAGGTTTGCCAAACCAGGAAATGTCATATGTTGAGACCTGACCCCAGGATTTGACCCCAGGACGGATCCTTGGATGACTTTCTGCCGATGCATCCCGGCGGGACGGAAAGGTGCCTGGCTCCGTACTGTCTGAGAGCAGCGGAGCGGGTATGCGGACCGTCCTGGAGCCGAGACGGGAATGTATCTTCAAAGGGCTGCTCGGAGAATGTCAGGAACCATTCAGCCCCCGCTTCATTGCCGCTTTCACTGTCTCTCGGCGCACGTTTCAGCGTTTCAAAAAGATGGGTGATATGTGCATCCATGGATGCGGCAGGCCCTCCTGTGCGATGCCGTTGCTCCCGCCGCCCGAGAGAGGCGCGCCCGACGAACCGGGCTCTGCGTTCGGCGAAGCCTGATTGACAGAGAAGGGCACAATGAGATACCAAGGTTATATTTCGGAGGCATGCCAGTGGAAATAAAAGCAATACGAGGAATGAACGATATCCTCCCCCGCGAGATACCCAAGTGGAGGTTTGTGGAAGAAACCGCCCGGAAAATCTTCCGACTTTTCGGATACGTGGAGCTCAGAACCCCTGTCCTGGAGCGCACAGAGCTCTTCCTCCGGGGCATCGGCGACGAGACCGATGTGGTGGAAAAACAGATGTATACCTTTACCGACAAATCCGGCTCTTCGGTCAGCATGCGGCCGGAGGCCACGGCCTCGGTGCTGAGGGCCGCCATCGAGCACGGTCTGCTCTCGGAAGACCCCATCCGAAAGCTCTTCAGCATCGGGCCCATGTTCCGGTACGAGAGACCGCAGAAGGGAAGGTACCGCCAGTTTCACCAGATCAACGCCGAGCGTCTCGGCGAGTCGGGCCCGTTCAGCGACGCGGAAACACTCCAGCTTGCCTATGTGCTGGCAACCTCTCTGGGCCTGAGCGGCGTGTCCATGGAGGTGAACTCCCTGGGATGCGAAATCTGTCGGGAGGAGTTCAAGAAGGCGCTCAAGACATGCCTGGGAAAGCGCGCAGACCAGCTCTGTGCCGATTGCGCCCGGAGGGTGGAAAAGAATCCGTTGCGGGTCCTGGACTGCAAGGTCGATGCCTGCAGGCAGGCGGCCCTTGGGGCCCCGGGGATCGAGGATTTCCTCTGCGCTCAATGCAGGGACCACTATGCCGAGGTTCTGTCATACCTGGATACATTCGGGGTGCCCTATCAAAAGAATCCCTCGCTCGTCAGGGGCCTCGATTACTATACCAGGACGACCTTCGAGATCACGGCGTCCGGCCTCGGCTCCCAGAATGCCGTTGCAGGCGGCGGGAGATATGACAACCTCGTGAAGATTCTGGGCGGGCCGGATGTTTCCGGGATCGGGTTCGCCTTCGGGCTCGAGCGTATCATCCTGCTTCTTGAGGAAAAGACCCAAGAAGAAGAGGGGTGCTTCGTGGTGGCCCAGGGAAGCGAGCATGTAAGACATGCCGCCGCAGAGCTGCTCTCCGAGCTTCGTTCGGCGGGGATCGCGTCAGAGGCCGTTCTGGAAAAGAGCTTCAAGGCCCAGATGCGGCGTGCCGGCAAATCAGGATATCCCCTGTGCGCGATCATCGGCGAGGACGAGGTGGAGAAGTCCCTGGTCACCGTCAAGGACTTGAGAACTTCCTCACAGATTCAGGCGCCGCGGAAAGATGCGCAGGACAAGATACGATCGCTTCTGAAAGGC
>DCDF01000264.1:4322-6864 GCA_002316295.1 Syntrophaceae bacterium UBA1062 | reverse complement strand
CGGCTATAAGATCATCGTAGACAAGTCTACCGTGCCCGTAGGTACGGCCGACAAGGTGCGTGAGGTGGTGAAGGAGGAGCTCGAGAAGAGAGGCCTCCAGCACATCGAGTTCGATGTGGTCTCGAACCCCGAGTTTCTCAAAGAAGGAAACGCCCTGCAGGATTTCATGCGACCGGAGCGGGTCATCGTCGGCACCGACAATGTGCGGACCGCCGCGCTGTTCAGGGAGCTCTACGACCCCTTTGTGCGCACCACCAACAACCCGATCCTCATCATGGACATCCGCAGCGCCGAGCTCACCAAGTATGCCTCCAACGCATTCCTCGCCACCAAGGTCACGTTCATGAACGAGCTCGCCATCCTGTGCGACAAGGTGGGGGCGGACATCTCCCAGGTGAGAGAAGGCATGGGCACGGACTCCCGCATCGGCCCCCGCTTTCTCCTGGCTGGCCCGGGCTACGGCGGCTCGTGCTTTCCCAAGGACGTCCTGGCGCTGATCCAGACAGCCAAATGCCTGGACCATTCGCTCGAGATCTGCCAGGCGACCCACCGGGCGAACGAGCGCCAGAAAAACTACTTTGCAGACAAGATCATCAACTACTACCTCGAGCGCAACGAAGACCTCTCCCAGATCACCATCGCCATCTGGGGCCTGACCTTCAAACCGAAAACCGACGACATCAGAGAGGCCCCTGCCATCGACATCATCAACAGGCTGCTGAAGGAAGGCATAAAGGTGCGGGTATTCGACCCGGCGGGCATGAACAATGCTCGCGCTATCCTGGGTGAAAAAGTATTTTACGCGGGCGACAACTACGAGGTGCTGCAGGGGGCCGACGGCCTGGCCGTGGTAACGGAGTGGAACCTGTTCAAGAGCCCCGATTTCGCCCGGATGAAAGAGCTCATGAAACGGCCCGTGGTCTTCGACGGGAGAAATATCCTCAACGTGGCGGATTTGACATCAAAGGGGTTTGTTCATTTCGGGATCGGGAGAAACCATACGATATAGGCCCCCGGGAACGCTCCTTCTCCTGCGGCGGCCGCAGCGGCTCGAAGGCGGATATCCGGGCCTGCCTTCTCGGCGACCAGGTGGTATCGGTAAAGCCTGCAATCATGCGGATCCATGCAATGCCCTGTGCGGCAAAGGTGATGAGCAGCATTCTGCTCAGCCGATGGATCGAGTTGGCGGACTTTGAGACAAAACCCCCGAGAACGCCTGCCAGGAGCAGGTTCTGCCCCAGAAAGATCAGCCTGGAGAGCAGGACCTTTCTTCCGAGGAGAGCCATATTGATGATATATGCGCTGATGAAAAAGTACGGACATAAAAATCTCAGCACCTTGTGCGAAATCATGAAAAACGAAAAAAGTCCGTATCTCAAGGGATTCAGCATCTCGATGTTGCGGCGGATGGCCCGCAGCGTTCTCGTCGTGATTCTCACCTGACGCTGATACTCGTCCCCGGCGGCCGCAGCGGCGTCTTCGATGCAGAAGACGTCGGGATCCAGCACCGCCCGGTGCTTCTGCCTGATGACGTCGAGCGGAATGACGAAGTCGTTGATGTCGTCGTCCTGCAAGGGGCGGTACAGCGATTTCCGGATCGCGAATATCGCCCCGTCCGCGCCGACGCATGAGCCGCTGGAGCTTTCCATGATCTTGAGGGCCTTTTCGAATCGTGCATAACTCCCGGCGGGCGCTTTTTCATCCGACGGGCTGCAGTACTTTGTCCATCCGGTGACGAGGCCCACAGCGGGATCGGCAAAGTTCCTCACGATGCTCCTGATCACGCCCGGAGGCAGCATGGAGTTCGCATCGGTGAACACCACGATCTCCCCCTTCGATCTGGGCACCATTCTGTTCAGGCACGCAGTCTTTCCGAGCCGCTGGGGAAAATGATAAAATCTCAGGCGGCGATCCTTTATGCTAGCGACTATTTCATTCGTGCCGTCGGTCGAGCCGTCCGAGCCCACGACGACTCTGAGCTTGTTCTCTGGATAGTCGAGGCTCAGGGTGTTGAGAATCTTATCCCTGATAACGCCCTCCTCGTTGTATGCAGAGATCACGACAGTGACATGCGGTTCGAATCTCTTTTGTTTCCACGGCCTCCGGAAAACCCTGCTCAGAACGAAGAGGATTGCCGGATAGATCACATAGGAATACAGGAGCAGCAACAGCACAACATGATTTATTCTTCCTATGATATTCATAATGCCTCCAGGGTTTGAGAACTCGCCCCCAAAGAGACCACTGAAGAAATCGATTCAATTGAGCATGAGAGCTTTTCGCAGCAGGTTTCGCAGCAGAAAAAGCGGAATAGAGAACAGAAAGCATCCACAGTGAGAGATTGTCGGAGAGGAGCACCGGCCGGCAGACCACGAGGTCGCCCGCAGATCCGGGCTTGGGCTGATGCCCTGCGCTGTGACGACGTGTATCCGTCGCCCGAAGCGCAGCACGGCAGCCGATGCGGAGCAGGGTGAACACCCCTGCCTGCGGCGCCGGCTTGTCGGTACGTGTTCGGATCATGATCTTATATGAGGCCCGTCGG
>DCDF01000264.1:0-4110 GCA_002316295.1 Syntrophaceae bacterium UBA1062 | reverse complement strand
GTGCGCCGTACGGCTCCTGAAAGACTTCACACAGACCGGGAAGATCCGGCACTGTCCGTGACCGGCTCGAGCGCCTCGCCCTTTTCGATATACAGGCCATACCAGATCTGAAAGACCAGCAGCGACCATATCAGGGTGTCGTGAATCTCTTTGCCTGAATAGTGCTCGTGCAGTATCCGCCGCACCGTGGGGTAGTGAAAGAGCCCGTGCCTGCCCAGGCTCTTCTCGCTGAGCACGGCTTCGGTAAAGGCCCGGAGGTCGTTCTTCAGCCATTGCGTCATGGGTCCGACAAAGCCCTGCTTCCGGTGGTCGATGACCTCGTTCGGCAGCAGGTGTCTCACCGCCTTCTTGAACAGGTGTTTCTTGCGGAACCACCTCATCTTCAGCTCCGCCGGGATACGCGCGCAGAACTCGAAAAGCCTGTGGTCGAGATACGGCACCCTCACCTCCAGGGAGTGGTACATGCTTATCCTGTCGGTAACGCACAGGACATCGTCGGGCAGATAGGTCTTCGCGTCGCAGTAGAACACCCGCTCCATGGCATCGGGGGCGCCGTCGATGTCGGAGCTGTTGAAGTGATCGAGGATGAGGTCCCGGCACTGGCTCGCGTATCCGTCGTATCTTTTCCCGGCCGTGAAGAAAGAATCCCTCAGGTTCGGGTTCATGGTCGTGATGAAGCCATAGTAGGCATGATCGGGGCGTGAGGAGGCAGAACGGATGAAGCGCTTCATGTGGTTGACTGTGTAATGGCCGTCCGCCCGTTCCGGAAGACCTTCGATCATCGACCGCACGACCCTTTCTCTGAAGAAGAACGGCAGGCGCGCATACAGGCTTCTCAGCATATACCCCACATATCGTTCGTAGCCGCCCAGAGCCTCGTCTCCGCCCAGGCCCGAGAGTGTCACTGCGACATGCTCTCTGGCCTGTCTGCAGACGAAATAGGTGGGGACGGTCGAGTCGTCGGCAAAAGGCTCGTCGAAAGACCGCACGATCTTTTCCACGAGTCCGGCAGGCTCGGGCAAGACCTCGAATTCCCGGTGATTCGTCCGGTAGCGGCGCGCAACCATCCGGGCATACTCACGCTCGTCCAGGTATCCCCCCACTTCACCCCCGAAACCGATGGTGAAGGTGTTCACCCTGCCTTTGCTCGTTTTTTCCATCATGGCGACGATGGCGCTGGAGTCGATGCCCCCGCTCAGAAACGCGCCCAGGGGAACGTCGCTGACGAGATGCATGCCTACGGCCTCTTCGAACAGGCCGATGAAGCCGTCGATGTAATAGTGTTCCGGCCTGCCCCGATCCGGGCTCACGCAGAGATCCCAGTATTTCCGTATGCGGATGTCGCCGTTCGCCCAAGTGAGAGTATGCCCGGGCGGGAGCTTGTGGATCGAGCTGAAGATGGTCAGCGGCGCAGGGATATACGAGAGGGTAAAAAAGCAGACCATGGCGCCCTCGTCCATATCCCTGGGATAGCCCGGGTCGGCGAGGATGGCCTTTATTTCGGAGGCGAAATAAAATCTTCCTTTGTGCTGTCCGTAAAACAGCGGCTTGATGCCGAACCTGTCTCTGGCGATGAAAAGCTCTCTTTTGCGGATATCCCATACGGCAAAGGCGAACATGCCCCGAAGCCTCTCCACGCACGCCTCCCCCCACTCTTCGTATGCGTGCAGGACGGTCTCGGTGTCGCTGCGTGTGGAGAAGACATGCCCCCTGGCGGCCAGCTCATGCCTGAGCTCCTGAAAATTGTAGATCTCCCCGTTGCAGACGATGCACATGGTGCGGTCTTCATTGTATATGGGCTGGCCGCCTGTTTCGAGGTCGATGATGCTCAGCCTGCGGTGCCCCAGGAACACCGTGTCGTCGACATGGCTTCCATGGCCGTCCGGCCCCCGGTGTGCGATGGACTCGACAGCCGCTTCCCAGGGCCCGTCTTTCCAGCCGGCATGGGTTACTCCGAAAATGCCGCACATCTTCAGCCCCTCCCTGATGCCGGACGGGCCGGTTCCACCGGCTCGAGCCGGATGTCCTGCACAGCGGCCCCTGTCTCGACCGCTCTGTCAGGCGCCTCTTCGCGGTTCAGCACGATCTCCATGCCTTCGGCCAGGGTGAAAGTGGGCTTCCAACCGTAGACACGTTCGAACTTGGACGAGTCATACACGATCCTCTTCTGGGAAGATTCCAGACGGTACCCGGTCAGGAACGGCTTTATCTTCAGGGCCGCTGCCAGCCGTTCCTGCAGCCGGACGACCCCGCCGAGCATCGAGCGGGGTATGTACACGACCCGCGCCCCGGGGTAGAGCTTCCTGACGAGCGCGTCCATATATTCTCTCTTGGTCACTCCCCCCGGGTCCACCACGTTGAACACATCATAATCACCCCTGTCGCTCTCGATCGAGGTGATGACGGCGTCACAGAGATTGTCGATATAGACCAGGGGAAGGACGAAGTCTCCCGGCCCGATGACCGCAAATACCCTGTTGCCCAGCGAAAAGCCCATCATCGGGGTAAAGATCTCGCCGCCCGGGCCGAAGATCGTGCCCGGCCTGAGGCAGACGATGGGCACCTCTGCCTGCCTCATGGCCTCGCGCACCAGGTTCTCGGCCCTGAGTTTGGCCAGAGAATAGATCCCTCTCTGCTCCGGGAACCTCTCCAGGCCCGCATCCTCGGTGACGACCTGGTTCTCGGCGTAGTCGGCCGTCCCGTAGACGCTGCACGAGCTGATGTACACGAGCCTTTTCACTCCATGGCCCCTGCACAGATCGATCACGTTGCGCGTGCCCTGGACATTTGCGGTCTCGCTCTCCTCTTCTCTGCCCGCGGTGTCCGCGGCTGCGTGCACGACATACTCGACGCCGTCGAACGCGGGCTGGAGCGTCTCCAGGCCGCCCACGTCGCCGTATGTGATCTCCACGGGCAGTCTCTTCAGCCGCTCGATATTCGAGAGCTTTCTCACCAGGGCCCTCACCCGATACCCTCTTCCGCAGAGCATTTCGACCAGGCGCGAGCCAAGAAAGCCCGATGCTCCTGTCACGAGCACCATCGGCCCCTCTCCGCTCTCCCGAGGCACGATCGGCTCGAAGCTGAGCCTCGTGTTCTTCACCTGGGGCCATATCCTGTCCATCACCTCCAGGACGCCGAGGGCCTCGTCTTTGGATACCGGCGGCTCGCCGCCCGTTTCCACGGCTTCATAGAACCGGTGGATCAGGGTCTTCATGCCCTGGTACGGCCTGAGCCTGCCGGTGCCGAAATCCCGTACGTTCTTCAGGGTGCCCGCGCCGAGCTGCCATGCCTCCCCCAGATTGTAGGTGGCCTTCTGGGCCGCCTTGGGCAGGCTGCTCACCGGGTGGAGAACGGTGGTCATGGTGTCGAAGTTGACATGCACCATCATTTTCGTTCCATAGATCTTCACGAAGTGGTGATGGGGCTTTGCCGCAAAGGAGAGCGTCAGCGTTCCAAGGGCGTCCCGGCCCTTCACGAGCACCCGCAGCTCATCGGATATCCCCTGCGGCAGCTCGCCCATGGACTTCTCCGTCACGAGGACATCCTCCACCCGCCCTAAATAGGGCAGCATGACGTACAGGGGATGGGGCATGAAGTCGTGGAAAACCCCGCCCGGCAGGCCGTAGAGCCACGGCAGCACGCCCGGCTTCGGGTAGCGCCTGAAGGCGTCGATTCTCGTGTTCAGGCCGTAGTGGCTCTCCACGCCCACGATCGTCCCCAGCCGCCCGGACTCTATGATATCTCTCGCCTTGAGCATACACGGATCAAAGAAATGGTTGTGCATGCTGCAGAGCATTACGCCCCTGCTCTCAGCCAGGGAAAAGAGCTGTTCGCCCTCACCGAGGCTCAGGCACATGGGCTTTTCCACCAGCACATGGCACCCCGCTTCGATGGCCTGAGACGCCAGGTCGAAATGCGTGTGCGGCGGGGTGACGATGTGGATGACGTCGGGGCCGGCCTCTCCGATGAGATCGCGGACGGCTGCAAACCCTCGCCCGATTCCAAAGCGCTGCGTGCAGCGATCGATTTTCGATTCGTCTTTGTCCACAAGACCGACGATCTCCGCCCCGGGGTATTCACGGGAGAATCTCACGTGGTAATCGCAGTTCA
>DCDF01000212.1 GCA_002316295.1 Syntrophaceae bacterium UBA1062 | reverse complement strand
AATGATGGGCCAGCGGGTGCATACAACCGCGATTATGTCTTTTTCAATGATTCGATCTCTCCGCCCCTATATTTCATCTTGCGTACAGCACAATCGGAAAGCGGCGTCTTTCCGGGGGACGCATGAAACCGTTTCGAGGATGTCGAATAGGGAGTATGGAAATGATCAGGAATGCTGGTCGGGGATGATTTTGAGAAGGACCGACCGCTTTCTGGGACCGTCGAATTCAGCGAGAAAGATACCCTGCCATGTTCCCAGGACGAGTGCCCCGCTTTCAATGATGACCGTAATGCTCGAGCCCATGAGGCTTGCCTTGATGTGAGCGGCGGAATTTCCTTCTATGTGCAGATACTCGCCCTGCAAGGGAACGAGTTTGTCAAGAATCGTTATGATATCGTCCTTGACCGCGGGGTCGGCGTTTTCGTTGATAGTCAACCCGCAGGTGGTATGAGGGACATAAACGACCAGGACGCCTGTTGAAACGTCCTCGCTTTTCAGTACGCTCTTGATATGTGACGTGATATCCACGAGCTGGACCCTGCTCGATGTTTTCACTTCAAGTCTTTTCAGCATCTCTTCCCTCCAAAAAGAATCATTGCTTCGGTTTCGCCTTGGAAAAAAGGCGGAAGAAGTTCTCCGTGGTCTTTTCCGCCACGAGGTCCGGGGAGCAGCCCTTGATGGATGCTATCATGGAAATAGTCTCTCGCAGATAGGAGGGCTCGTTTCTTTTGCCGCGGAAGGGAACCGGGGTGAGATACGGTGCGTCCGTCTCTACAAGCAGGGAATCCAGGGGACACATGCGCACCACATCGCGTAAGACAGATGCATTCTTATAGGTAACGACCCCGGGCACAGAAATGAGGAACCCCTTGTCGATGACCCGGGCGGCGAGCTCGGTATCGCCCGAATAACAGTGAAAAACGCCGCCCAGAGACCATGCTCGCTCGTTATCAAGCACCGAGACGGTCTGCCGGTGTGCATCGCGGTCGTGAATTACGAGCGGGAGCGAGCTTTTCCTAGCGAGCTCGATATGAGCGACGAACAGATCTCTCTGGAGATGCTCAGTATCGGGAGTCCGGTAAAGATCGAACCCGGTTTCTCCCACAGCGACAGTCTTTTGTCCGGCGCAGAGCCGCTCGAGAGCTGCAACGTCATCAGGAGTAAATCTTCCGGCGTTCTGTGGATGAATGCCGATGCTCACGTACAGATCCTCCCGCGTGTCGGCCAGGCCGAGCGCCCTGATGGAATCATCGCGGTCGATCCCAACGAGAAGCATGGTCTTCACTCCGGCATGCATAGCCCTTTCGACAACAGCCGGGAAATCGTTCCAGTACTCGGAGAAATGAAGATGGTTATGAGAATCGGTGATATGCATCTACATGAGCCCTCTGAGATCGTCATGGATTTTCCCATTGCTCGCAAGGATGTTTCCATGGTTCAGGTCGAATTTTTCACCGCAGAGGCCCGTTATACGGCCTCCCGCTTCAAGGAGAATAACTACTCCGGCTGCCATGTCCCAAGGCTTGAGAGACACCTCCCAGAACCCGTCGAAAGAACCGGACGCGACGAAGCACAGATCAAGAGCGGCAGAGCCGAGCCTCCGTATTCCCTGGACCTCCCGCAGGATTCTGGTAAAGCGTGCAATCGAATCGTCAAGTACGGCAAGAGAATACGGGAAACCCGTAACAACAAGAGAGTCGACGAGCCGTGATGATGACGATACCGCGATCCTTTCGCCGTTCCGGAAAGCCCCGCTGCCTCTCTGGGCGCAGAAGACATCTCCGCTCAGGGGATTGTAGCATACCCCGATGAAAGGCTCCATATTTCTGTAGAGAGCAAGGGAGACGCAGAAAAACGGAATCCGGTGGACATAATTCACCGTGCCGTCGAGAGGGTCGATAAACCAGGTATATTCGCGGCCCTTTTCGCGGCTCACGCCTTCTTCGGCCACTATGGAGTGGTCGGGAAACGACTGTTCGATTTCGGCGACGATCAAATCCTGGGAGCCGCGGTCGATCTTCGTCACCAGATCGATCCTCCCCTTATACTCCAGGGTGAGGTCTTTTCCGAAGTTCTCCTTCAGGTAGTTTCCGGCCTTCTTTGCCAACTGAACGGTAAAATCCAACATAGCCGCCCTTGCCAAAGTCATGCATTCCTGGTAACATAATAAACATGGATACTATTTACAAGATAAAAAAGAACCTCAAAATTCCCATGATCCTCGCCACGATTATCTCCATTCCCGTTTTTGTTGATGTGATCATGGCAGGCTTCGAACTGTCAATGTTGCTCATGGCGCTCCTCCTGATGTCGCTTTTTTATCTCCTCACGATCAACAATATCCTGCGCAGAGTTCGCATCACAGAATCCGCAATTACCATCCGGGGAATTCTCGGCTCAAAGAAGATACCCATCGAGGAGATTTCCCGAATCGAGGGCATAACCATGGGATCGCGGCAGTTCATAACCCTTTCTACGAAAAAAAGGAATTTCCTCATACCCAACAGCTTCGCCCATTTCCCCGAGATCATCACCGATCTGGAGCGTGTGGCGAAAGAAGGAACAATCGGAGCTGGGCTGGCGTCACTGAAAGAAAATATCATCGTGCGGAAGAGCGATATAACCGGCGCATGGATCACGGTAATTCTCCTCTTCATTATCATCATCATCCGGTTCTTCCCCCGATGAGAGCCAATCCGGCGGTGTTTGCCCAAAAAAAGATCAAAATATTCTTTTTAATCGAAGGATTATCATGAGTGTTTCACGTGAAACTTTTTGATTCAGTTTTTACCTGTTTTGTGATAGAGGATCATAGTGCGTCCGAAGATCATAAGTATATCCAATCAAAAAGGCGGTGTGGGGAAGACTACCACATCCATCAATCTCGGTTCTTCTTTTGCGGTGCTGGGAAAACGCACCCTTCTCATCGACCTTGACCCCCAAGCCAACGCGACCACTGGATTGGGCTATAACCCTGATTCCTTTTCGTCTCATATATATCATGTCATGATCGGCGAAAAGGACGCAGGATCGGTGATTCAGGAGACGAAGCTGAAGGATTTCTGTCTCATCTCCAGCCATCCGGATCTTGTCGGCGTCGAGGTCGAGCTTATGGACGTTCCTCTGCGTGAACGTATTCTTTCCCGTGCGCTGGCAAGCGTATCGGGTGAATTCGATTTTATCGTCATCGACTGCCCGCCCTCTCTCGGTCTTCTCACGCTGAACGCTCTAACCGCTGCGCACTCTCTTCTCGTTCCTGTCCAGTGCGAGTACTATGCCCTTGAGGGGTTGAAGAGTCTTATGAATACGTTCCGGCTGGTAAAGAAAAGATTGAACCCGAGTCTTTCCATCGAAGGCTTTCTTCTCACCATGTTCGACTCCCGCACCCGTCTCAGTCACGATATCGCTGAGAATGTGAAGGCACATTTCAATTCTCAGGTCTTCAGGACCATTATTCCAAGAAATATCCGTCTGTGCGAGGCGCCCAGTTTCGGAGTTCCTATCTGTCTGTACGACATATCATCGAAAGGTGCCCAGCACTATCTTATGCTTGCGAAAGAAATCCTTGACATGGAGGTTGAGCATGAAAGCTAAGCCCCGCTTGGGAAGAGGTATCGATGCCATATTTGCCGACAGTATCAAGGACGATGCATCCCAGATCATCGAAATCCCCTCTGATGAGATCTATCCGAACCCGATTCAGCCGAGAAAGACCTTTGACGAAGCGTCTATAGCCGAGCTTGCCGAATCGATTAAAAAACACGGCCTCATTTCTCCTATACTGGTCAGGAGAACGAATACCCGCTACGAGATCATCGCGGGCGAGAGGAGATACCATGCATGTAAGCTCGCCGGCATCCAGAATATACCTTCCATCGTGAAGGATATCTCCGACTCTGAGGCGTTCAAGATATCGCTCATCGAAAACCTCCAGCGTGAAGATCTGAATCCCATGGAAGAGGCTGAGGCGTACTTCACCCTCAAGGAGCAGTTCGGTCTGACCCATCAGGATATTGCCGATTCCGTTCTCAAGGACAGATCTACTGTGACGAATTCCATGCGCCTCATTCATCTCCCAGAGGAAGTCAAGCAAGCCCTAAGGGACGGTCTCATTTCCACCGGGCATGCGCGCGCTATCCTGATGGTTGAAAGCGAAAACGGTCAGATCGCTCTCCTGAAGAAAATCATCTCTCAATCATTGAACGTCAGAGAGGCGGAACGTCTCGCTTCTTTTAAAGGAAAAAGATCAAGGGGCGGCAAGAAGGCCGATCCTTATTTCGATCATCTTTCTTCTCTTCTTTCAGAAAAGCTCTCGGTAAAGGTCGTGTGTGACTGGAAGAAGCGAAAAGGCAGGATTGTCATTACCGTTTCTTCGAAGGAAGAACTCGCGCGCATTGTTTCCGAGATTTGTGAACATGAGACGCCTCTGTGATGGAAACGGTTGTGGACATTTCTACAGACCGGGCCTGGAGACCGCCTTTGTCGATAACTTATACACCTGGTTTTGGAACAAGAATATCTTTTGATAACAGTGGGTTAACCCACATATGAACATGTTGACACAGAGTAATAATTTTTAATATTACATAGGGGGAATAACAATGAAGTGTAACATTCAAAAGGCCATTCTGCAGAACATGCTTGCGAAGGTGCAAGGTTTTACGGAAAAAAAATCCACCCTTCCCATTCTCAGTCACGTTCTTCTCGAGACTGTGGGAGATTCCTTGCACGTCAAGGCGACCGATCTCCATACGTCCATTCAGGTGAAATCCCCCTGCGATGTTCTCCAGCCCGGGGCATGCGCAATCAACGGGAAGAGTTTCTATGACATTATCCGGGAGCTTCCGGACCAGGTGCTCGAGATATCGATAGAAGACAATGCCCGCGCTCACATCAGCGTCGAGAACAACAAGATCAAGATGAACGTCATGGACCCGGAAGAATACCCCATGATCGAGTTCACGGACATCGACAAAGGCTATACCGTCGATCTTTCCGTCATGAAGCCCATGATTGAACGGACGATCTTTTCCATTCCTGCATCCTCCGAAAGCGACAGCAAGTATACTCTGGGCGGAGCTCTGCTCACATCGGGCAAGGACGCAACCGGAAAAGGATATATCGAGATGGTTTCCACCGATACCCGGAGGCTCTCGGTGGTCCGCTATTTTACGGAAGATTACATCGATATGGGTGGCGGCATCATCGTTCCCCGAAAAGGATTGCAGGAGCTCAAACGTCTCATGGATAACAGAGAAGAAGATTCCCGCATTCTCCTTACGCGTGATTCCATTTTCTTCATCTCCCCGGACACCACGGCAACCGTCAGGCTGATCGACGGCAAGTTCCCGGATTATCAGAGCGTCGTTTCCCTCGATGCCTTTCCCATCTATACCAGGATAAACGCCCAGGAGCTCCACTCTGTTCTGAAGGTTTGCATTGCGATGGTATCGGACATTTCCAATTGCGTGAAGTTCTCGTTCAAAAAGGAAAAGACGATCGTTTTCGCGAGCAACCCGGACCAAGGTGAGGTGGAGACCCCCATTCATGCCGAACATCACGGGCAGGAGCTGGAGATAAATTTCAACCCGAGATACTTTATGGACTGCCTTTCTTTTATCGAGGGCGATACGGAAATACGGCTGAAAGGTCCCCAGGGGCCTTGCATGATCACTGATAACGGCATAACGGAAAGCAAATGGGTGATAATGCCCATGCGCTTCTAGGAGGACTGGAACGCTGCAATGAAAAACAATTCGGTTCAGGAATACACAGCAAAGGATATAAAGGTACTGGGCGGTTTTGAGGCTGTCAGGCTCCGGCCGGCCATGTATATAGGCTCTACGTCAAGTCAGGGGCTTCACCATCTGGTTTTCGAGGTTGTCGACAACAGCATCGATGAGGCTACTGCGGGCTATTGTGACAATATCAAGGTCGTCATCCACATGGATGAAAGCATAACCGTAGTTGACAACGGCCGAGGGGTTCCGGTCGATATTCATCATGACACAGGCCGGCCGGCCGTAGAAGTTGTCATGACAACCCTCCACGCAGGGGGCAAGTTCGATAATTCCATATACAAGGTCTCCGGCGGTCTTCACGGCGTCGGTGTGTCGGTCGTGAACGCTCTTTCCGAGTCCCTCGAGATAGAGATATTCCGAAACGGCCGCATTTACTGCCAGAAATATGAAAAGGGCGTCCCTGTGACCGATCTCATAGAAAAGGGAGAGACCGATCATACCGGAACGACCGTTCATTTCAAGCCCGATCCAGACATTTTCGAGGTTACCGCATTCGAGTTTGACATCCTCGCAAATCGTTTGCGGGAGCTGGCTTTTCTCAACAAAGGCCTGAGGATCGAGCTCGAAGACGAACGGACAGATACTCGCGATGTATTTCATTTCAACGACGGTCTGATAGATTTTGTGAAATATCTGAATGCCAAGAAAAAGCCCATTCATTCGCCTGCATATTTTCGGAAGACCAAAGGCGACATCGTGGTTGAATGTGTTCTGCAGTACAATACATCATATTCCGAGAGTGTTTTTTCCTTTGCGAACAACATCAACACCCACGACGGTGGAACACATGTCGTGGGATTCCGTAAGGCTCTGACCAGGACTATCAATGCCTACGGCAAGGAAAAAGGCCTGCTGAAGAACTCAAAGATAACCATCCAGGGTGATGATACGAAAGAGGGATTGTGCGCCGTCATATCGGTGCTCCTTCCCAGGCCGCAGTTTGAGGGTCAGACAAAGGCCAAGCTCGGCAACTCGGAGATCGCAGGCATCACCGAGAGCATAACGAACGATGCCGTGAGCCAGTATCTGAACGAAAACCCCAACGAGGCCGCCGTGATCATCAAGAAGATCATCGACAGCGCCCAGGCACGTGAAGCGGCACGGAAGGCACGGGAGCTCACGAGGAGAAAATCGTCCTTTGAAAGCACGCTCCTGCCCGGCAAGCTTGCAGACTGCCAGGAGAAAGATCCTGCTCTCAGCGAAATCTACATCGTAGAGGGTGATTCAGCCGGGGGAAGCGCGAAACAGGGACGAGACAGAAAAAATCAGGCCATTCTCCCCCTGAAGGGAAAGATTCTCAATGTCGAGAAGGCAAGGGTCGACAAGATGCTCTCCAATGAGGAGATCAAGTCACTCGTCACGGCGCTCGGCACCGGCATCGGATCCGACAATTTCGATATATCCCGGCTCAGGTATCACCGGATCATCATCATGACGGATGCAGACGTGGACGGCGCCCACATCCGGACATTGCTGCTGACCTTCTTTTTCAGACAGATGCCGGAAATCATCGAGAGAGGTCATCTGTACATTGCACAGCCGCCGCTCTTCAAGATCACGAAGGGCAAAAAGCTCTGGTATCTTCTCAATGAGGAGTCCCTTGATGATTTTCTCCTGAAGAACGCGGTAAAGGACATCTCACTCAAGGGAGATATCGTGGTCACCGGTGCGGAGCTTTCCCGGTATATCAGGCTCATCGGCCGCAGGAAGAGCATTCTCCTCAACTATGAGCACAGAAATATGGACGAGCGGATCATCCAGTCCGCGTCGTATCTCGATCCCGATCTGTTCAGAAACGGGTTCGATTCAGCGCGAATCAACAATGACATCATCCAGGTCATCAGAGAATGGTTCCCGTATCTCGGCCCGTATACCACGGAGGTTCTCGACGATCAGATCGTTTTCCATACCGTGAAGAACGGGCTTCGAAAGCAGACGCACATCGATCAGAAGCTCTCGGAGACCAAGGGTTTCGAGGAGCTTCAGAAAATTCATTCACAGCTCAAAAAGCTTGGAAGGCCTCCGTTTACCGTCATTTCCAACGGAACCCCGTACGAGGTAACCAATCTTCGCGAAGCCGCCCAGAAGATCTATGACGAAGCCCGGAAAGGATACACCCTCCAGCGCTATAAAGGCCTCGGCGAGATGAATCCGGACCAGCTCTGGGAAACGACCATGGACCCCGAGAAACGAAGTATGCTGAAAGTCAGCATCGATGATGCTGTTGAGACCGACCAGATCTTCACCACGCTGATGGGTGATGACGTTGTTCCCCGCAGGGAGTTCATCGAGAAAAACGCCCTGAAAGTGACAAATCTGGATATATGATCCAGATCCAGAAGAGATAAGGAATATCCATGAAAACAAACTTGGTAGCGATTGATCAGGAAATGCGGCGCTCGTATCTGGACTATTCCATGAGCGTCATTATCGGCCGTGCCATTCCCGACGTGAGGGACGGCCTCAAGCCGGTACACCGGCGGGTTCTGTTCGCCATGCACGAGCAGTCCAATACCCACAACCGGCCCTATAAAAAATCCGCTCGCATCGTCGGAGACGTCATAGGCAAGTATCACCCCCACGGCGATGCAGCGGTATACGATACCATTGTCCGCATGGCCCAGGACTTCTCAATGAGATATCCTCTGGTCGACGGCCAGGGCAACTTCGGTTCCGTCGATGGCGATCCACCGGCTGCCATGAGGTACACTGAAGTCCGGATGGAGCGCATCGCAGAGGAGATGCTTGTCGACATCGAAAAAGAGACGGTGGATATGCATCCGAATTACGATGAATCTCTCCAGGAGCCGGATGTTCTTCCCACCAGGATACCGACGTTGCTTTTGAACGGTTCGTCAGGAATCGCCGTTGGAATGGCGACAAGTGTTCCCCCTCACAACAGCACTGAGATCATAACCGCGCTGATCGCCCTGATAGATTCTCCGAACATCTCCCTGGCGGATCTCATGAAGCTCGTTCCCGGTCCTGACTTTCCGACAGGAGGCATCATCTTTTCAAACGGAGAGATCGAAAAGGCCTACTCGACAGGAAGAGGAATCATCACGGTAAGGGGCAAGGCCGAGATCGAGCGGGACAGCAACCGCGAGAGGATCATCATCACCGAGCTTCCTTATACGGTGAACAAGGCCGATCTGGTGACGAGGATTGTTTCTCTTGCCCAGGACAAGAAGATCGACGGAATATCCAATCTCCGCGACGAGTCGGACAAGGACGGCATGCGGGTTGTGATCGATCTGAAACGAGGTTCTCAGCCGGAAGTGATCGAAAAACAGCTTTACAAGCTCACCAACCTCCAGACATCCTTCTCTCTGAATATGCTTGCCATTCACAACGGCAGGCCCAGAATGATGGGACTGAAGGATCTCCTGCAGGCCTTTCTCGATTTCCGGGAGGAGGTCGTTACCCGCAGGAGCATCTTTGAGCTGGGCAAAGCAAAGGCCAGGGTTCATATCCTCGAAGGCCTGCTCAAGGCACTGGACCATATCGATGAGGTAGTGTCCATCATCAAGGCCTCATCGACACCTCAGGAGGCCAGGGACAACCTCGTGAAGCGTTTCGGCTTCAGCGAGATCCAGGCCCAGGCCATCTTGGACATGAGGCTGCAGAGGCTCACCGGTCTAGAGCGCGATAAGATAACGGATGAGTACAAAATGCTTCTGAAGGATATCGAGCGCCTGGAGAAGATACTGTCTGATCGGGACGAACTGCTCAAGGTCATCCGGGCCGAGCTCGAAGAGATCAGAGAAAAATACTCCGACGAGCGGAGATCCCTTATTGTACGCGGATCAGGAGCGGACTTCGATATCGAGGATCTCATCCCCGATGAGCAGATGGTCGTCACCATGACGCGGAAGGGATATATAAAGCGCACCGAGCTCGACAAATACAGAACACAGAAGCGTGGCGGCGTCGG
>DCDF01000058.1:2489-3606 GCA_002316295.1 Syntrophaceae bacterium UBA1062 | reverse complement strand
TCCTTGGTCGACTTGCCCTCGCGCACCAGGTTCGCCACCTGGATCTCGGTGGGGGTGAGATTCAGATATTGGGCGGAGAGCTTCTGGAGGAAGGGAGAGATGATGTCGCCCAGGCTCGATTCCAGGAGCTGCACGTAGGCGGCCTGCCTGTCGTCGAGCGAGCATGCCTTGAGCTTTTCCAGATAGGGCAGGGCCAGCTCCTTGATGTTGGACAGGACCTTTTCCTCGAGCTCCTTCTTGTCCTGCTCGCCGCGCTTGAGCAGCACCTTGAGCGCGGTGTTGGCCTCCTCGAGATTCAGCGACTTGAGCTGAAGCTCCTCTTCCTTGCGCATGAGCGTCTGCTCGGCCAGCTTGCGCTCCTCGATCTCCCGCTTCAGCCTGATGTTCGCCCGGACGAGCTCCTCGGTCCGCTCCTCGACCCGTTGCTCGAGGCTCTCGTAGGCCTTCTGCAGCTTCTGCTCGGTGAGCTTGCGCTCGGTGATGTCCACGAACGAGCACAGCAGGCAGATGGGATGGCCGTTCTCGTCCTTCACCATGCTCGCGGAGAGCTGCACCGCGATGGGCGTCCTGTTTTTCTTGACCGCGATGATCTCCCCGAACCAGGTGCCCTTTGCGAGCACGGTCTGGAGAATAGCGTCCGCGTCTTCCCGGGACTGGGCGAAGGTGAGCGCCGACTTTCCCAGTACCTCGGACGGATCCTTGCCGCCCCACATGCGGAGAAAGGCATCGTTGACATAGGTGATGTTGCCCTGAAGATCGCCGATGGCGATGCCGTTGATGGATGACGAGATGGCGAAGTCCTTGACCCTGAGCTCCTCTTCCATCTTCTTGCGCTCGGTGATGTCCACGAACGAGTCCATCACGCAGATGGGCTCGCCCCTGTCGTTGTACACCATGCTTGCCGAAAGATGGACCGTGATCGGCGAGCCGTCGCTCCGGAAGCCGGACACCTCCCCTGACCAGCTTCCCTTCTCCACCACGGCCTGGAATATCTTCAGGGCTTCTTCTTCCGACTGCGCCAGATCGAGAACCGACCTGCCCAGCACCTCGGAGGGGTCTTCAGCACCCCACATGGCCAGCGCCGCGTCGTTGACGTAAGTGATCTTCCCTTCCAGAT
>DCDF01000058.1:0-2298 GCA_002316295.1 Syntrophaceae bacterium UBA1062 | reverse complement strand
TCGATCCGGTCCTTCAGGGGTTGCACGCTCTCGCTCATACGCTGTGACGGCATGGCATATCCTCCCGACAACATCACCACAGATGTGATTGAAATAACATCATTATCATATTTATCGTTCAATGATCAAATAGAGATACGCAATGATCGAATAGAAATACGGAAACGCCTCGCGCAGGGGACCGAAGGGAAAGGATCAGAAAGGAACCACAATGCCGATGGAGAAGGACGATATGATCTCCTGCTCGAACACCCCCACCTTTATGGGATCTTCATTGGTAAACTGGGACAAATCGTCACCCTGGTACCAGTCAGGGGGTTCTCTGGTGTAGGAGACTTCGAGCACGGGCTCGAAATTGTCCAGGTCGTACATTGCGGTGCTCGCCTCCGCCACGAACCTTATTCCGTTCTTGAACGGCACCTCGATCCCTGCAAAGACCTGCAGGAGCTGCCCGAAGACGGTCTCCGAGTCGTCGAGGCTGATGCGGTATTCAGCGCCCTGAAAAGACTGCTCCTTGATCGCCTTGCTCTCCACCTCGCGTCTCGCCATGCAGAAGCCCAAGCCTCCGCCCACATACGGGTTTATCTTTTTCTTGTCTCCTCCGTGGTGCTCGTAGACGAGGTTGAAGGAAAGGGGGACGATGTAGAGCGTGGTGTCGAGATCGACCCTGCGGAGCAGCTCCGCGCTGGTGATAACGGCCTCTCCTTCGCCGTGATTGCTGCTTCCCAGATTCTCGTCCGGGATATCCTCCGGAGATATGCTGTCGCCGTTGAAGCCCGGCCAATGCTCCTCCGCCTCCATGACAATCGTTTCCCTGTTGCTTCCCGTATCCCACTCGCCGGTGAGCATGATCACCTCCAGAGAGGTGAGAAAGGACAGTTTCTCCTTGAGCTTCTTTTTCGCGCCCACAGAGAACGACACCCCATAATCCAGGAAATCCCGGAAGTCGCTGTCATAGACAGCGAATGCCCCGCCCGATTTGATGGAATAGGAAAGCAGCGATTCCTGGACAGGGTGCGTTTTCCTGGGCGCCTGGATGAGGATCTGCTCATCCTGCGTGAGTGCGGCTGTCACGGTGGACGGATGCTGTACCGTCGCGGCCGGTGCCCCGGCAATGTGCGGGGGGGCTTCAAGACACTGCACGGAAAACGGAAACGCCAGGACAAATAAAAATGATAAGACAATGCAGCCTGAACGGACCATTCCCGATACCCCTCGCTCTGTTTTCGTATGCGCCGCTTCTGCGGGCTTCACTCTCATCTCCCGGTTTCCGTCGCCGGGACAATACACCAGTTGCTTTGGGCAGCCATGCAAGATTTGTTCCCCGGGCCCTGTCTGTTAAGAAGTGAATAACATACGGTATTTCGCCAAGAATTTCTGTGGGCCTTCCGGGAGAAAGAAAAAGATTTCTCCAAAAGGGGAAAACCCTTGCATAGGTGCGAGCAGGGCTCTCCTCTGATCATATATCTTGCAATGGCCGGGCAAAGGTGATTAGATAGAATGACCATAGATCCCGCACCCCCGATCGGCTGGTTTTTCTGTCATGCAATGGAGTGTCATGCCGGTTTCGTCTGCGATCATCTCACCGGCAGGGTCGGACAGCGGGAAGCTGTTGGAGGAGGAAGATCATATGAAGGGGCTCCGGAGACTTTTACTCATCGCGGCGTCTTTCATTCTGGCGTGTGCGTGCATCTCGTGCGAAAGCGGATCGAGCGGCGGCAGCTACGACCCCGCAGGGCCCTGGCAGCCGATCGGCGAGGTGGTGGGCTCCTGGGCGGGATATTTTTACAGTGGTGAAAACGGCCTGATCGACATCAACGACGGCTTCAGCGTCGATATTCTGGAACCTGATGATGACGACATTTTCGTCACAGCGATCATCACCAGGGAAAAAGAGGCAAGGTTCATCGGAGATGACACGCAGTATGTATGTCTGGAAAACTCGTTCGGCGTGAACACTTCCCTGGATGTGAGGGCGATTTTCGCAGGGTTTTTCGATCAATATACGTACACCTCGGATACAAGCGGCATCGGGCCGTACGCAGCAGATGTTGTCCGCATTAATGTTGGAGGACAAGCGATTTTCACCACCGACCACCTCTACGGCTACTATTACGAAGATGTGGATGATGCGGACATGTATTACTGGGAGGTCCTCAACTACGCCGCAACCCCCGCATCGTCAGACATCAAAAAGATCGCCGGGAAGTGGCGGATCGACGATTCGTTCTATACCGGGAACACCCTGGTACTCACCATAACGACCACTGGTGTGGATGAAGATCCCGGCAGAGGGAT
>DCDF01000158.1 GCA_002316295.1 Syntrophaceae bacterium UBA1062 | reverse complement strand
GGGTGGCGACCCTCATGGGATCCACTCCCTGACTCGTCAGGTAGCGACCCACACTCGCGGCCCTCTTCTCCGAGAGCGCCTTGTTGTAGGAGTCCGCACCGACGCTGTCCGTGTGGCCTGTGATATTGATAATGGTCTTGTTGTACTCCTTCAGAACCAGGGCCACGGAGTTCAGCACGTCGTAGAAACCGGCATTGATGTCCGAACTGTCGGTCTTGAAGGTGATGTTGCCCGGCATGTTGAGATAGATGCGGTCGCCTTCGCGGGTGACGCTCACACCCGTGTTCTGGAGCTGCTGCCTGAGCTTGGCCTCCTGCTTGTCCATGTACACGCCCGCGGCCCCGCCGGCAAGCGCGCCCACGCCCGCGCCGATGAGCGCCCTCTTGCGGCGCGATTCGCTGTCTCTTCCGGTGGCCGCACCTACTGCCGCGCCCGACGCCGCCCCGATAATGGAGCCCCACCCGGTCTTGCTCATCTTCCTCTGGCCGGTGTAGGGATCGGTGGTGCATGCCTGAAGAACGAATATCCCGGTTACAACGATCATGATGACAGTGCTGATTCTTTTCACGTTATGTTACCTCCATACAATCTTTGCTCCTGGGTCCAGGTAAATGGTAACGCCACGTCCTTGCCGGATGAAGCTTACCCGATAATGGTTTGACGTATCAAGAGAAGAATGGAGATAAGCGGGAAGATCCGCGCCCATGCATCATAGGCGGGCCCCAGGGGACGGCTTTCATGCCTCGCCCAGGTCGTCCAGTATCGCGCGCACGGCGGCAAGCATGCTCTGGAGCGAATACGGCTTGGCCAGAAACCGGTGGCTGTTTTCCCTGACAATCCTGGCCAGGGATTTCTCGTCCATGTATCCACTGGTCATCAGAACCCGTATGCCGGGATCCGCCTGAACGAATTCTTCCGCCAGATCGAGCCCGTTTCTGTCCGGAAGCACCACATCGCTGAATACGAGAGCCAGATCGCCCTGGCGCCTGTGGAACACCTCGCAGGCCTCCGTCGCGCTCGCCGCGGTGAATACCGAATAACCCCAGTTCTTAAGGGCGGCTGCTGTAAAGGAGAGAACGTCGGGATCATCCTCGACAATCAGAATCTTCTCTCCCTTTCCGAGGATGTCGGCAGGAAGGCGTTCACTGTCGGGCTCCCTGCCCGGCTCACCATCGGCCCGGGGAAAATAGACCCTGAGCTCCGTTCCGTCGCCGGGCCTGCTGTCCACGGTGATCCACCCCCTGTGCTGCTTCACGATCCCGTAGACCACCGCAAGGCCCAGTCCGGTTCCTTTTCCCCGATCCTTGGTGGTGAAGAAGGGCTCGAAAATGTGCTTCACGGTTTCGCCGTCCATGCCTGTTCCCGTATCAGAAACGCTCAAGCATACAAACTCACCCGTCTTCGCATAGGAATGTGCCTTGGTATAACCCTCATCGATCGTGACATTGCGTGTACGGATAAAGATCTTTCCGCCTTCGGGCATTGCGTCGCGGGCGTTGATCACGAGGTTCATGATCACCTGCTCGATATTGCCCGTGTCCGCCATGACGGGCTGGAGGTCGGAGGCGAGATCGAGCGTAATGGAAATGTTTGTGCCGATGAGGCGCTCGACAATCTTGAGGATGCTGTCAACGGACTTGTTCAGATGGACGGGAACCGTATCGATGGGCTGTCTGCGGCTGAAGAACAGGAGCTTGCGTGTGAGGTCCGTGGCCTTGGTAACCGCATTTTCGATCTGCCGGAGATTTTTCAGAAGGGGATCGTTCCGCCCGGCCGCGAGCAGGGAGAGATCCAGGGAACCGCGGATCGCGGTGAGAATGTTGTTGAAGTCGTGGGCCACGCCTCCGGCAAGTGCGCCGACCGCTTCGAGCTTCTGCACCTGCTGAAGCTGCGACTCGAGAACTCTGCGCTCTGTAATGTCCTTCAGCACACCCTCTATTCCTACCACCTGCCCCTGAGAGTCTGTTGTGGGCGCACCGCAGAAGATGAAGTGCCTGAGTGATCCGTCCTTGTGAACGAGAACCCCGGTATAGTCCAGGACCGTCTCCCGCCTGTCTCTGATCTTCTTGAACAGGCGGACATACTCTCTGGCATCCTGCCTGCGGGCCATGGAAAGGAACGTCTGACCGATCAGCTCCCGGGGTGCGTATCCGAGGATGGTCTCGACAACGGGATTCACGTAGGAGACGAATCCTTCGTGAACCAGGCTTATGATGATATCCGGTGAGTTTTCGGCGAGCAGTCTGAATCTCTCCTCGCTCTCCCTCAGCGCCTCGACCGATCTCTTGTGTTCTTCCACCTCGTCGTGCAGGCTGGAGCTGTACAGATGGAGCTTCTCCATGAACGTGTTGAAATACCGCGCCAGCATGCCGATCTCGTCGTTGGATGAAACATCCATGCGTACCGTAAAATCGCCGGTGGCTCCGGTGGAAAAATGATTCATCAGCCTCCGTAAGGGCGATGTGATGGTCGAGCTGATCCAGAGCGTCATCAGGAGCACCACCGCCGTGGCGGCCGCCGTGATGACGAAGATGATGTTCTGGATGTAGAGGAGCGGCTCGTTGAACTCGTCCAGATAGCCAGACGATGCCACGATCCATTCCAGGTCCGGAATATAGTTGAGGAACACGATCTTCTTTCTGGTGACATTCTCGTGGGGATTCCGCCAGTCGTATACGATCCTTCCCGTCTTTTGTGTGATAATTTTCCGGGCGGACGAGCGCAGGTCTTCATCCCCGATGTCGTGGATCGATCCCTGGTACGAAGGGTGGACGATGATCTTCCCCTCCACGTCAAGGATATAGGAGTACCCGGTCCTGCCGAAACGGAGATCGAGAATGCCTTCCCTGAAGTCTTCCACATTGATGAGATCGATGAACTCGGATCGGTAGGAGGAGACGGAGATGATCCAGTCCCATGGCTCGAAATAGGTCATATAAAGGGCCTTGGGCCTGGGCTCTGGATCGCCCGGGTTCTGCCAGTCGTATATGAGGTATCCTTCCTTTCTCTTGATCTGGTCCTGCACGAAAGACCGGTAGAGAAAATTGCTCCCTTCGACCCCCGGGGACTTGTGAACGACGGCCACCCCTTCGCTGTTGACGCAGTAGATGTAGCCGGTCTTTCCGATCTGCTGAGACAGCAGGATCCTTCGCACATTGCGCTTGGCCTCGGCCTCAGTGAGCTCACCGCGGCGAAACCTCTGGTAATAAAAATCAACGATATCCCGGTTTCTCTGGGCTATTCCCCGGAGGTGGTTTTTGATGGTGATGTCGGCCGTGGCCTCCAGCATGGTGTAAATGGCGGTGGTGGATACCTTCAGCTCGTCCTCGATCCGCGACTCGATGACGCTCCGGACCATGTAGTGAGTAATCACGCCGGCCCCTACGATCGTGAGGATGAACGCCAGTCCGTACCCCAGCAGGAGCTTTCCTCGGATGGAGATCATGCTGAACAGCGATTTCATGTACATGCGTCCTCCATCGACATTTCGGTTTCGCGATAATATTTCTTGAAGAGCGGTACGGCGAGCCGGAAATCACTCTGGAACCGCATGCTCGAAAGGCAATGAGGAGGATATCCGGGCATTGGGCGATCAGTCCCTGAAGCCCGGGCTTCAGGGAAGCCGGAAGCCTTCGCGCCAATCACCTTTTCCCGCATCTCTCCTTCGGGAGAGAGATGCGGGCGGATATGGGGATCAGCCCCGGGTCAGATGCCGGTACTTGATCCGGTGAGGGGTGTCGGCAGCCTTGCCGAGCCGTTTCTTCCGGTCGGCCTCGTAATCGGAATAATTGCCCTCGAACCAGACAACCCGGCTGTCTCCCTCGAATGCCAGGATGTGCGTAGCAATCCGGTCCAGAAACCAGCGGTCGTGGCTTATGACCACCGCGCATCCCGCGA
>DCDF01000206.1 GCA_002316295.1 Syntrophaceae bacterium UBA1062 | reverse complement strand
ACGGGCTTGCCCTCGAACATGATGGTCGTACACCCGGAGAGCAGAGGGGCGTAGATGATATATGAATGCCCCACGACCCAGCCCACGTCTGACGCGGCCCAGTAGACGTCTCCGGGCTCGACGCCGTAGATGTGCTTCATGGACCATTTCAGCGCTACGGCATGGCCGCCGTTGTCGCGGACCACGCCCTTGGGAATGCCTGTTGTGCCGGAGGTGTAGAGGATGTAGAGAGGGTCGGTGGCTTCCACCGTGACGCACGGTGCTGGAGAGACTCCTTTGAGTGCGTCGACCCAGTCGATGTCTCTTCCGGGGATGAGATCCGCTTGCACCTGAGGCCGCTGATAAATGACACACTTCTCCGGCTTGTGCCGGGAGAGCTCAATGGCCTTATCCAGGAGAGGCTTATAGGGTATGGCGCCCTTGGGTTCGATACCGCAGGAAGCGGAGAGCACGATCTTCGGCTTCGCGTCTTCGATCCTGACCGCGAGCTCGTTGGATGCGAACCCGCCGAACACCAGGGAGTGAATGGCGCCGATGCGTGCGCATGCGAACATGGCCACGGCGGCCTCCGGTATCATGGGCATGTAGATGACCACGCGGTCGCCTTTCTCTACGCCCAGAGACTTGAGTGCCCCGGCAAAGTCCGCTACCTTGTTGAGGAGCTCGCCATAGGTGATCTTCTGTTTGGTGTTCGTGACCGGACTGTCGTAGATAATGGCTGTCTGATCCTTCCGGCCGTTTTCCACATGAATGTCGATGGCGTTGTAGCAGGTGTTCATCTTGCCCCCTACAAACCACCGGTAAAACGGCGCCTTGGAGTCATCCAGGACTTTGTCCCACTTCTTCTCCCAGTGAATCGCCCCCGCCGCGATGCTCCAGAAACCCTCCCTGTCTTCCAAAGAGCGCCTGTAGGCGTCTTCATACGATTTGAACATCGATATCAACCTCCTTAAGGATTGTTATTGTTCTTGAGCACATGGTTCAAGGACGTGCATCCCGGATCTTCAAGCAACCCATATGCCATGATAATCAGATTAATAAATACAAATACTTAAAACTTTTCAAAAATGGTGGACTGTCCGGTATGCCGGAAAGTGTCAGGTAAAGCGGACACCCGGTGTGGACAGATGTCTTCCCCTACAACGAAGCGGCCTTTCGGCGAACAGGGATTTTACCGTATCATACAGCTCTTGTGAGGCGCTCACAGCCGTGCGCCCGAGGCTTCGGCCCCGGAGCGTGCCGCTGAATCCGAGAAGCTTCGCTGAAATTTCGCATAGTTGATGAGATGGGAGATGGCCTTGAACGAGTCCTCGGGATGCTCGATATAATACATGCCGTTCTTTTCGTAGTACCGTCTGGCATAATCGGTCATCTCCCGGAAGCTCAACGCGACTACCGGCTTGTCCGCCTCGCGGGCGAGAGGGAAGAAGGTTTCGTTGAATGCAAACATCATCTCGTCGCCCTCGCCCGCAGGAGCGAACGAGAGTGCAGCTATCATGTCGAGATTCTTGTCCTGAAGCAGTATTTTCAGAATTTCGCCCATTCCCTGCAGGAAGCCCGAGCCGGTTACGTCCAGGGGGTTATCCGGCTGGGCGAAGTCCGGAAGCACGGCCTTCAGAGAGGCGATGGTCTCGTCCGCCAGACGGGGCAGCTCGATGCCGCAGCGGCTGCACAAGTCCGCATAGAGACCGCACAGTCCTCCCGACAGGGTGCAGATCCCGAGCCGTCCCCCCCTGGGAAGCCGGCAGTGCGAAAACACGGACGCGGTTTCCACGAGCTCTTCGATGCTCTCCACCCGGATGATTCCATGCTGGCGGAAAAACCCGTCCATAGCCGCATCGTTTCCTGCAAGCGCGCCGGTGTGCGACCTGGCGGCCTGTATCCCTCGCTCCGACCTGCCCACCTTGAGGACAATGATGGGTATCTGCCTGATCGCTGCCTGACGCGCTATGTCCTTCATCCTTTCTATGTTCCGGAAGCCCTCCATGAAGGCGGTGATCACGCGCGTCCGGCTGTCGTTGACCAGGTAGTCCATACAGTCCTCGGCCGTAATGACTGCTTCATTGCCGGTGGCGGTGTACAGGGAGATTCCGAGCGATTTTTTCAGAAGCTTGCTTGCGATCATCTCGCTGCTTGCCCCGCTCTGGCCGACCAGTCCGATAGGTCCGGCAATCAGCTCGCCCTCCACAGACCCCCCGGAGAACACGTTCGCCCTGTCGGAAAAATTCATGAATCCGAGGCAGTTGGGTCCCATGAGGAGGATGTCGTTTTCCCGGCAGAAATGTTGCAACTGCTTCTGTTTTACCGTCCCCTCTTCACCCATTTCCGCGAAGCCGGAGGAGATGAGGAGGATATTTCTGGTTCCCTTGTGCAGGAGCTCTTCGACAGTCCTGAGGACGGCCTCGCTTTTGACCATGATCACCGCGAAGTCGATCTCCCCGGCCGGAAGATCCCCGACAGAGGCCACCGCCCTGACCCCCGCAACCTCGGTCGCTCTCGGATTGACGGGAATGAACTGTCCGGCTGCTCCGTAGTGCCGGGCGTACTTGATCAGGTTACCGAACCACTGGTTTTTAGCCGACGCCCCCACGACCGCGATGCGGCGGGGAGAAAAAAAGCCCTTCATCCTTTCATACGCTGCCTGTTCCATTGATAGCGGCTCTCCCTTCACGAGTTCCAGTCATTTCAACATCATCCCGTCGGACGTTTTGTCAAGCAGAAACCACCGGGCCGGCTTATCTTCCAATGAATTCCTGTGAAATTCCGGATACTTGTCGGAAAGGCCATTAAGGTTCCCTTGGTATATTTCTCAAGGGCATTATTGAAATATCTAGGTTTGTTTCGCATTGCCGCGTCGGGCTGGTGCGGCCGTCCGTTTCTCCTTGACCGGAGCATCCGTTTCATAACGATGAAATTGCCGGTAACGAGGGAGGGTTTATGAGAAAGAAGGTGATGATTGCATGTGTCCTGGCCTTCATGATGCTCGGTGCGGACTCGTTGGTTCATGCGCAGGAACTTCTTTCGCTCAATCGGACAGCCGTACTCTATCCGGCTCCGAGAAAGCATGATTCGTATTCGCTATACTACAACATCATCGTGAAATCTCCGGGCCTTATTCGTGTCAGCCTCAATCTGGAGAGTGTCAAGCCGGATCTGGTCAGCGACATGAAGTTTCTCAGCGTTTCTCTTCGTCAAATGGAAGACGAGGTGGAGGTCCGCAGAGTCGAGGCCGGAAAGGACGGCATCGATCTGGAATACGGCGTGGATGCCTATGAGTTGCACAGGACCGACGGTGAGTACCGCATCGTCATTTCCAACTGGTCGCAGCAGCACACGGCTGTAGCCAGGATCATCGCCTGGTATCCGGGCGAAGAAGATTCCGAAAAGGAAGGCCCTTACATTCCAGCTGCGCCGAGAATACATGACCTGACGTTCTAGCACTTCCCGGATCATATGGCGGGCCAGATGCATGAATGGCATACCAGGGCCTGCTGACAGGAAATGAAGAGCTTGAATGGTTGCTGAGCGATCCCGAAAAGATGGGTCGGTAACCGATCGGCGAGCAGAGGCATCAAAAGGGGTGCATCGAGCAGTACGGAAAGCGGGGGTGGGCGAACCAGTATACTCTCCCGCTTGAGCTGGGGCGGTCCAAAGAGCGCGGGGCAAGGCGCCCTGCTATCAACACCTGAGTTGCATTCGTCTCACGGGGCTGCAGGGTTCACACGAGAGAGCCCTTCATCCCCCCTTGAGCTCGACACAGGAATCTTTACCGGCCAATGAGGCACAGTCGCTCTTCCAGCCGTCCGCATCGGATGAGACCGCGGTTTTACCATCTTCGAATCGCCCCTGCAGGATGCCGCGGTATGACGAGCAGGCCTTGTCCGAATGAGCCGCAGAGACACGGACAGGCTCTTTCATGGCAAGGGGGTACATCGTGTTTGTGCCGGGATAATGAGAGCACCCGATCATGGGACACAGGGTCAGGGAAAAAAATGTGGTTTCATCGTCGCCATCTGTGATACATTAATATATATGAAAGACGACTCCATCTTCAGCCTCATTATGCTCCTGGCGCTCTTTTTTGTGCTGCCGGCCGTGCTCAGGCTGCTCGGCCAGTATACCTCGAAAAGCAGGAACGCTCAGAAAAGAGAGGAAGAAGGCGACGTTTATCAGGCCCCTGGAAACGAGCCCCCTTCGTACCGGGAAGAACTCCCCTCCAGGACAGGCTATGACGATTACGACCATCCCGCCGCCGCCAACAAGCCTATCCATCCGAAATGGTTCTGAAAAGCAGACCTACGGATCAGGGCATACGGTTCATCGTCGGGGCCGGCATTATCGCACTTTCAATCTACGGATTCTATCTTGCCCTGGCCGGGCAGAACTCCCCCGAACTCTTTCTCGTTCCGGAGACTGTCGCGCTTGAAGGCCGCCCCTGCACCGATGTGCTTTCCCCGTCGTTTTCCCTGTGCGTTCCGTCCGGCCTGCAGTACACGATCAGCACAGACGGGGCAATAGTTCTGCGTTCGGCCGAAGCGAAGATGCGGGGGGAAGTCAAGCTCCTGGAAAAGCTCCCGCAGGAGGAAGAATGGAGGGCGTCTCTGCGCAACCCCCTGATCAGGACATTCCTGGGCGATGAGCGCAGCCTGAGCACACAGGAGCTCATGATACGGATCCTCTCGCATCGGTACAACCCCACGCTCATGGGCGTCAAGGCTCAGCTCATCCCGTCGTGGATGAAAAAAACCCGGAATTCCGAGATACTCATCCCCTCCGGGGCTGATGCCATTCTCTTCTATACCCCTGCACACCTTCTGGGGTTTGCGTTTGCAGAGGGCAAGATCGTCATGCTTTCCTGCGCGGGAAGCATGGACAAGGCGGCGGCGCTCAGCATCATCGGCTCGATCCGCGTCACTTCACCGGAAGGACAAGAAACGGGATCGTTGCATTCTTCATGAACCTTTCGACATGATCGCTCCGGAACCCGGACAGACTGCCCCTGGACATCTCGTGCGAGAGAATAAGAAGTTCGATCCCCTTTTCCTCGATCACCCGGTTGATATCTTCCACCGGATTGCCCTGTGTGACGAGCCTGTGATCCGCGTCGATCTCCTCTCCTACCACCTGGTGGCAGATGGCATACATCTTGTCCCGTGCGGCCTTGGCCACCTGATCCTCGAGAAGATCGGTATTGATGTGGGGAACATAGAAGCCGGCGGCCTTTTTGATGTCGGTGACCGAATGAAGGACGAACAGCTCGGCGTCGACGAGTTTTGCGAGTTCAAATGCATATTCCACGATGTAGTAGCTGTGGTCGCTGAAATCGATGTAGCACAGAAGTCTCCGGGGCTTCTTCACCTTGGTCTTCTTCATGGGGATCCTCCTCCTGCTGCTTTCAGTCTGTAATGGTGATTCCGATTCAACTTTGAATCACGGAATCGATGACATTTTTCAGGTCCTTGAGATGAAAAGGCTTCGCAACGAATGCATCCGCTCCCTTCTCAAAGGCCATCTTCTTGGCTTCGCTGACGCTGAACCCGGTAATGAGGATGATCGGCGTCCGGGGATATCTGCTCTTGATCTCGGTCATCAGAGTGAATCCGTCCATCTTGGGCATGTGGATATCGCTGACCACGATATCCATGGACGTCTTCTCCAGATATTCCAAGGCGGCAAGCCCGTCTTTCGCCGTGTGTACCCGGTAGCCGAACATGCTGAGGAAATCGGCGATCACGTGTGACAGATCGTCCGAATCATCAACAATGAGTATGTTTTTTGAGTCAACCATTGTTCTTGGGCGCGCTCAGATCGATGATCTCATAATCCCTGAGCGTCGTGTACTTCTTGGTCTCGGCCGTGGTGAGCTTCGCCAGCTTGTCCATGACCTCTTTGATCTTGAAAATCTGCTCTTCCATGACCTTCAGTGTCTGCTGGACCCTCCTGTTTTTCTCCAGATCGGGAGCCATCTGCAGCATCTCGATATTGCCCAGAATGATGTTCAGGGGGGTGTTGATCCTGTCAGACAGCGTAACGGTGGTCTTGGCTATTGCACTCACTTCCTGAATGCGCTTCTGCTCCTGCCCGTATTTCTGCATCTCGAGGGCCCGGCGTACGCGGATAATCAGCTCGTCCTCATCGCAGGGCTTGAGCAGATAATCATAGACGCCGAGCCTCAACGCCGTGACCGCGGTCTTGATGGACCCGTAGCCGGTGATCACGATCACCAGGGTCTTGGGCGAAACCACCTTCACGTTCTCCAGGAGCTCCAGCCCGCCCATTCCCTCGAGAACGAGATCGGTGAGCACCAGGTGATATTTTTTCGTATGGAAGACTTCCAGCGCCTGTTCCGCAGACGGAACGTCGTCCACCTCATACCCCTGGGCCTGCAGAATATTGACCAGGGAGTATCGGACTATCTCTTCATCATCGACAACGAGTATCCTTTTCTTTTCCACGAATTCCCCGCCCCTACCTGTCGTGCAGTTGTCTATATACCACATCCTTGAGCTCTTTGATACGGAACGGCTTGCGCAGGAAAACCGCACCGGTTTTCTCGAAAAACTCCTTTACCTGAAGATCGTAGGTGTCTCCTGTGATGAACAGAAACCTCTTCTTCAAACGCGGCTGCTTCTCCACCGCCGCGAGGTAGAGTTCCATGCCGTCCATCACGGGCATCCTCAGATCCGATATGATGAGCTCCCACCGGCGGTCCTCAAGATGATCGAAGGCTTGTTTGCCGTTGCTGAACGTCTCCACTTCGTAGAAAGGGCTCAAGGTATCGACCATGAGTTCCATAAGGTCTTCTTCGTCCTCCACCACCATGATGGTCGATCGTACGGATGACTCAGGTTCATCCTGCGGAGCGGACGGAGCCCCTGCACCAGTTTCCATGCGCTCCTGATGGATATCGGGGGTCATTGCGGGAATCCTGATGCGCGCCAAGGCTCCATGACCGGTGTTCTCCAGGGAAATCTCCCCTTTGTGATCCGAGATGATGCCGTAGCAGATGCTCAGGCCCAGTCCTGTCCCCTTGTCTTTGGCCTTGGTGGTGAAAAAGGGATCGAATATCCTGGTGATGATCTCCTCGGGAATACCGGGTCCCGAGTCCTCAATGCACACCTGTACGCTGTTGTCGCATCTCCGGGCGCTCAGCCGGATCGTGCCCGTCTGATTGTCGATAGCATCGATGGCGTTGTTGATGAAATTGACCAGGACCTGCTCCATGCAGTTCATATCCGCTTTCACGAGGAGCGGCTCATTCCCCTCATCGGCCAAGAGCCTGATCCCGCGCTTCCTGACAGTGGGCGTATAGAGGCTCACGGTTCTTCTGATGATGTCTCGCATGTCGAACACGGCCTTTTCCGGGGGTTTGTTCCGGGAGAACTTGAGCAGCGACTCCACAATGCTCTTGGCGGAATCGGCCGCATTGATGATGACGGAGAGCCTTTTCCGGTCTCTCTCGCCAAGTCTCCGGGCATTGATGAGATCGGCGAAGCCCAAGATCGGGGTCAGGCGGTTGTTCAACTCGTGGGCGATGCCCGAGGTGAGCAGGCCGAGCGAGGTAAGCTTCTCCGTCTGCATGGCCCGCTGCTCCAGGCGCCTTCTCGCGGTTATGTCCCGCATCATCACCAGGGCGGAATCGCGGCTCAGGCACTTGATGAAAAACTGACCCACCACGCCTGTGGCGGAGCCGAAGGTCACGGTTCGTTCGAAGTCCAGGAACTGACCGGGCTGCATTCTGGATCTGTGCGCCCGGATGCATTCCACCATATCGCCTTCGAACATGTCCTGGATTCTTTCGGGAACTTTCCCCAGGGAGGCGACAAGTCTTTGGTTGCAGAAGGTGACGGCATCGTCCCTGCCAAGGATGAAAATGACGTCCTCTGACGCATCCACCACGGTTTTGTAGCTTTCGGTGAGGTTCCGCAGGCTCTCGTCCTTTTGCAGAAGAAGCTCGTTGAGATCAAGGTTTTTCCGCTGAAAGATCGATGAGATGTGGATCAGGGTCAGCATCTGCCCCACCAGGAGACCCAGCAGCTCGAACACCCGCTGGTAATGGAAGTTGAAGAAGTTGTTCTGGGAATGGGAGAGGTTCAGGACCCCGAAGGTCGTTTTCCCGTCCTTGATGGGGATGCACAACATGGACCCGATGTGCACCCGGGACCCCGGAAATTCCTTGAAATACCGGCATTCATGGACATCCGGAGCCAGTATCGGCCTTCCCTCCCGGGCGCATATCCCGGCCACGCCTTCCCCCAGCTCCATGCTTACGACCGGGGCATCCTCGGGGAAGTCGACTCCGGCCGCAGCCTTCAGTACCACACGGTCCCCCTCCACGAGAAAGACCGAGGCATTCTCGCAGCGGGATTCCCTGATGAGCACCTGGACAATGTACGAGTAGAACTCATCTTCCGGAGAGCCTTTTCGGACATACTCGGAAAGCTCGTAGATGCCGGAGAGGATTCCGACGATGTCTTCATAGAAGTCGGTCGCTTTTTTCAGAAGATCAAGCAGGAGCTTCTCCCTGCCCTTGGAGAAGCCCGAGGATTCATTGAGCCCCGACCAACCGTTTTTCACAGCCCCCCCGACGCCCTTAAAACAGGCTCTCGATTATAACAGTGTTCGTTTTATACCGATCTGCGACTGTATTGACAAGATCTTTATAGGAATATTCCACAAAGGGCTGAACAACGTCGAGACTGGCGGGATCTACTTCCGGTATGCCCATCTCATGCCCGCTCGCCACCTGATTGATGAGATACACCAGGGCGGAGTCGCGGCTCACCGGTCTGTGGTGGTATCTGATGATCTCCGCGATCTCGTCGGGGAAATTCCATTTCCTCGCGACCATCTCCCCCATTTCGGTGTGCGTGATGGAAAAGGTCTCCTGTTCCAGGTCTTCACCGGGCCGGAATCCCTCACTGTCGATCAGGGCGGTGTATACTTCAGGCGCGATGAACAAAAAGACCATTCTGCCGAGATCGTGCAGCAGGGCCCCGGTGAAGAGCCTGTCCTTCTCCGCTTTGTTTCTGCCAAAGGAAACGGCGATAAGAGCCACTGCATACGAATGAGACCAGAGGTCCCTGGCATATTTCGTTTCGCACCTCAAGCTGTCAATGACCGCCATTGACAGGACGATGCATTTGACCATATCGAGGCCGATGGTCAAGAGCGACTCGTGCATACCGAGGTGCCGCTGGGCATGGCGGTAAAAAGGCGAGTTGGCGAGCCTGATGACCTTGGCCGCCATGGCGGGGTCGGTGGAGATGATTCCCTCCACCTTCTCGATACCCGCATCCTCGTTCTGGAGAATCTCGAAAAGCCGCATCCTGGCTGAATCCAGCGTCGGGATGGCATCAAAGCGCTTCTCTATACAGAGCTGGGGCTTCATGTTCTTCACTGTCATGCATTAACGGATTTTCAGACCGGCGACTTGAACCCTTACCCCCTCTATGAACAGATTCCGCCGTCCGGGGAGTGTACATCTCACCCCGGCCCACCTTTATATTCTGCTGTTTTGTTCCATTCAAATCAAACGCTTGGGCGACCAGGATACTACCGAAGCAGCCCAGGCCCGCCTTTTTGCAGGAAGGGGGTTTTTTCTCTCATGTATTTTTTATGAAATTCCGTTACTATACATGAGATTAAGCAGGAAGTGCTCTTGAGAACATATCGTCTCTTGAGATATTATTGGGCGTAGACACAATGGCTGATGCGAACATGAACAAGAAAACCAGGATCCTGCTCGTTGATGACGAACAGGAAACCCTTGATCTCATCGCTGAATATCTCACCGAGAAGGGATTCGATCTGTCCACTTCGACCACCGCGGAGCACGCGATTCAGCTGGCGGAGCAGGACGGCTACCAGATCGCCATCGTGGACCTTCATCTTCCCGGCATGACCGGCTCAGAGCTCCTGAAGCACATCAAGAAGGTGCGTCCCCATATCCAGGTGATCATGATCACCGGATACGGGACCATCCGAGATGCAGTCGAATGCATGAAGCTGGGGGCCTCGGACTTCATCACCAAGCCCATCCTGCTCGACCACCTTCATCTGACTATCAACCGCATCCTTCAGGAGTCCAGACTGAAGGAGGAGGCGGAGCTGGCCGTATACTATAAAAATCTCTCGCGTACCGACGAGCTGACTGGACTGTACAATTTCCGCCACCTCGTCTCGCTCCTCAAGAGTGAGGTGACCCGCCACCTCCGCTACAACAGAACCATGTCGCTCGCCATGATCGATATCGACGACTTCAAGAGCTATAACGACTCCCGAGGCCATGAGGAGGGCAATGAGCTGCTCATGCGCCTGTCGCACGTCTTCCGCCACAATACGAGAAACTGCGACGTGCTGGCGCGTTACGGAGGAGAAGAATTCGTCATCATATTCCCTGAGACGGCTCTTGAAGAGGCGGTCATCGTGGCGGAGAGAATCTGCAGGACCGTGTCCGTCACCCTGGAAGTCAGCGTCACCATCGGCCTGGCCGGCCTTCCGCGCCACACCGCCGACTATAATGAGCTTATCAGAATGGCGGACAGGGCCATGTACTGGGGAAAACAGCACGGGAAGAACCAGATCGTCGTCTACGACGATTCGATGTCCACGTGCAAATAAAGATCACCCGATTTCCCGGCAAGGTTCGATCTGCCCATCCCCACCAGCTTCAGAACGGTTCCCGCCTTCGTGCGCCGGGGTATGTTGACCCTGATTCTGCGCTTTGAAAAACCGGGCCGGTACTCGATCGTGATCGACCCCCCCTCGGCGGCTATTTCATCAGGTATGCGAATGCGCTCGTGAATATCCATCACGTTGTGAAAAATCTTCGATGCACTCTGCGCCGCGATCCTGACCAGGGATCGCTTCAAGACATCCCTGGGTCTCCCCCCGCACACGATCGCCTCATAGGCGATCACCCTGCTCACCATGAGCAGCTTCTCGAGCCATTCGCCCTTAATGGGGAGATCATCGAACACCTCGCGGAAATCCGAACGGGAAAAGATATCCCGGTATACGGTCTCACGATTGAAGCCGCGCCTGCGGTCTCCGTCATATTTTTTTCGTTTCCGCGGATCGATGAGCACACCGTATGCCTCCGTAATATCACGGAAAGATTCGACCGAACGCGGATCTTCCCTGTTGAGGTCGGGATGGAACCTCATGGCGAGCCTGCGGTAAGCCCTCTTGATATCTTCTGTCCCGGCGTCGTTGCAGATGCCCAGGATCTGGTAGTAATCCTTGATCATGTCTTTTTTCTTGAAGGCCCCGACACTTCTCCACTACCGGTGAGACTGGATGAAGATCTCCTCCGGCAGCTGGACCGCAGTGAGGACCCCTCCGTAGACTCCCCCGGTATCCACGCCGATCTTGTCTTCTTTGACAAAAGGCCTGGCAAAGGGAGTATGAGCGAATATCACCTTCTTGTTCAGGCCGGTGGGCGAGAAAATGAAATCATCGCGTATCCAGACAAGGTCTCGGTGATCCTGCCTAAACATGGGCACTCCCGGCTGTACGCCCGCGTGGACATAGATGTAGTGCGCGTCCTCGTAATACCACCTCAAACCAGCATAGAAGTCCCGATGACTTTGACTGAGCGCATGCGCCACCTGGGTGTGGGAGATGAAAGGCTCGGACCCGAGATAGGATTCCACGGTCTTCCTCCCGCCGTTGGCGAAATACAGCGTCTTGTTCGTTCCGAATTCGAGAAATTCCAGAAACATATCTTCGTGATTCCCTCGAAGGAAAACGCACGGTACTTCCGAAGTCAGGTCGATCAGGAAGTCGATCACCTCCGTGATGCGCGGTCCTCGGTCGATATAATCCCCCAGAAAGACGAGGAGATCGTCCTTATGGGGTTCGATTCGATGCACCAGATCTTCCAGCTGATCCAGGCAGCCGTGGATATCACCGATAGCAAATGTTCTCTTCATGGTCATCCGGAAAGGAATATCCTGAGGAGGACCTGTCACCCGGAACATCAAATCCTTTTTTTGAGCCGGATCGTCTCGATCTTGAGTTCCGGGATTTTCTCCTGCGCCTTCTTGGAATTGGGGTTGATCTTCAAGGCGAGCTTGTATGCCTCGAGTGCCTTGTTGAGGTCCTCGAGCCTCTGCTTTCCTTCCTTTGACGCGGCCCGCGCCTCGTATGCGTATGCGAGCGTAATGGCCGCGTCATGATCTTTTGCATGCTTCAGATAGTCTTTGGCCGAATCGATGATCTTGGTATGGTCTTTCAGCCCTACAGCGGCAGATATGAGCCCCTTGCGGTATGTGTTGGACTTCTCCACCTTCAGCAGGGACTGGTAATAGTTGTAGGAAGACAGGTAATCGCCCGACTTCTGCGAGAGCGCGGCGGCCCGGAGCAGACAGTCCTTGTCGTCCGGTTTTATGGCCAGGGCCTTCTTGTATGAATCCAGGGCGTTCTTCTCCTTGCCGGCCTTCTCAAACGCAGCCCCCAGGTTGAAGAGAAGAACCGGGTCCTTCGGAGAAAGCTCCACGGCTTTTGCGTAATATTTCGTCTGGGCTTCCGTATCTCCGAGCCGTCCCGTTATCATTCCCAGCTGGGCGTAGGCGTTCTTGTCCTGGGGATAGTAGGTTACGTAACGTTTGAGCAGCGATGCCGCTTCGTCGTATTTCTTCCGCTTGAGTGCGTCTTCGATGACCGGGATCAGAATCTCCCTGTCCTTGGCCTTCTCTGCGGCGGTCTTGTATATTTCCAGAGCCCTTGCATTCTTGCCGGCCTGCTCATACGTCTTGGCCAGATCTATGATGATGGAATCGTTGCCGGGATCTAGCTCAAGGGCCTTCTCAAGATGCTTCACTCTGCCGTCGAAATCTCCCAGTTGCCCCGATATGTAGCCCATTCGCCGGTAGGTGGCCGAAGTGGCCCTTCCCTTGTCCACGATCACCCTGCTCATGTCCATGGCTTCCTTGAACATGCCCAGCCTGATGTAGCACCGGGAGAGCTGCGCATATGCGTTCATATCTTCCGGATCCGAGTCGGTGATGGCCTTGTAGATGCCCGCCAGCGTTACATAGTCATCCTTCTGCGACAGCAGCTCATCGAGCATCGACACGAACTGGCGGTTCTTGGGAAAACTCGCATGGGCGCTTTTCAGAATGGCGATCTTGTCGTCGACGTTTTTCGATTCATTCACCCGGTTCACGAAATCCTGCTCGGTGAGCTCCATCACCAGCGGGACCTTGGCGATGTTGTGCTCGATATAATAGACATCGATGGGAACCGAGCGGAGCCCGGCAGCCAGAAGCTGATTACGGATTACGGCCGTATCGACGGGTTCGTGCAGATCGTTGCCGCTCCCGAATCCCACCACATCGGCGGTGAGATACGAATCGAAGAAGGTGTTCGCCTTCACCTTGGTGATAACGATCGTTTCCGTTCCTTTGATCAGAAGGCTCTCTCCCGCATTGACGGTCTGGGGGTTTCCGTCCACCTTCACTTCAAGAGAGATGAACCGGGGAGGCTTGCGGAATATGAAAGAGATCGCCGCCTCGCGTACCAGCCCGATTCTCCCGCCGATGGGAACGCTGAGAAAAAGAACGAATCCTATGGCGATAACCAAGACCACGATGAAAACGGCGTTTCCTTTCTTTCCCATGCCTCGCCTTCGTTTTTGCTGGTGTTTGAGTCGGTTATTATCAAGGAATAACCGATATGTCCATTCCCATTTTCGCTTCCCTCTGCGCCTGGAATACCAGCAGCGGAGCGCCTGTATGCACGATGCTGATATGTTTGTGCATCGGTTCGTCGCCTGTCTCCGGCTGTATCGTAGTATCGTCAGAAAAAACAAAAAAATGAAAGATATCTTGACCTCTTTGGGAGATTCATCTACTATTCGGAGCAGAAGATACTTCTGCACGATCCTTCATAAGAATACGTCTTCACTTTTTATTGATATCGGGTTTTGTGATGAAGAGAGGTCTGACCCTTGTTGAGCTTATGCTGTCGATTACCATCGCGTCGATCCTCATCCTTACCCTTTTCAGCATCTATACCCTTATCGCGGGCACATACCGGGAAACCAGGGGCGGTTGGTACTGCATGCAGTCTCTGCGCAGTTCGATCCTTCAGATAGACTCGGACCTGAAGCAGTGTGCTTGTCTGCTTCCCCAGGATATGAGAGTCGTATGCAGAGAAAACGCCCTTTTCATCTCCGGGATTCCCGTCACCTCGTCTCACAGCGGCATCGGCATCAACAGCAAAACGCCTCCTCCATATTTTTCCACTGTCCAATCACTGTCCGGCGATGTCGTTACGCTCGATACCGCGGACATTGACTTCGACGGCACTGCAGACTACTGGGCCGATCTCGGCATCATCACCGAAAGCGGGGCATACGTCATCGCTCATGGATATTCCCGGGGAAGCACGGCCGTACCGCTCACCTCGATCCCTTCCGTGTACATCAGGGAGCGGGTCGTGCCTTCTGTCCATTACGAGCTGAAAGCAGGCGGCCTCTACCGGAACAACCAGCTCCTCGCAGAGGCTGTCTGTCATTTTGAAGCGCGGTTGGAGGGAGATGACGTCATTATCTTTGTCAAGGCCTGTTATGATGGGGAAGAGAAAAGCCTGTCTTACACCTACTGTATCCAGTGACCGGGGCTGGATCCTCATGTATGCTCTGGTCTTCTGTGTGGTGATTCAAGGCATCGCCATGATCACCGTGAGCCTGATCGCGCAGAACATGAAGTCGGGCGTTTCCTTCCAGAGGCTTCTCTCCCAGAGGCACATTCCCGCCGGGTCCGAAGAGCAGCCCTCTTTCAGAACCTATGCCCTCGATCCTCCGGAAGGATGGGACCACGGCTGCTTCCTGACCGAAGTAACCGAGAGAATATGGGGTAGGCTGCACACGTATTCCTGGCGAGTCCGCGTCAGGGAGCAGCCGTCCACCCCGGCGCAGGGTGAAGCCCCGGTGCTCTCGGGATGGATGCCGCACATTATCCTCCTGATTGACGACTCTCAGGACATGCTCGCTTCATGCGGCCGCTCATATGAAGAGGACAGGCTGTATCTCGAGAAACCGGGAAACGAAATCATCGCCGTCGATCAAAGAGATGATGTCGAGACAAGCATCTCCACCTCTGAGGGCACCTGCTTCCGGGGCGGCTGGGGCAACGCTTGGCATCAGGCCGATGACATATATGCCCTGGGCGGCGCCATGCAGTGCTGGACGCATGTCATATTATCGCTCAAAAGGCTCATCGATGATCTGGATATGTGTCCAATTGCCGTTGCCACCGTCTCCGGCGGCATCGTACTGCCCTTCACGACCGACCGGGCGGCCCTCTTCTCCTCCCTGGAAGAGCTGCGCCCGTCATACCCTGAATCCCGTCTCTCAGAGGCGCTCCTGAACGCCCTGGATGCTTTCCCGGATCAGTGCGGCACATCGAAACACATCATCCTGGCGACGAACGGGATAGCTGTCCACGACGGAAACATTCCCTCCTGGCTCCAGGATTATGATGGAGACGGCAACCCCCTTGACAGGGCCGTCGATGAGGCGGGTTCCCACTGCCTGGACGATGTGGCGTCTTACGCATCAACCCGGCAAATCCATGTGCACGTGGTGGGACCCGACACCCCGTTCCTGCAGAGCACGGCCGCAAATGGAGGCGGAGACTTCATGCCCGATGCGGATTCCTTCGATCCACCCGTAAGCCTCGTCTCGCTGCCCCGTTGCCTGTACGGAAGCCAGAAGCATTTTCTGACAAATACCGAACTCGTATTCGGGCCCGCGTGGCTGGATCTCGAGAACACATCGTATATGATTCGCATGGCCAATACCCCGCCTCATCTCGCACCTGCACCCGATATTCGAATCACTGGTTGTGCGCGATCCGTTTTTACTGATGATGGAACGCTTCTGTGCTCAACATCCCGCGATCATCTCCTGTCTATCGATTTGGCGACCGGGGCGTGTAACTGGATAGCCCAGGGGTTTGGCGGAAAGGTCGTGGAGCAGGATGGAACGATCATCATCGGCCCCGATATCCGAGGTGACATCGCGGCACTCGACAGCGGGCAGGGCATCCGGTGGCTGTATCCTGGGGAACTGTTTGCCGTGTCCCGCGGGAACGTATATATCGCGCGAGGCCCTCTCATCTCTTCTCTTACCCTTGAGGAGGGAGTCTTCACATCCGGGTACACGGCGGACAGCGAACTGTGCGCCATCACGTACGATCCCTGTCAAGGGGCGGTGCTCGCGGCATCGAAAACCGGTCTGATCAGCATTCTGGATCAGGATCTCGTATTGGAGGATCTTTTCATCGCGGACCTGCCGGGCACGATCGCGCATCTCCGCCCCTTCCGTTGGAAGAGGCAATTTCACGTGATCGCGGTCACCGAGAGTCATGCGGCGTGCATGAACTCGGAAAAGGCTCTGTGGAGCGTGGCGCTGGAGGCAGGGACCTGTATCTCCGCAGTGGTCATGGATCTGAAGCTCTATCTCTCAGTCTGGGAATCGGGAGCATGCAAGGGGATCGATACCGGGAGCTCGGCGCTTGTGGTCCTGGACGCGCTCACCGGAGAGACCGTTTCCAGAACCCCCCTGTTCGAGGCCAAGGCCTTCGGTCCACTCATCGATCCGGATGCAGGCGTCCTGGAGTATGCGAGCTGGGACATGTCGATCCACGAGACGGATATAACGGATCTGCCCGGGATCCTTCCCGTGGGTCTCGGAGAACGGATGACGTATGATCCCGGAGATATCTTGCCCTGAGTGTGCACGCTCTCCCGGGCCGCCTGACAATTTTTACGAATGTATTCACCGCCGGGAAGGCATGGCGTTTCGGATGGTCTCGATCAGAGCCTCATCGGGCAGGCCCGGTACACTCCCCAGGACAACACCTGGCTTGATCCGCTCTCCATGGAAATCCGATCCCGCGCTCCTGAGCAAGCCGAGCGATGCGGCGGACTCTGCCAGATACCGCATGACGGAGGGCGAGTGGTGTGAGCTGTACACCTCGATCCCCTGAAGCCCGTATCCTTTCAGTTCTCTCAGCAAATCCCGGCTTGCGTCCCCGGGGTGCGCAAGGACGAGCACACCGCAGGATTTCAGGCTGCAGACGGTCCGCTTCAGATCGGGGAGGTTCGAAGCGAGAGCCTCACCGAAGCCTGCCCGGGAAAAGTCCTGATAGAAGTTGAGGTACGGTGAGTCGCTGCGATCGCCTGTGGTGTAGAGAAGGAGCCTCGGGTCATCAGGATTGCTTTTTACCAGCGCGTCGAGGAAACTGACACCGGTGGGCACCGACTTCCCCCAACCCCTGATGTCCTTTTCATCGAGCCGAAAGCCCATCTTTCGAAACCGTTCGATGATGGCCGGAACCCCTTTCCAGATCCTTGCACAGCTCGCATCGATAAAGTCCCTGATCCGCGGACAGCAAGGATCGAATCCGTAGCAGAGCAGATGGTATTCGCGGCCCCGGAAGGATGTGGAAATCTCCACACCGCTGAAGAGCTCGATGCCGCTCATCCCGGCCGTATCCATTCCTTCGGAGGCGGCGCGGATATCCATATGATCGCAGAAGGCCAGGGTGCAGACATTTCTCCTGCCGGCCAGGGAGACGATCTCAGCCGGGGTATATTGCCCATCGCTGGAATATATTGTATGAATATGGAGATCAATCATGGCGATATGGGACTCATAGCACAGCGTCCGCCGAAATGAAACACAAGGCGTTGAAGACAAGGAGCATACATGAAAAGGAATGACAGATATCTCATCGATCAGATCAATCCTCAGGAATCGTGGAGAATTTTCCGCATCATGGCGGAGTTCGTGGACGGCATCGAAACCCTGTCATCCCTTGAGCCGGCCGTCACCATCTTCGGGTCCGCCCGGTGCAAGCCGGACGACAAATACTACCTCATGGCCGTCGAGCTCGCGGGCATGCTCGCCCGGGAGGGCTACTCCATTATCACCGGAGGCGGTCCCGGCATCATGGAGGCGGCAAACAAGGGGGCGTACGAGGCCGGAGGCCAGTCGGTCGGGCTCAATATTGTGCTTCCCTTCGAGCAGAGCCTGAACCCATACACGAACATTCATATCAATTTCCGCTACTTCTTCGTGAGAAAAGTCATGTTCGTCAAGTACGCCATGAGCTATGTCATTTTCCCGGGCGGATTCGGGACAATGGACGAGCTCTTCGAAGCCCTCACTCTCATCCAGACGGACAAGCTGAAACCCTTCCCGGTCATACTCGTAGGATCGGACTTCTGGGGCGGCCTTCTGAGCTGGATAACAGACACCATGCTCAAGGAGCTGAAGATCGTCGAGGAAGATCTGCGCATATTCACCGTGGTGGATTCGGCGGCGGACGCGGTTGAGATCATCAAGAACACCAAGGTGCACTGAAGCCTGTGCCGGAAGCGGCTCTCACGGCCGCATGCTCCGGCAGAGACTGAGGGCACCGCTGCCGGGAGATCGCGGCATCTTTTCAGGAGACGAGACGGGCTGCCTTCTGGTACGCGGCAAACACCGCGTCCATGACTGCGGATCTCAAGCCCTTGGCCTCAAGGACGCCGATGCCGTCGATCGTGGTGCCCCCGGGAGAGGCCACCATATCCTTGAGATCTCCCGGATGCCTGCCGGTCTCGAGTACCATGGCCGCGGCCCCTTTCAGCGTTGCGGCGGCCAGTTCCATTGCGAGGTTTCTCGGAAGCCCGGCGCGTACCCCGCCGTCGGCCATGGCCTCGACGAAAAGAAAGCAGAACGCCGGCCCCGACCCTGACAGAGCCGTGACTGCGTTCATCAGCCTCTCCTCCACCTGCATACATCTGCCTACCGAAGAGAATATCTCGAGAGCTGTCCGGACGTCCTCTTCAGTGCACGGGGGTGAAGCACAGAGGGCGGACGCGCCCTCAAGGACCAGAGCGGGAGTGTTGGGCATGACCCTGACAACCCGGGACTGCCCGCCGATGACCGCCTGGATGGACTCGATGGATACCCCTGCCGCAATACTGATTACAAGCCTTCTCGATGCGTCATCCTTCACCCGGCTCAGGACCGCAGCAACCTTATCGGGCTTGACGGCGAGGATAAGCACGCGGCTCTTTTGAGCAACCTCCTGCTCGCTGGCGGCTGTCTCGACACCGTACGTCGCGTGCATCTCCCGTACACGCTGCGGAAGAATGTCGTAAATCACGATATCACCGGGGCGGTACACTCCTTTTTTCAGCACACCACCGATTATAGCTCCGGCCATGTTCCCTGCGCCGACGAATCCGACAGCAGCCATTGTCTCCTCCTCTCGTATCCAAGACGTTATTACACCGATGGTTTTTCGCCGTTATCATTCTCTATTATACCCATTTTCAGGAAAATATCCTAAACATAAGTTTTCCATATTCCGATAGAACAGCTATGGATACGGCTTGCAAGAGAATCAAAGGCGTTTTCTTCGAAGAGACAACCATTACCCTCGGCACCGGGCATACGAAGAAAACCCAGCGTGTCAAGAATTACTGTCTGGCGGAGCAGCTGGACGACGAGATCGTACAGGTGAGCTATCTCGGCAACGAAGGTCAGCCCACGGGCATCGTGATCAAGATGTCGTATGACGAGTTCATGAACAAATATACCTTCGAGCCGGACTTCAAGGTAAAGACGAAGGAGGAGCGGGAAACCGACAAGCATATCGCGCTGGCGGAGAAACATCGCTCCCGCAAGGAATTCAACTCCGCCGAGTGGGAGTATCACTCCGCACTGAGGATAGATCCGGACAGCATCAGGGCGAACTTCGGCGTGGGCACCTTGTATATGGAAATGGGCCAGACCGACAAGGCGAGAGACGTCTTCAGGAAGCTCTCCCAGGTCGAGGCCATCTTCGAAGAGGAGAACAAGCACATCTTCAATGAATTCGGGATCGAGCTTCGGAAGGCAAACATGACCGAGGAGGCCCTGGCGAACTACATGAAAGCCATCGAGATCTCCCCGACGGACGAGAACCTCTACTTCAACGTGGCTCGCCTGTATTATGACAGGAAAGACTGGGCGAACGCTCTGAAATGGATAGAAAGATCCCTTTCCATCAATCCGAACTCCCGTGATGCCCGGCAGTTCGAGTCCATCATCCGCAAGGAAATGCTCGAGCAGGGGAGTCCGGGCGGTAGAAATGCACAGGACGATGATCTATCCCTGAGGCGGTCTTCACCAAAGCTCTCCTGAAAAAATCCGCTCCGCCGCCACGATGTCCTGCGGAAAAACACAATGCTCTTCCACGGCGACACTCGTTCATGTATGCCTGCACGGACCGCACCGCCTGGATCGTTCTTCCAGGCTCCGGTAGACCTCGAGAGTTATTTTCGCTGTATTCTCACGGGTTCCGCTGTTGTCGATGATATGGCTTGCATACGGCTTCTTTTCTTCGATGGACATTTGAGCCCGCACCCTTCTGAGGGCTTCGTCCCTGCCGATGCCCTCCCGCTCCATGAGCCTGTTGATCTGGAGCGGCTCCGGGACATACACCAGAATCACATCGTCGAAAACACGGTGCATGCCGGTTTCAATCAGCAGAGGAACGTCGCAGATGACGACCCGGTTCACGTTCCCTGATTTGATTTCTTCGATGCGGCGGTCCATCTCACGGAAGACCTCGGGATGGACGATACGGTTCAGAGATTCTCTCTGCCTGCTGTCGCTGAATATGATCCCGCCCAGGCGGTCCCGGTCTATCTCACCATCCGGCAGGAGAATTTCTCTGCCGAAATGCTCAACGATCCGATCGAATGCTGGGCTCCCTCTGAGGACGACCTCACGGGCGATCCTGTCCGCATCGATGACCGCTGCGCCGAACGAGGCGAAAAGGGAGGCCACGGTCGATTTCCCCGTCGCTATCCCACCTGTAAGCCCGGCAATGACCATGATTTCCCTCCAATGAGCGAGACGTTTCTTCCCGCCAGCTGACCTTGCCTGCGGTAGGAAAAGTATCGGTCGGTGCGGCATGCGGTACAGGGGCCCCTGGACTCGATCGCGTCTTCCTCGAGCCCGGCGCCGGTGAGCTGAGACCTGGCAACGGCTCTCAGATCCACCACCAACGAACCACTGCCGTTGATCCGGGGCTCGGCCCCGAGGGCATCGGCTACGTCCCTGCCCACCACGTAACAGCAGGGGCCGATGGATGGACCGATCGCCGCCCGGATATCCTCTGCGCCCAGAGAGCGCATCATGCGGACGCATTTTGCCACAATGCGCAGTGCAAGTCCTCTCCATCCGGCATGAACCGCCGCGTTGAGCGGCATGTCATTTGCCCAGAGAAGCACCGGGACGCAGTCAGCCGTGCGCACGCAGAGCACGTGATCAGGGTTGCGCGAAATGATGCCATCCGCCTGAGGCACGTCCTGCGGTGCGGCCTCATCCGCCAGAACAATCCTGTCCGAATGCACCTGGTCCATACAGAAAATATCGCTTCCGGGCATGATGCGGCTCAACCTGTCGAGCACCGAGGCCGGCTTCCCGTCAATACCCGAAGTAAGATCCTTTGTACAGAAAACGCCCCTCATGACTCCTGGGTTATATCGGAAAAGGCACCCTGAAGACAAGGCTTGGGGAAAACATACGCGATGCAAGCTCACGGAAGTCGCCGGACAGGCGTTCACGCAGCGCTGCCGTTTTTCAAGGCCTGCTTCCTCAGGGGGTATGCCGGAGGAATATGAAGGAATTCTTTCAAATCAATCCCGGTACATATGCCCCTGTTCGTGATTCATCGCCACCCTTTTGCCGCTTGACAATCATGAACCTCGTATGTAAATACTAAGCCCCTAAAATAGAAGATCGAGGTATTCGATGAAGCGGACATTTCAGCCACATAACACGAGACGCAAACGAACTCATGGATTTCTCGTTCGCATGAGCACAAAGAGCGGACGTGCTGTAATAAATCGAAGGAGGGCCAAGGGACGCAAGCGTTTGGCTGTGTAATGTCAGACGAACGATTCCCGAAGCAGGAGCGGCTGAGAAAACGGCGGGATTATCTCAACGTAGAGGCGAAAAAACAGCGCAAAATCATCACCGGGCATCTCATTATCCTCGCTGCTCGAAACTCTGAAAATCACACTCGCATTGGCATCACCGTGAGTAAAAGGATCGGAACCGCTGTAAAGAGGAATAGTGTGAAAAGACTCTTACGGGAGATTTACCGCAGGAATAAAGAGATCTTCCCTCCCGGGTACGATGTCGTTCTCATAGCGAGAAAACAGGATAAGAATACGTGCTACAAGACACTTTTTCAGGAAATAAAGAACGCCATGGGATCGCGTACATGGTGAGGAAACTGCTGATAGGGCTCATCCGCTTTTATCAGAAAGTCATATCTCCGGGCTTACCGCGGTCGTGCCGATTCTGGCCGAGCTGTTCCGAGTATGCCATCGAGGCGATCAATACGTACGGAATATCGAAAGGTCTCCTGAAGGCTTCCTTAAGGATAATGAAATGCCACCCCCTCCATCCCGGCGGATATGACCCTGTGTAGATCACTCAAGGAGACATGATCTGATGGAAAAAAGGACACTGCTGGCCATAGTCATATCGATTGCAATTCTCCTTCTCTGGGACTTTTTTTTCGTTGAGCCGAAAACCCCTGAACAGCCCCAAGACCAGGTCGAGCAGCAAGAGAGCGTACCTGGTGAGGACCAGAGCGACGTACTCCAGTTGCCCTCTCCCCAGAGAAGCCCGGACCGGCAGGTCGTCCCCGGAGAGACAATCGTCATAGAGACGCCGATGTATCGCGCCCAGTGGAGCACAGCGGGCGGGGCGCTTACCTCGTTTCAGCTCAAGCAGTACCGGGAGAACCTGTCTCCTGAAGCACAGCCTGTTGACATTATCGAATCACCCATGCCGCTGATAAGCGTGAACGGGCAGTTCGCCGATTCTTCCTTTGTCTATGAGGCATCGAGAACCGGGGAGTCCGACATCCCCCGGGAGTTGATCTTTACGGCCCGGATCAGCCCTGAGGTGGTTCTGAAGAAGATCTACACCATTGATCCTCAGACCTATACTCTGGGGTACCGGACGATATTGGAAAACGGCACATCAGGTCCGATAACAGCCGATATCGACCTGTACCTCAACGGCGTCTATCCCCTTGACGAGGACAAGGATGGATATGCATTCCAGGGACCTGTCCTGCTCAATGGGAAACGCCTGGAGGAGTTCAAGATCTCCAAGGTGAAAAAGGTGGGAATATTCCGGGAATTCTCCGGCGAGATCAGATGGTTCGGGTTCGAGGACAAGTATTTTCTTACCACCGTCATCCCCGAGGAGACACCGGATGCCTCGGTCGTCATCAAGCGCATCAGCGATCAGACCGTGAGGCTCGTGTATGACACAGCCCCCTCCCGGATCGAGCCGGGGTCGAGCGTGGAGACAAGGTATGTGATTTTCTCCGGCCCGAAAGAGCTCGAGACGCTCAAGGCCGTAGGGTACGACATCAAGAAAGCCCTTGATTTCGGGTTCTTCGATATCATCGCCAAGCCGCTGCTGATGGCGATGAACTGGATTTACTCCTATACCGGCAGTTATGGATGGTCCATCATCATCCTCACCATTGTCATCAAGATCCTGTTGTATCCGCTGACGCTCAAGAGCTTTACGTCCATGAAAGAACTCCAGAAAATCCAGCCTCTCATGAAGGAACTGCAGGCAAAATACAAAGACGACAAACAGAAACTGAATCAGGAGATGATGAAGCTGTATTCGGAGCACAAGATCAATCCCATGGGGGGCTGTCTCCCTATGCTCCTGCAGATACCGATTCTGTTCGCCCTCTATAAGGTGTTTTATTCGGCCATCGAGCTCAGGCACACGTCGTTCCATCTGTACGGGACGTGGCTGCCGGACCTCTCGGCCAAGGACCCGTATTTCATCACCCCGATACTCATGGGCGTGAGCCAGTTCGTCATGCAGAAGATGACTCCGACTCCCGGAGACCCCACCCAGC
>DCDF01000213.1:54744-58378 GCA_002316295.1 Syntrophaceae bacterium UBA1062 | reverse complement strand
TGCAAGGAATAATTGAAGGAGGCGAGCCGCCCGGTTGCAAGAATGCATTTTTCTTTTAATTCCTTTCCTGCCCTCATCCCCGATGAGCAAAGTATAAAATCTCTCCTTTCACAGCATTGCAGCCGTCACGCAGCCATTACCATACTGGACGAGGCTTGAGCTGTTATGCTAATGAAGCAACCAACATCAACACGGAGGATTATATGAACACGGAATACAAGCCGCAGTCGGTTGAATCGAAATGGCAGAAGATCTGGCAGGACAGCAACATCTTCGGCGTGAGCCAAGAAAACGACAAGCCGAAATATTACCTGCTGGAGATGTTTCCGTATCCTTCCGGACGTATTCATATGGGTCATGTTCGCAATTATACCATTGGCGATGTCGTTGCCAGATATAAGACCATGGCGGGCTTCAACGTGCTGCACCCGATGGGCTGGGACGCATTCGGCATGCCGGCGGAAAACGCGGCCATCGCAAGCAAAATTCACCCGAAGAAATGGACGTATGAAAACATCGATTATATGAGGGCACAGCTCCGGAAGATGGGCTTCAGCTACGACTGGGACAGGGAAATCGCCACCTGCGCCCCGGAGTACTACAAGTGGGAGCAGCTCTTTTTCATCCAGATGTACAACAAGGGGCTCGTCTACAAATCAAGGGCCTTTCTCAACTGGTGCGACCAGTGCAAGACCGTGCTCGCCAACGAGCAGGTCGTGGAGGGGCAGTGCTGGCGGTGCGGATCCCAGGTCTTTCTCAAGGAGCACGACCAGTGGTTCTTCAGGATCACCGCCTATGCCCAGGAGCTCCTGGATGATATCGAAAAGTTGAAGGACGGCTGGCCCGAGCGGGTGCTCAACATGCAGAAAAACTGGATCGGCAGGAGCACCGGCACATTGATCCGCTTCCAGATCGAGGGTACATCGGAGGATATCGAGGTGTTCACGACCAGACCAGACACCCTCCATGGAGCGACGTTCATGAGCCTTGCCCCGGAGCATCCCCTCATCAAGACTCTGCCAACGGGCACCGGCCAGGAGCGGGAGGTAAGCGATTTCGTGGCCAGTACCCTGCAGGTTGACACCTTCACCCGCACTTCGGATCTCTACGAGAAGGAGGGGGTGTTCACCGGCAGATACTGCATCAATCCCCTGACAGGGTTCAGGATGCCCATCTACGTCGCAAACTTCGTCCTGTACGATTACGGGACCGGCGCGGTCATGGCGGTACCGTCTCATGACCAGCGGGACTTCGACTTTGCCAAGAAATACGGCCTCGAGATCATCGTTGTCATCCAGCCCGAGGGAGAGACGCTGGATCCCAAGACCATGGAATGCGCCTACGAGGGAGAAGGCGTGCTGGTGAACTCGAAGGAATTCAACGGCATGAAAAACACCGATGCCATGGAGGCGATCACGAAGCACCTCGAAGCAATAAACAGGGGATCGGCCACGGTGAACTTCAGGCTTCGCGACTGGGGAATCTCCCGGCAGCGCTACTGGGGGGCTCCCATTCCTATGGTCTACTGTGAAAAGTGCGGCACCGTCCCCGTGGATGTGAAGGATCTCCCCGTCCTCCTGCCGGAGAACGTGGAGCTCACCGGCACAGGCATCTCCCCCATCGCCCAGATCGAATCGTTCGTGAACACCACCTGCCCTGTGTGCGGGGGGAAGGCGAAACGGGAATCCGATACCATGGACACCTTTGTGGAATCCTCGTGGTACTTCATGCGCTACTGCAGCCCGCACAGTAACGACAAGCCGTTCGACAGAAATGAGGTGCAGTACTGGATGCCTGTGGATCAGTACATCGGCGGCATCGAGCACGCCATCCTGCATCTGCTCTATGCAAGGTTCTACACCAAGGTTCTCAGAGACCTGGGGTACATCGGTTTCGATGAGCCGTTCCAGCGCCTCCTCACCCAGGGAATGGTGATCAAGGACGGAGCGAAGATGTCCAAATCCAAAGGCAATGTCGTCGATCCCGAGGAACTCATCAGCAATTACGGGGCCGATGCCACGAGGCTGTTCTGTCTTTTCGCGGCTCCTCCGGAAAAAGACATGGATTGGAGCGACAAGGGAATTGAAGGATCGTACCGGTTTCTCTCACGGCTCTGGAGGCTCGTGCTGGACATGAAAGAGCAGCTGATCTCCACGGATGTTTCTTCTGAACGGCCGCCGAAGTCCATGGAGCCCCTGAAGAGAAAAACCCACCAGACCATCAAGAAGGTTTCTGAAGATATCGAGAAGCGCTTCAGGTTCAATACGGCGATCGCGGCCATGATGGAGCTGGTGAACGATCTTTACCGGGCCAAAGAAACGGCCCGGACGCCCGAGGAGTTCTCAGTCATACGGGAGGCGGTTCAGAACCTGCTCGTCATGCTTTCTCCCTTTGTGCCCCATATCGCCGAAGAGCTCTGGGATGCCTTGGGCAACCGGGAGATGCTCTTCAGGTTCTCCTGGCCCGACTATGATCCGTCCTGGTGCGAAGAACAGGAGGCTACGATAGCGGTGCAGGTCAACGGCAAGCTCAGGGCGACCATTACTGTTACCAGGGATTCCGAGCAGAAAGCGGTAGAAGCCAGAGCCTTGTCGGAGGCCAACGTGAAACGGTTCCTCCAGGACTCGGACATAAAAAAGGTCATCTATGTCCCGAATAAGATCATTAATATTATTGCTGCTGCCCGTTAGTCTCGCCGCCTGCGGCTACTCGTTCGTCCTCGATGGCGGGGGCGGCGCCCACACCTTCTCGTTAAGGCCGAGCACCAACGGGACCACCCTCATCGAGGGAGGAATGACCTTGGACAACGAGCTCGAACGGACGCTCTCATCTATGGGGATGCTTTCACCCGAAAACGGCGAACACATCCTGCACTGCACCCTGTCTTCGTACTCCAGCCATGCTGTGACATCCCAGTCCCTGTCGTCCGATGATCGATACCGGCTGACCATACGTGTGGCTGCGCGCGTTCTGGACGCCCAGGGCAAGGAGCTGTGGAAAATGAGCTTCTCCGATCATGGAGCGTATCCCGAACGGGGAGCGGAAGAGGACGGCCTCGAGGAGGCATGCAGAAGGGTGTCCCTCCAGATTGCACGGGCGCTGGCGGCCGTTGCGCTATGAAAATACCCCAGATTCACCCGCCCCTGAAGGAATCGTATCTGCTCATAGGCGAAGAGGTGTTCCTGATCGAGGAGCAGCTGACCTCGTTACGGGCGCTGATGGGTGACAACGCATCCATGAACAGCGCGTGGTATCAGGCCCAGGAAGTCCAGCGGGCAGAGGACGTCGTGGAGCTCTGCAACACCATGCCGTTTTTGTCCGACAGGCGTCTCATCGTGCTCAGGAATTTCCACAGGCTCGGCAGGAGGGAGCAGGAGTGCATCCGTGCCTATCTCGAGCGGCCGTGCAGCTCCACAACCCTGGTCCTCACCATCGAAGGAGTGCCCGGTAAAGAGGAAAAGAAGTACACGAAGGATTTCCCTCAGGGGATGGAGGTGTTGCAGTTCGACTCCCTGAAGGGAAGAGATCTCCATGACTGGATCGCAGGCAGGGCCAGGATGTACGGGAAGACCGCGGATCGGGATGCCGTGTATCTGATCGCGGAGATAACCGGGGGCAATATCTGGTTCATCGC
>DCDF01000213.1:0-54574 GCA_002316295.1 Syntrophaceae bacterium UBA1062 | reverse complement strand
ATCAAGGACGTAGAATACCTTGTCATGAGGTCCCACGAGCCGCCCATATTCGCCTTTATGGACGCCCTCTTCGACAGGAAGAAAGACGCCATCGTGAAGCTCTACGAGCTCGAGCATACCGGCATAAACGAGCTCGAGGTGATCTCACGCATCGAAAATCAGATCACCCAGCACTACCAGATCCTCTGCGGCGGAAAAGGCAGGCCTCCGGGCATGCACCCTTTCGTTGAGAAAAAGATCCTGGCTCGCAGGTCGCTCTGGAACGCCCTGCAGCTGACGCGACTGCTCTCGCATGTGCGGAAGATCGAGCAGGGTATCAAGTCCGGACGGACGCTGCATCCGTATGCAGCGATTCACGAGGCGGTACTGGGAGTGCTGTTCCCGGCATGATCCCCGTACAAGGGTTATCTGAAGGGATCGTGACCGGGAAGACTGGATCGGTTAAGAAACCTGGGAGTTGAGCCTTCTGGTAAGCCGGGATATCTTCCGGGATGCGGTCTTTCTGTGAAGGACGCCCTTGTTCACAGCGCTGTCCAGATGGGCTACAGCTTCTTTGTAATATGTTTTCACTCCATCGAGGTTCTTTTCCTCAAGAGAGGCCAACGCCTTCTTCACCGTAGTGCTGATGGTCGACTTGTAGCTCTTGTTTCTCAGTCTTCTCTTCCTGCTCTGTCTCACCCTTTTCAGGGCTGAAGCATGATTGGCCATTGAGTGCGGCTCCTCCTTTATCTAAAATCCGAGGTGATTCTTATTAGCTATGCTTCTCCCAGATGTCAAGACCTTTATCATCTCCTCAAGCGATGTTTCCCGGTTTTCGGAGAGGTTTTCAGGCATACACCCCCCTTTTCCCTCAGGATGCGCCTCACGCACAGACTGCGGCTGCATGGCATGCGACGAAATGGCCGTCCCCCTTCCGCTCGAGTACGGGCGTCTCTCGCGCGCACACGGCTTCGGCCCGGGGGCACCAGGGTCGATAGGCGCATCCCGAAGCGACGTCCTGGGCACTGTTTTCGTTTCGCTTCGATGGTTTCGTTTTTCCCTCTCTCAGCGGACGCGCATCGGGCACTGCGGCCATGAGGCATTCGGTGTAGGGGTGAAGCGGGTGCTCGAAGAGCTCAGCGGCATCGGCGAGCTCGACGATCCTCCCCTTATGCATGACGGCGATCCGGTGCGAGATGTAGCCTACCACGGAGAGGTTGTGGGAAATAAACAGATAGGAGAGCTTCAGCTCCTTCTGGAGGTCTACCAGAAGATTGATCACCTGGGCCTGAATGGAAACGTCCAGTGCCGAAACGGGCTCGTCGCAGATGAGGAGCCGGGGATTGACGGCAAGTGCCCGGGCGATGCAGATCCGCTGTCTCTGCCCTCCGGAAAATTCATGAGGATATCTCTGAAGGATGTCTTCATGAAGCCCCACCATCTCAAGGAGCTCACGGACCCGCTTGAGTCTCTGAGCCTTCGACCCCTCCCGGTGAATGATCATGGGCTCCTCGATGATTGCCCGAATTCTTCTCCTGGGGTTGAGCGACCCGAAAGGATCCTGAAACACCACCTGTATGCCTCTGCGAACGTGGGCGAGAGAACCGCCCCGTCCGCGGCCGACATCGACGCCCTCGAAACGGATGCTTCCGGAGTCGGGCTCTTCAAGGGCCAGAATGAGCTTGGACAGAGTCGTCTTCCCGCAGCCCGATTCCCCCACGAGTCCCAGTGTTTCGTCCGGATAGATGTCCAGATCCACGCCGTCCACCGCTATGACCGAGCCGGCTGATTTTCTGAATACACCCGAGGTCATGGGAAACGACTTTTTGAGTCCGCGGACTTCCAGCAGCGGCTTCATCAGTTCGCATACCTCCAGCATCGCACGCTGTGATCCCTGAAAGGGCAGAATACCGGCGGAGGCTCTTTCCTGCAGATGTCCATGACTTCCTCGCACCGGTTATGGAATGTGCATCCTCTGGGGATGCTCCTGAACGTGGGAACATTGCCCGGGATCGCGTGAAGCCTCTCGCCCCACTTTCTGGCCTCCACTGTTGGAATGGACTTCATGAGGCCCTTTGTGTAGGGGTGCAGCGGCTGGGAAAAGATGTCCTCTACGGCGGCGTGCTCGACTACGTTGCCGGTATACATCACAGCTACGTCTTCACAGGACTGGGCCACTACTCCGAGATCGTGGGTCACCAGTAGAATGGACGTGTGGGTTTCCTCCTTGAGCTCACTCATGAGGAGGAGTATCTGAGCCTGAGTGGTGACATCCAGGGCGGTCGTCGGCTCATCGGCGATCATGAGAGACGGCCTGCAGGCGAGGGCCATTGCGATCATGATCCGCTGGCACATGCCCCCGCTGAGCTGGTGAGGGTAATCGTCAATCCGCCTGGCCGGGTACGGAATGCCCACCATATCCAGCATCTCTACGGCCATCGCTCGGGCCTGTTTCCGGGTGGAAGCGAGGTGGGACTGATGGAGCAGGATAACCTCTTCGATCTGCGACCCTATGGTGAATACGGGGTTCAACGAGGTCATGGGCTCCTGAAAGATCATGGAAATCTTGTTCCCGCGGATCCTCCGTATTCCATCACGGTCGAGCGAGAGCAGATCGGTGCCTTCGAAGAAGATCCTCCCCTTCACTATCTTCCCCGGAGGCTCGGGTATGAGCCTGAGAATGCTCAGCGCCAAAACGGTCTTGCCGCATCCCGACTCTCCCACGAGACCGAGAGTGCGCCCTTTCCATAGTTGGAGATCCACTCCTGCAAGGGCATGAACAACGCCTTCAGGGGTATGAAAATGAGTATGCAGGCCCTGTATGTCGACCAGGATCTCTCGTCCATGCGGCCCGGAGATCCGCTGATCTCCGGTCATTCCCTGAGGGCCTGCCTTTCCTTTGACAAAATCTGTATCGGGCATTGATGATCGATCCTTGTATCTTTATCCGTATGCAGCGCATGCAGTTCCGGTCTTTCGGAGTTCCCTGCTGCGGGTTTTCCTTGATAACGTCTGGTCAATACACGATCTTCTTGTCACCGGAGGCGAGCGTAAAATGAACCTGTGATACCCCCTGCTTCTCACGTATCACCCGTGCAATCTCCTGATGGAGCGTTTCTTCAATCGGAGCTATCTGCGACACGACCCGGTCGTCCGGCGTCTTTGCGCATCGAAGGCTCACGACGCGGCCCGCCACGATGGCATATCCGCACCCTTTGAACCCGCAGCATGAGGTATCCATATGGGCATATCCGACAAAATAGAGCACCGGCCCGCTCTCATGGTGCAGAATCTCCTCCCTGATAAGGGTATAATGTCCCGCGATTGCGCTTATTTCCTCGTTCAGAATCGGATGAACGTACTCCATCGTTCCCCCGGACAAGAATTTCTCTGCTTCCACCATGCTCAGTCGCAGCCCCCTTGTCAAGGCATGAAATACGCCAAAGCCCGTTGTCCTATACTTTCTTGGCGATTACGGTTAAAGTTTGTAAATCCCTGCACCGATGATCCTTATATTGAACGAGAGATGAGGAGCGGAAAGGGGATACTTCCTACGATGAAAGGTATCATTCCATGAGCCTGTTCGACAATCTCTTCGGCAAAAAGAAGGGGTCGAAAGAGATCCGTGCCTGCGAGTCCGCCCTGGAGAAAAGGCCCGATGATCCGGTACTGCTCAAGAAACTGGGCGATCTTTATCTCAAGGCAGACAGGAATGAGGATGCATCGGATATTTATGTCCGCCTTGGAGATACCTACAGCAGCAGGGGATTCTATCCGAAGGCCATAGCACTGTACAAACAGGCTATAAAGATCAACCCCGGCTGGGAAAAACCCCATGAAAAGCTGGCGGAACTCTACAAAGTGCAGGGGTTTTCGCGGGAAGCCGCAACCCAGTACGTACGGCTCTCGGAAATTCTTGAACGACACGGGGAGAGCGACACGGCGATCTCCTACATGCAGAAAGCCGCCGAGCTCGATCCCGCCCACACATCGGTCAACAAGAAAGTGCAGTCTTTCGATGTGCGGGAAAAGGGAATGATGGATCCGCTGCCCAAGTCCGCAGCCCAACCGGATGTTCGGGCGACGGACTTCTACGATCTCAACAATGAGCTGGGGAAAGAGATCGAAGATCTCAATATCGACTCTTCGTCCGAGAACCTCGTGGATGAAACCGGAGTGGAGAGTATCTTCAAGGCCATTGAGGCGAGCGCCGTCGATGAAGGCAAAGACGATCCTCTCTTTCTCTACAATATGGGCCTTGCCTATCGGGAAACCGGGCTTCTCGATGAGGCCATCGAATCGTTCAATAAGGTGATCGCCTCGGGAGAAAAACTCTTCGACGCCTATACCATGTTGGGGATCACGTATCGGGAACGGGGAATGTTCAAGGAATCGCTGATATCACTGAAGGAGGGGGCCTGCCTTGAAGAGGCATCCAACAATATGAAGGTGGGGATCCTCTATGAGATTGCCCAGACATACAAGGCAATGGGGGATAATGCCAGCGCATTGTCGATCTTCAGGGATATCCAGAAGGAACATAAGGACTTCAAGGATGTTGAGGTTGAAATTGTAAGGCTGGCAGGTGGAGGATAATATGGCGGTCATCAATTACTCGAAAAAGGAAATATCTGCGAAAATAGTATATTATGGTCCTTCTCTGTGTGGAAAGACCACGAATATACAATCCATATACGCCAGTATAAAGCCGGAACAGAAGGGCAAGCTCGTGTCGTTGGCCACGGAGGCCGATCGTACGCTGTTCTTCGATTTCCTCCCCATAGAGATCGCCAACATCCGCGGGTTCAAGACGAGGCTCCACTTCTATACCGTTCCGGGCCAGGTGTATTATAACTCCACCCGAAGGGCCGTCCTTACCGGGGTCGATGGTCTCGTGTTCGTAGCTGATTCTCAGCGGGACAAGATGGAGGAAAATATAGAAAGCCTGGCAAACCTGGAAGAAAACCTCAATTATTACGGGAAAAGTTTGAAAACCCTGCCGCTGGTAATCCAGTACAACAAACGCGACCTGCCGGACGCGATGCCGGTGGCGGAGATGGAGCAGATACTCAACCAGGACGGGTATCCTTCATTCGAGGCGGTCGCTCCCACAGGAGAAGGTGTTCTCCAGACGCTTACCAAGATCACGAAAATGGTGCTCAAACACATCGAGATGGGCACAAGCGGGAAACCGCAGCGCAAAACGGAAGCCTCACCCGGAAAACTCGCCATAGAACAAACGGCACATGCGCATCCGAATGAGCCGCAGCCCGCCCCTTCCGGTGCGCCCTCATATGAAACGCCGCAGAAGCCCGACACACCCGCTCAGGACAGACCCGCTCCGCCATATCAAGGAGCCTCGTCCTCCAGTGACGGGGATTTCTCCGGAGGACGTATCCAGATCGTGGGTACAGAAAATGCAAAAATCATATCCGTGAACGCGATCAGCATCCCATTGCATCTGAAAGTGGAGGGTGATTCCCGGACATATACGATGGAACTCGCCATAAAGATCGACAGCCTGGTCCCGGAGGGATAAGAGTGTGCAAGAGTCTGCGATTCTTACCGATATTTCGCCTATTTCCTCATTGAACGCCCTTTTTGGTTATTGGCCGTTCGTGAGTACATTCATTGGAAACGGTTACTTTTTCGTCATTGTCGCCACCATATTGACATTCGTTCTCATCGGGGTGTGTCTGCTGGTCAAGTACATCCCTCACCTCATGAACGACCTGAATATGGGATCAAACAATGAGCTGCCCCCCTTAGGTCTCAAGCTCTGGGTGGCGCTGATCATTGCGGTCCCCATATTCTTCGATGCAGGGATTTTATGGTTCGTTCTCTGGTGGTTCATGGTGCTCTGGGGTTACTTGAACATCATGGAAAGGCGCATCGCCTTTGTGTTCATCGCCCTCATCTTCATGTCGAGCTGGGTCTCCCACATCGGAGCGGGCTTCCTCACCTATTCCCAGACTAACGTGAACAGGGAGATATTCTCGCTCGACAATGCGGTGGGATCTCCCAAAGACAGTATCGCGATAGCGTCCTGGGTCAAGAACAATGCGGCGGATGCGGAGCCCATGAATATCCTTGCCGTCACCGAGATTCAAAAGAAGAACTACAGCACCGCCGTGAGTCTGTTGAGCAGAGCTCTTGATCTGGAACCCAACAACAGCCGGTATTATAACAACCTCGGAATCGCACTGGTCGGCGTAAAGAACGATCAAGAAGCGGCAAAGGCGTTTCAGAACGCAATAACACTGGCTCCCCGCAATGTGGTGTATCATTACAATATCAGCAGACTCCATCAGGCCACCTATAATCTCTATGAAGCGGAGCAGTCCATCCAGAAAGCAAGCGCCATAGATCCCGCACAGGTACGGTTCTTTCTCGACCAGGAAGAAAAATTCAAAGACTACGGCTTCATCAAGGAGCATGTGCCGCTCTGGAGACAGCTGGCACGGCAGATGAAGCCTTCCGATGATCTCACGGAGGCCGCCAATGCCCTGTGGTACAGCGTACTGGGAATATTCAGCAGGGGCCAGGCCATATATGTAAGCCTCGGCGCCTTCGTTATCCTCTTCCTCCTGGGGCACATCCCCGAAGAGAAGTTCACCAAGAGGTGCAACAGGTGCGGAAACCTCTACTATGCGGGGAAGATGTCACAATCGGGATATCCCATGTGTCTCCAGTGCCATTGGCTGGAAACGAAGGCGAAGAAACAGATGAGCTCGGTTCTTACGAGCAAGGCGGAGGAGATCAGGCAGTACCGCATAGAAAACGCATCATTCACGCAGAAACTCGAACTCATCCTCCCGGGAATGGGATCGTTCGCCGCGAACAAGACCTTCAAGGCCGTCGTGAGACTGACTGTCTTCTCGGCGGGACTGATCCTGATCGTGACCGGCGGCCGGTTTATCTTCAGCTTCATTCCCGTGGGCTTCGATATCTCCGGCTTCATGAGGGCGGTCGGAGTCATCACTCTGGGTCTGTTGTACGTAAGATCCTACAAATCGCCTCCGCTTAAGTACGGAGTGTAGCCATGGCCCTGCTCGGAACTCTCAAAGGTTTTGGGGTGACGGAGATTTTCCAGCTCATCGCGCAACAGATGAAGACCGGGACCCTTATCCTCACATCCCCCGACTCCTCGGTCTCCCTTGCCTTTGACAACGGCATTATTGAGGGAATCAAATCAGACCGGTGGGAGATAGATCCTCGAGCCGAAATCCTCATCAAGGGCGGATTCCTGCTGGAAAAAGACTACCGGACTGCGCTGGAAAACGAGAAAAAGAACTCTCACAGATGGCACGACATCCTCATCGCCCAGGGAAAAATCAAAAAGACCTTCCTTGACCGGGCTTCCAATGTCGTGATCAAGTCGATCCTTCTCGAGGTGTTCCAATGGAAGGAGGGGAATTACCGGTTCGAAGACTGGGAGGTGGACACCGAAAATATCCTCGCCTGCCATATCCCGAGTGAGGGCATTATCCTCGATACCTTGAGGGTCATCGACGAATGGCCCATGGTCAAGCAGAAAATCCCTCCCGTAGATTACTGCCCGGTAACCATCATGCCTCTCACAGAGGAAATCGTGAAGAAGCACCGTCTCGGCGCCGTAGATATGCATATCTACGATCTGATCGACGAAAAAAGATCTGTCGAGGACATTGTCCGGCAGTCCCTGGAACCCCCCTTCGAAGCTTTGAGCTCGATTGTCAGGCTCTTGGATTCAGGCCTTGTCGAAGTTTTCCCCCAGGGAACCAAGGAGGTCAGGGATTCTTCCATTGCGCGCCGGATCCTTCTGGCGAAAATCAAGAAAGTCATGGTGTATGTCCTGCTGGCCGTTGCCGCGGGCTCCTTATATCTGGCGGGAGAGCCTAGGATTCTCAAGGGCATCGGCATCCCGGAGAAGATTACGTCCTGTGTTCGAGATCAGAAAGAACTGGCTGCTGACTATGCCCAGCGGGAGATAATGCTTTTACGGCTAGGTACAGATACTGATAACCGTTTGTCCGCATCTTCACGGGAGTGAAGGCAACATCGACAAACCGAGCCAGCTTCTGTGCACCCTGATCTATGGTGCACCTCAGAGTATGGAACACCCGGTTGGAATGTTTCAGGAGAAGCTTGCATTGCCCCCGGGCGTAATTCTTCGACCCCACCACCTCCATAGACGGTATCAGGAACACCGGCTCGGGATTTCCCTCTCCGAAGGGTGCGAGCATCTCGAGCTCTTCAAGGAAGACAGGCGTGATATCCAGCGGCGAAATTTTCAGATCGACAGCAAAATTTTTCGTATATTCTTCACGCGGAGCAAGAACCCCGTCGAGAGCCCCGGCAAAGGCGAGGATCTTGCTGTCGTCTATGTTGAGGCCTATAGCCATTTTATGGCCCCCGAAATCATTCAGGTACTCGGAAACTTGTGATACCGCAGCATGAAGGTCCACCCCGGGAACCGATCTCCCCGAACCGACGCCTACACCGTCGAGCAGCGAAATCACGATAGCCGGCCGGGAAAACAGCGAAGCGATCCGGGATGCGACGATCCCTATTACGCCCGTATGCCAGTTCGTTCCGGCCACCACGATGGCGTTGCCCAGATGAGACCCGCTTTCTTCGAGAAGACAGAGCGCCTCGTTCAGCACTTGCTGTTCCTCCACCTGCCGGCACCGGTTCAGCTCGTTGAGCTCATGGGCAAGATTCTGCGCCGTCACGGCGTCTTCCGTAATCAGCAGGTCGAACGCCTTCCGTGCGTCGGACAGTCTCCCAGCGGCGTTGATCCTGGGGCCTAGGATGTATCCGATGTCACGTGAAAGGAGCTCCCGAGTGATTCCGGAAACTCGAGCCAGTGCAGCGAGCCCGACCCTGCTGTAGGTGTTGAGGATGTTCAGACCCTCTTTCACGAGCACCCGGTTGACACCCGACAGGGACACCGCGTCGGCGATGGTTGCCATGGCCACCAGATCGAGCTCTTCCCTGAGGTTGGGAAGATTCTGCAATCCCTGCTCCCTGAGCGCGGCACGCAACGCCACGATGAGATGAAACACGACCCCTGCACCGCAGAGGTCCTCGCCGAAAAACGGGCAATCGGACTGCTTCGGATTGAGGATGCAGCATGCATTGGGTATGTCATCCCCTACCTCATGATGATCGGTGATGATGACATCCATCCCGAGCGACCTGGCGTAATCCACCTCCTTCACCGCCGTGACACCGCAGTCGGCGGTGATCAGAAGGCTCACGCCCTTGCTCTTCAGGTCCTCTATCCCCCGCATGTTCAGGCCGTACCCGTCGCTGACCCGGTCGGGAATGAATATCTCAGGAGGCTTTAGGCCGATGTTGATGAGAAATCGCTGGATGAGCGCTGCACTGCAGACCCCGTCCACGTCATAATCGGTGAATATGCCGATCTTCTCCTCTGTTTTGATGGCGCGCAAGATCCGGTCGCAGGCGATTTGCATGTTCTTCATGCTGCGGGGATCCTTCAGCTGCCCGAGGTTCGGGCTGAGGAAACTGAGCACGTCACTCGATGTCTTGAGCCCCCGTACTTGCATCAAGGACCTGAAGATGGGACTGAACTTCAGATCCGGCAGCACCAGAGGATCGACGCGCCCTTTGATCACCCATTCCTGAGATACGCACACCATGTACGACAACTTAGACCCGGTGCTGGAAATAGTCAAGGAACTCCCGGCCCGAATTTCATGAGGGGTAGAGATATCTCTCTAGAACTTCTCTGGATTTTTTCATGTCCCCGGGCTTGACTTCCATGGTGATCGTCGAGTCGTATCCCTTGTCGCCCAAGGCCTTCAAGATTCCCGGATAGTCGATGATCCCTTCTCCCAAAGCGAGGTGGAGATCATCCTTGACACTGGTCCCTCCGCGGTTGTCATGCACATGAATATGGGCGATTTTCTCGAATGCATGCCGGATGAATGCAAAGGACGTGTTCTGCCGTGAAAGAAGCTGGCCATGCCCGATATCCAGCGTCATGCGCAGGGAAGGTATCTCGTCGAAGGCCTTCTGAAAACTCTCGACGCGCTCGCTCAAGTTCTCGATACACAGGGTGATCCCTCTTGCCTCCGCGAAGTCCACCATTTCGCCTAAGAGATCGATCTTCCCGGCAATGAGATCGGGCCGCGCCCACCTCACATCCATCCAGAAGTGGATGGTGCCTTTTGAAATTCCGAGCTCGCGGGAGAGGTCGACAAGCCGCTTCAGACGGGGGAAAAAACGCTCTCTGAGCACGGCTATGTCAAAGGGATTATCCTCATTGGGGTAGTGCGCGATATAGGCTGTGCCTGTTTGCTCCCTGATCCGGACGAGCTCTGCGAGCATCGATTCCACTTCTCTCGGGTCGTAAAGGGACATCTCGGCAAAAGTATAGCCCTGCGCGCTGACCTCTCGGACCTGCTCCAGATTGTGCGCCCTCCCCCCGATCACCGCTTTGGATTCCGTCATATCCTCCTCCTGTGCACGAAAGCCTCAGATAACGGGTCGCAGCCACAAGGAAGCCCCCGTTCCCGGACCGTGCGGCAATGCTTCCTGAGAAAAGACTGCGGCCCTCTTTCCCGGTCCTCACGTCCATCGGGGAGCGTCAAGGCTCAGCGTCAGGCCGCTTCCCTGTCCTTCCTCTCCCTCGCCGTGCCGCCTCCGACGCCCGCAAGAGACCTGTCTATGAGGGCCTTGTTGTAGGCGGCGAAAATGTCCCGTCTGGAAAGGATTCCGATGATCTTCCTCGGATTGTGCTCATCAACGACGGGAATCTGCTCGATGTTCTTTACGCCGATTTTCCTCAGGGCGCTGTCGAGGTTCTCGTCTTTGGTTATGGTGATCACCTCCTGAGGCGAGAGCTCTTTCGCCACCACCAGGTCTCCGAGGCCTTCCTCGAACACGACGTCTTTGAAGTCCTGGAATGTTACGATCCCCTCCAGAAGCCCGTCTTCATCAACCAGCGGAAAACTCGAGTGCTTGCTCGCGAGGGTGAATTTCACCAGTTTTTTCAGAGGCATGTTTGCAGGTATGGTCACCACCTCCTCGGTCATTGCGTCTTTGACCAACAGCGACTTCATGATGTTCGAGTCCCTGCCGGCCCTGATATCCACGCCTCTGCGTACGAGTTTCATGGTGTAGATGGAGTCCCTCTTGAGCTGGCTCGCCACCACCGTGGAAATGATGCATGCAAGCATCAGCGGCAGAATCATCTTATAATCTCCCGTCATTTCGAACAGCATGAGAATGGCGGTGATAGGGCCGTGGGTGGTGGCGCTCACCATGGCCCCCATTCCCACCAGACTGTATGCGCCGGGAACGGCGGTCACCTGGGGAAAGAACGCCTGCATCAGATATCCGAACGCCCCGCCGGTCATGGCCCCGATGAAAAGAGAGGGAGCGAACACTCCTCCTGATCCGCCTGAGCCAATGGTAATGGATGTGGCCAGAATCTTTACCATGGCGAGGCTCAGCAGCAGAATCCACGGGATCTGCCCCAAGAGTGCGAGGGAAATGGTGTCATAGCCGACGCCGAATATGTGGGGAAGAAAGATCCCGATGCATCCGACCAGCGCTCCCCCGACAGCGGCTTTTGTATAACCCGGTATCCTGACGGCATCAAAGAGATCCTCGATCTTGTAAAGCGCTGTGGTGAAAGCAACGCCTGCAATTCCCATGATGATCCCGAGCACAAGGTATGTGAGAATTTCCCAAATGCTCGCCATGGCGTAGGGAGGAACCATAAAAGCGGGGAAGGCTCCGAGGTGGAACCGCGATATCACTGTCGCCAGCACGGAAGACACAACGATGGGGGTGAAGGCGGCTATCCCGAAATCGCCGAGAATGATCTCAAGGGCGAACATGGCGCCCGCGATGGGCGCGTTGAAGGTGGCGGCGATACCGGCTGCAGCGCCGCAGGCAACCAGTGTCCTCAGCCTGTCGGAGGACACCCCCGCCATGCGGCCGAAAGCAGAGCCGATGCCGGAACCGATCTGAACAATCGGCCCTTCCTGACCGGCGGAGCCGCCTGAGCCTATGGTGACGGCCGAGGCCAGGGTCTTGACGACCACAACGCGCTTTCTGATCACGCCCCCTTTCAGGGCTACAGCCTCCATGACCTCGGGCACTCCGTGCCCTTTGGCCTCACGGGCGAAAAAATAGACCATGGGGCCGACAATGATCCCGCCGATGACGGGAGGCAACAGCTTGGCGTACCAGGGAAGGCCTATGATGACATCCAAGACCCCGCTTCCGTTGTGTGCAAAGAACAGGCCCTGAAAAAACCCGATGATCCACCTGAACCCCACCGCCCCGTATCCGCCGAGAACGCCCACCACGGCCGCCATGAGCACCATCAGTGCGTATTCGTTTTCGGTGAATCTTTTGACAAGAGTTTTTATGGAAGACGCTCTTTCGGGCACGAAAACTCCAAGTATCGGATAATATAGTTTCTTTTTAATAACACTGCCTTGAAAGCTTTTCTTATCAGAATTTCCTGCCAAACAAAATGCCATTTTCCCCGGCCCGGAGGTGCAAAACAGACTCGAGTCAGCGTGCCGGGGTCTATCGGTCCGTAACCTCCTTCCTGTTCAGAAACGACCGGAGCTCCTCTGCCAAGGGGCCCTCTGAACGCCAGACCCAACAGGTATCGATAAGATATTCCGGCGAAATCCCCTTTGCCGCTTCACGAATGCTCATGTGCCTGGCGGCCCGCGCATTCCAGAATCCCTGGAGAACCGCCGGGGCCATGGCTATCACCAGGGCATTGAGGTGAGTGCACCCTCTCTTGCCGCCGAGTCGGCTCTTGACCCACTGAGTAAAACCGGGCGCTACGGACTGTCCAATCAGAGGAACGAGCGACTCTCTCATCCGCATGCAATCATCTCTGGGCACATGCTTCATATCCACCGCCACATCTATGATCCTCATTTCCGGACCTCTGACGGTGATTCTCACGGCGAGGTCGTGAACGACCCCCGGCGGCATCTTCTCCCCGCTCGTGACCGAATAGGTATCCACGAGCCGTTTGTCCTTCAGAACCCCTTCCACGATCACGCAATCATTTTCGGCCTCATATGTGGTGACGGAGACTGTTCGGTTGTGGACCGCCCTGAGACTCCCTTTGGGAAACCCTTCCATTGTCACCTCCCAATACACATTCTCTCCCGGGATATCCCGCTCCTGCAGAGCGGAAGGGCTCCTCGACCCCTTCTCATCCGCCCCGGGATCCGTCCTTCCCCTCTGCATGATTATCCGGAACAGCCGGAATCAGCATCATTCTTTCGGACACCAAGGGGATATCACGTGGATATTCTTCTGGGGTGAGCGGATAAACCCGGCACAGAGAATATCTTCCCGGCCGTCATAGGCCACGGCAAGCTGCCCGGGAGAAAACATCCCTTCATACCGGACCTCAACCCGGCCGTCAGGGGCCGGGATGAGAAGAGCGTCCCGCGCCTCCTGCCGGTATCTCACCTTTATCCGCACCTCACGGGGCTCTTTAAGGCCGGAAATTTTCATGAAGTTCACCTGCTCCATGAAAAAGCTCTGATACGGCCACTGCGCTCTTTCGCCCACCGTGACGGTGTTCTTTTTCATATCCTTGTCAAGGACGTATACCCTTTTACCGAATCCCATGCCGAGGCCCTTTCTCTGGCCGATGGTATAAAACAGGGCGCCCCTGTGCCTGCCGATCACCAATCCTCTCTGATCCAGAATATCTCCGGGGCATGAGTGATAACCGGTACAGGAGGAAATGAACGGGACATACCCCCCGGGCCCGATGAAGCAGACGTCCTGTGAGGTATCCCGCTTGTGAATGGCAACATGTGCGGAAGCCGCCAGATTCCGGGCTTCTTCTTTCGTGGTGTCGTGGAGCGGAAAGACACTGAGCCGGATCGCCTCCTGAGAGAGCATGCCCAGGAAATACTCCTGCGAGTTCATTTCCCGCGCCCGGCCCAGCCATGTCCTTCCTCCCTCTGCCGCTTTCCGTACATAGTGCCCGGTCGCAATCCTCTCCGCCCCCAGCTCCGATGCCTTTTTCAGAAAAAGACCGAACTTGATGTCCCGGTTGCAGACAACACACGGATTCGGGGTGTTTCCTGCCAGGTACTCCCTGCAGAAATAATCCATGACGGCGGTAAACGGTGAGGACGCATCCACGACCGTATGCCTGACGTTCAGATACGCGCACAGGGAGCCTGCGCGTTCGATATGCTCCGGCGGCGGGTTCGATTCCCCGAACACGAACGTGACACCCATGATTGCTTCACGCTCTTCATGCAGGCGGATGGCCGCCGCCGCTGAATCCACACCACCTGAAAGGGCGACGGCGATCATCCGTGCGGGTCTTGTGAATGGGGGGACGGGGAAACGCGCCGTACGTCGAGAACCAGCCCTTCGAGCCTTTCCACTTCCACCTGGTCTCCAGGCTTCAGATCCGCCGGTCCCCGGGCGTTCCAGTACTCACCGTGGCAGAATACCTTTCCCGTACCGTCTGGATTCCAGGTATAGACCCGTGCCTTTTCCCCCACCATCCCCTGCGCCCCAGTGACCGATCTGGTGCGGTGCGTTCTGACTACCAGATAGAGCGTGGCCACGAAAAACACGGTGAACAGAATGGTGGCCGGGACAATAATCGCAAGAGAAACCTGAGCATAGGTCTCAGGGGTTCTGAACAGGAGAATGGACCCCAGAATCATGGATAGGACACCTCCCGCGGTGAGCAGTCCGAAGCTCGGCACATTGACTTCGGCGATGAACATGATCACGGCCAGTATCATCAGGGCCACACCCGCGTAGTTGACCGGCAGCGTCTGAAAGGCGAAAAAGGCCAGAATGAGAGATATCCCCCCGATGACTCCGGGCAGGATCAGCCCCGGATTGGAGAGCTCGAAGAAGATCCCCGCCATCCCGATGAGCATCAGGATGTAGGCGACATTGGGATTCGATATGGCGGAGAGCAGCCGGTACCTCAAGCCCATCGGCTCATGAAGCGTGGACGCGTCCCGGGTATCGAGCTCGAAGGTGTTCGCGTCCTTTCTGACAATCCTTCCGTGAAGCTGATCGAGGAGGTCCCCCGTGTCCCGGGCGACGATCTCGATCACCCCGAGTTTCTTGGCTTCATCGGCCGGGGTGGATATGCTTTTCCTGACCGCATCCTCGGCCCACTGCTCGTTTCTGCCCTTGGCGCGGGCGATGCTTTTGGCGTAGGCCACCGCATCGTTGGTGACCTTTTCGGTCATGGTTTGGCTCTGGCCTTCGGTCTCCTCGCTCGTGCCCCCGATGCTCACGGGGTGCGCGGCGCCGATGTTCGTCCCCGGCGCCATGGCGGCCACGTCGGCCGCCAGGGTGATGAGGGCTCCGGCCGACGCCGCCCGGGCCCCCTGAGGCGCCACGTAAACGATCACCGGAATCGGAGCGTTCATTTCTTTTTGGATGATGTCCCGCATGGCGGTGTCCAGCCCGCCGGGGGTGTCCATGCGGATGATCACCGCCTCTCTGCCTGCAGCCGCGGCCTTGTCGATGTGCTCGATGAGGTATGAGGCGACGGGGGGGGTGATCGCATCCCTGACCTCCAGCACTACTACATCGGAAGCCTCGAGCATCGCCGGGGGGAACAGGATGGCCAGCCAGGCAAAAAACGAGAGCAGCGCTACTTGGGCAGCGGAATATCGAGATACTGCATTACTTTTTTTATGTCTTCCCATACGTCCCTCTTTTTTGCCTGATTGTGTAGCAGATAACTCGGATGGAAGGTCGGCATCACCTTGATTCCGCGATACTCGTGAAAGTTCCCCCTCAGCGCGGTGATGGACGCATCGGTATCCAGAAGGGTCTGTGCGGCGATCTTGCCCAGGGCGATGATGACCTTGGGCCGGATGACATCGATCTGCTCTTCCAGAAATCCGATGCACTGCCGTATCTCTTCGGGAAACGGGGCTCTGTTGCCGGGAGGCCGGCACTTGGCGATATTGGCGATATACACATCTTCTCTTTTGAGCCCCATTCCCTTCTCGATGATGTCTGTCAGCAGCCTCCCGGCAGGGCCGACGAAGGGCCTTCCGGTCTTGTCCTCCATCGCACCCGGGGCCTCTCCGATGAACATGACCTCCGCATCGGGGTTGCCTTCTCCGAACACGATGTTGGTAGCCTCTTCACAGAGCGGACAGCATCTGCAGTTCTCCAGCCGCTCACGAATCTTTTCCAGCGCCTGTTTTTTCGAAGTGTCTTCCGGCATGGCTACCATCCGGCGGGGAAAGATGATGAACCTTCCGGTCCACCGCTCCTCCTCCCGAAGTATCTCAACGATACGTTCATTCACACCCGCTCCTTTATAAAATCGAATATCTTATGAGCGAGCACCTCTTTTTCCACCTGCTCGAAATGATCCAGCACACCCTCCCGGGAAAGTATGAGGCCGCTGTTGGTGTCGGCGGCGAAACCGGTCCCCGGCTCACCCACCCGGTTGGCCACGATCATATCGAGGCCTTTGTTGATGAGCTTGCCCCGGGCGGAGTCGGACAGGTTCTCCGTTTCCGCGGCGAACCCCACGAAGAGCGTATCGTTCTTGAAGGGCTTGATGGTGGAGAGGATGTCGGGGCTCGGCTTCAGCGCGATTGCACTGAGCTTGTCGCCCTTTTTTATCTTGGAGGCGCGGTACGTCTCCGGGACATAGTCGGCGACCGCGGCGGCCATGATCAGCACATCCGCGCTCTCGAGGTTCTCCCTGACCGCATCGAGCATCTGCCCTGAGGAGCGCACCATGATCACGTCCGCCCATGGAGCATACTCCACACAGACGGGCCCGCTGATCACCTTCACCTGCGCCCCACGCAACGCCGCGGCCTCGACCAGGGCCGCCCCCATCTTGCCGGTCGAACGGTTGGTGATAAACCGGACCGGATCGATGTCCTCACAAGTAGGGCCGCAGGTGACGAGCATGGAGATGCCGGAGAGGTCCTTCTGGTAGAGCATCTTCTTCGCCTCGGCCACGATCCTCCGAGGCTCGGGCAGACGCCCTGCGCCTTCCCATCCGCAGGCGAGCTCTCCGCTGGCGGGCTCGAGGACGGAAACGCCCCTTTTCTTCAGGATATCGATGTTTTCCCTCGTAGCGGGATGCTGATACATATTGACATTCATCGACGGGCATATCAGGATTGGAGCCCTCGTCGCAAGCGCAACGCACGAGAGGAGGTCGTCCGCGATTCCGTGCGCCATCTTCGCGATGAAGTCCGCTGTTGCGGGCGCGATGAGCAGAAGATCCGCACGGTCCGCGAGGGCGATGTGCTCCACCTCATGAGGGCCGGCCGGCGTCTCGGGGAACAGATCCATAAACACCGGTCGGCCGGTAAGGGTCTGCAGCGTTGTCGAAGTCACGAAATACCGGGCGGCATCGGTCATAACGGCATGCACCTCGATCCCAAGCATTTTCAGGCTCCTGACAATCATCGGGGCCTTATAGGCGGCGATGCCGCCTGTGATGCCGTATACGACGTTCTTTCCCGCTAGATCTTCCCCAGGGGCACTACCCATATCTCCACCTGCGTCCCGAGAGGATTCTCTGAAATGAGAATCGAGGCTACCCTCTCGCTTTTCTTGAAAAAGAGCTTGATCGCTCCCTGATACTTGTACTGATTCAGCGTCGTCCACCCCTCCGAGTACATGGATGTCACGAAGTACTGGGCAAGCGACTCGCCCTGAACCCTTCCGGCGAGAACGAGACGGCCGTGCCCGTTGGTGATATAGCTGTCCTTGGCGACCTTGGTCAGCTCTCCGGGAACCAGCACGTCGCCGAAATCGAGATAGCGGGCCGCCGGCTGGGCCTCCCGGGACTCGGGAGATCCCGAAAAGGTCTCCTGTATCCGCGCACAGCCCGGAAGCATGAGAAAAACGATCATGAGAATCATTGTGCCCACATATGCCTTCTTCATTACTCCTCCCTTACAGGAATGGGTTGTATCTGCGCTCGACCCCCATGGTGGTGGCCGGCCCGTGCCCCGAGAGAACCTTCACATCGTCGCCCAAGGGTATGAGTTTGGTCTTTATCGATTCGATGAGCGTATGGTAATCCCCGCCCGGCAGGTCGGTTCTCCCGATAGAGCCTGCAAACAGAGTGTCGCCGGCGAAACAGACCTTCCCGTCGGATGTCAGAAGCGAGATTCCGCCGGGTGAATGTCCAGGGGTCTCAATGACCTTCAGCGTGATGCTTCCGCACGAAACCTGATCTCCCTCGGCGATGAAGCGGTCGGGCTCCGGCGGATCGTCGATGCTGATGCCGAAGAGCCTTGCCATTCTCGATGCGGTCTTGAGAACCGGAAGCTCAGCCTGATGCATCATGATATCCGCGCCCAGTGCGTTCTTGATGTCCTTCAGGGCCCCGATATGGTCCACGTGGGCGTGGGTGCTGACCACTGCCTTCACGTTCATACCCATCTTCTCTATTTCCTTCAGGATCTTTTGTCCTTCTCCCCCGGGATCGATCACCACCGCTTCCTTCGTGATCTCGTCGCCCACGATAAAGCAGTTGGTCATGAATTCCGTAACCACCACCGTATGCACTACCATATCCCCTCCCGCAGGCAAGTATTGGGAACGTTCAACCATCTCTCTCTTGAAGGCCGATCCATCGATACATCAATAGTATACCCCGCGGAATTGGTCAACGTCCATCGCCTTTTGAAGGTCCCGGGACATATATCGGCCCGCTCCCAAGGAAGGCGAAAGCGCATGGATAAAGTTTTGTTCCCGTTTTTCCGATGAAGACACCGAGATGGCGCACATACTGATAGTCGAAGACGATATCAACCTCGGGCAGATCCTTTTCCAGGAGCTGAAAAAGCACAGTCACGTCGTTGAGCTCGTGGAGAACGCCGAGGCCGCTCTCGCTCGGGTCAACAAATACATCTACGATCTCATGATCACCGATCTCAAGCTGCCGGGAATGGACGGTATCGAGTTGCTCAAAAAGATCAAAGGTTCAAATCCGTCCACCTCCGTCATCGTCATGACCGGCTATGCCTCGGTGGACACCGCGGTAGTGGCCATGAAGAACGGTGCCCAGGACTTTGTCCAGAAGCCGTTCGGCCTCCATGAGCTCGTCCAGAAGGTCGACGACGCCCTGGCGCTCAAGCGGATGAAAAACGAGATCGACTATCTCAGACATACCCAGGAGAATGTCATCTACCGCACCTCCGACATCATCGGGGTGAGCCCTTCCCTGAAAAAGGTTCTGAGCATGGCGGAAAAGGTGGCGAAGGCGGACTCCACGCTGCTGCTCACCGGCGAGACCGGGGTCGGGAAAGGCCTCATAGCGGGCGCCATCCACCACAACTCGAACCGCGCCGACAACAATTTCGTGCAGGTGAACTGCGCCGCGCTGCCCCAGAACATACTCGAAAGCGAGCTCTTCGGCCATGAGCGAGGGGCCTTCACCGGCGCCGTGAAAATGAGAACGGGCAGGTTCGAGCAGGCCAATATGGGAACCATCTTTCTCGACGAGATCGGGGACATGGACATGACGCTGCAGTCGAAGATCTTGCGCGTCCTCGAGGAACGGGAGTTCGAACGCCTGGGCGGAGAGCGCACCATCAAGGTGGATGTCAGGGTCATTGCGGCGACGAACCAGGACCTCTATCAAATGGTACAGGAAGGGAAATTTCGGGAAGACCTCTATTACCGCATCAACGTGGTCAATATCCCCATCCCCCCCATCAGGGAACGGAAGGAAGATATCGAGCCTCTGGTCCGATATTTCATGAAAAAATACTCACTGGAATTCAACAAGCCGGATATGGAAATCGACGGGTATGCCATCGACCTCCTCAAGGCATACGACTGGCCGGGCAATGTCCGGGAAATCCGCAACTGCGTGGAGCGGGCGGTTCTTCTCGCGGAAGGCAGCGTAATCCGGACCGGCGATATTTCAATACCGGTCGAGCCGAGGATCGAAAAAGAGAAGGGAGGCAATGGAGGCCTGTCTTCTCTGGCCATGAACGAGAAGGAAATCATCCTGGATGCACTGAAGAAAAACGACTGGGTTCAGAAAGACGCCGCAGATACCCTTGGGATCAGCAAACGGGTGATCCACTACAAGATCAGGAAGTACGGGATCACCCACCCGAGATGGATCAAAAACCGATAACATCCACGAACAGAGACGTGATATCCGGATCCAGAGCTTTCCCCGACATGGCGCACAGCTCCCTCAACGCCTCCTGCTGGCTCAACTGGAATCGGTAGAGCCGGGGGGTGGTGATGGCGTTGTAGGTATCGATCACCCGCATCGCCCGTGCACCGAGCGGAATCTCCCCGCCTTTCAATCCCCTGGGATATCCGCTTCCATCCATATTTTCGTGGTGATACATGACGATATCGTCGCTGAGATCGAGCACGCTCACATCCTGAAGGATCTTCGAGCCGATGTAGGTATGGGAGCCGATCTTTTTCCTGTCAAAGGGGGTGATCTCACCCTTGGTGAAGATCGAGGTAGGGATACCCAGATACCCGATATTGGCCGCCAGAGCCGAATTCGCCCACTGAGCGGCCTGCGTCTCGCCTTTTCCCATCTCCTTGGCCAGTGTGAACATCTGGTCCGCGACCCGGATGGAGTAACCCATGGGATATCCCGCCCTCAGATCGCTGAGAATGGAGGCCGTGGTCAGCATGCCGAGGTACCAGTTTCTGGTATCGGGGTCAAGCCCCAGGGCCACCGCCCAGGAAGGCGTGATGTAAGTGACGATCCATTCGTAAATATCCTCGGACAACCCCTGGTGATAGAGATATCCCAGATCGTGACCCTGCCAGCTCACCGGCGAACCCGGCGGCTCATACCGGATGGAGATATCGTCCGCCTGGGATTGAATCCTCAGCAGATCGAGCAACTCGTTGAGAACTTCGATATGAGGACCGGAGCTGATGATCTTCTTCATCCTCAGCTCCAGCGACAGGTTGGTAGGTCTGATGGCGCCTGTCTGGGAGTATCGCGCCATGTGAATGCCCTTCTTCTTGGCGTGGGACAGGGCCTGATGGGCGATGTTGATGAGGCCTTTGGCATCCTGTGCCTCATCCGGCAGGGTGGCGATGCCGATGGTCATGTTGTTGGCGAGGTCCGCGCCGAGGTTGAGCGTCGCGTTGTGCAGAGCTGTGACGGCGTCCTGCGACGAGCACCCGGGAAGGATGGCGAAAAAGCTCAACTCTTCATACCTGATCACCTTGTCGTAGCGCCTCAATCCGTTCTGTATCCGCTTCGCCAGAGTCTTTAAGGTCCGTATTCCTTCTGGGATATGCTGGTAGAGCCCGAACTTGTCCCTGTCCTCTATCTCCAGGATCGCCACGCTCAAGGGGAAAGACATGCGTCTGGAGAGTTCTTCATACTGATTGAGTATATCCAGAAGCACATGCTTCTGGGGAACATCCATACGGATATCGAGGGCATCGTCGTAATCCGTTTCCGGACTGATCACCTGCTGGAGGATATTTTCCGAGCCCAGCAACAGGTGCTTGATGAGCACGAGATCGTTTATATCGAAACAGGGGCCGGACTTGCGGAAGAGTTCGAGGCAGCCGATGATTTTCGTATCCTTGTAGATGGGCAGCGCGATCATGGAATGGAACATGATCGGCAGCTCATGGACCTCAAGACCGGTTTCGCTCGCATCGGGGATGAGTATGGGCTTTGCGGTATCTCTGACCGTGACCGTGAAGATATCACCGTTTTCTATCCTTTCGGGCACCTCTCCCTGAAGCCCCCTGCAGAACCAGGCGTCCTGGGGCGCCCAGATGTATACGAGCGCGGCGTCAAAAGAGGTGATGTGCTCGACAAAGTTCAGAAAAAGATCTGATATTCTCTCGACCCGAACATCGACTTCCGAAAGGAGGGATACCTGAAAGAGCAACGGGATGACCCCGGCGTTTTGTTTTATGAACTCAGGGGAGAGTTCCAAGGTCTGGTCAACAACATACCTGGTCAATCTATCACTGCACATGATGCTCCGTTAGCTCCCCATAAGGTAATTTCATCAACAAGTGTGGTCGGGCCACACCCTGCAATGCACACAGTTCCAGTAGGCCTCAAACTCCCTACACGCCTTTTTCAAGTCAGAGAGCCCACGAATTCCGAGTCTTCCCAGCTGCTCAAGAATTTCCCTGCGTGTCAGTTTCATCGATGCCCTGCCCGTTTTCTTAATTCCGATAATTTAGCAAACATAATGCCACTGGTAATTATTTAGAAATATTCCAGAATAACATACGGTTATATAAGTCTCCACAATGCTTGGCAAAAGGTCGTTTCACCAGGAAAGAACTTTTGTTACTTTTTATAAGAAAGAAATTTCATACTGGTTGGAGGGTGCGGTCTGAAAAGGCCCCGCAGTTCAGTTCGGTCTCCCTGAAAAGGGCTCACCTGAGGAAAGACCGCATTCCCATGACCCACAGGAGAGCAAAATACACGGCAGCGCCGAATACGATGGAGGAAAACAGCAGTGAAAGGCTCATGAGCGACAGGCCGCCCATCCAGAAATCCATGCGTACGAACCAGAACAGCCCGCATCCCATGACCGCAACAGCGCCCACCATCTTTCCGACAGTGGCCCATATCACAGGCGCCAGGGTAATGCCCTGTGCGGCGAGGGCCCTGTACAGCAGAACCATCTGAACGGTAACGGATATGCTGCTCGCCAGGGCGATTCCGGCATGTCCCAGGAAAGACATGAGGCCAGCGCTGAACACGATGTTGACCGCCAGCGATATCCAGGCCGTCTTCACAACCTCATTCGCCTTCTGCATGGCATACAGGGCTTGGGTGAGAACCCGCGAAACGCCCACGGCGCACAGACCCAGTGCATACATGCGCAGCGCCTGTGCCGAGGCGGCGACATCATCCGGGCCAAAGGCGCCCCGCATGAAAAGCACTGCGAATATTGGCTCTGCGAGCACCATGATTCCGATGGTCGCCGGTATAGTGAAAAGAAGCACAGCGGTGAGAGACTCTCCCGTGAGGGAAGAAAGCGAACCAGTGTCCGTCCGGGCATATGCAGCGCTCATGGAGGGAAGCATCACATTGCTGACGGCAAAGGCAAACAGGCCTAAGGGAAGCTCGACGATGCGGTTTGCGTAGTAGAGATATGAGACGCTGCCGGTGGAGAGCAGGGATGCGAGCAATGTACCGACGAACACATTGAGCTGATATACCGAGGCACCCACCGCGGCCACGCCCATGAGCTTCAGGACCTGCCTGAGCCGTGGGTGAAAAAAATCACCCGTGATTTTCAGAGATACTCCCCGTCTCCACAGCGGAGGGATCTGCAGAAGGATTTGGGCCGCACCCCCAAGAATTACGCCCCAGGCGAACGCATCTGCGGGAGAGGCGAATACGGGCACCAGGACATGGAACACTATCGGCATCCCGATCATGAAGACATTCAGGAGAATCGGGGCCCCTGCCGGCGCCGTGAAATGACCGAGGGAATTGAGCACGCCCATGAGCAGGGCGCCGATTCCGATAAGCAGGATGAAGGGGAACATGATGCGGGTGAGGTGAACCGTCACATCGAAGATCTCTCCGCCGAGAAACCCCGGGGCAATGATCCCTACTATGAACGGCGCGATGATTTCCCCGACGATCACCAGACCGGTCAGAGAGAAGAACAGGAGCGTGAACACACCATGGGTAAGATCCACGGCCCTTTTCAGGCCGTCCTTTTCTCTGGCCTCCACGAAAACGGGGACAAAGGCGACGCTGACGGCGCCTTCGGCCATGAATCTGCGCAGGAGGTTGGGAATCCTGAAGGCGACAATGAAAGCATCCGCCAGAAATCCGGCTCCCAGGAGCCATGCCATCACCATATCCCGGACAAACCCCAGAATACGGCTGATTCCGGTGAGCCCGCCGACCGCGGCGATCTTTCTCTTCGTGCTCTTTTTCATCGGCTCCAGGGTGGGCGCCTATCACCTCACTGTCAGGGGTTCTGTCTTTTCTTCACCTCGGCACGGATGCGGACGGTTTTTTTCGGAAGATAGTCCAGGTCCGTTTCCAGGTTCACATATCCGCTCACGAATCCTTCGGACGAACCGCTGGATACTGTCAGATCGAGCGTTCTCTTCTGCCCGGGGTTCAGGATGAACGGATCGGTCTGCCCGAGAGAGAGGAGGGACGGCGGCACAGCCTTCACAGACGTGACCCTGACAGGTTCCTTCCCGCGGTTCTCAAGCGTGATGCTCCGGGTGGACGTCTCGCCCTGCAGCATCTTCCCAAAGTTCACGAGCCTGGGTGTCACCTTGAGGGCCTCGACGACCAGCGCCTTCATGGTGAAAGTGATCATGTTTCTCTCAGGGTCGTTGGTTTCCACCCTGATCTCTTTGACAAGCTCGTTCGTATACGATCGCGTGGACATTTTCACCGCGATCCTCCCGGTCTTGCCCGGCTCGATGGTCTGCCCGCCCGGGGCCGATATCTCCACCCCTCAGCACGGCTTTGTCTTAAACACCAGGGGTTCGTCGCCGGCATTCTCCAGAAGGAACTCATGGGAAATGTCCTTGCCCTGCGGCACCTCCCCTGCATCGTAGACCCGGCTCTGTGTCTGCGCTCTGGGCGCGCACAGAGACGTCTGCGGAGAGAAAAGCAGCACGATTGCGGCCAAGATTCCCCAGGAAACGAGAAATCTCTTCATATTCTCACCTCCGTGTCCAGTGAGCTACCATAAATGCAAATGTGTTTCCACCGGTAATTGGTCGGAACGAATTTCCTCCTGTTGACATTTGAGCCCCCGCAGAATAGATCTTTACTATGCGTGGAAAGCTGGAACAGCCCAGAGGACTTATCGAGATCATCTCGGTTGAGGTGGAGCGGATAGACAGCGAATACGGTGAGCTCTGGCTGAGCTATGAATACAGCTGCCCCGCCGGTCAGTACAAGTCCGCCATGGTGCTGCCCATCTACAACTCCAAGGAGATGACTAATCTGTTCTTCAAGGAGCTCCTGAACGAAGCCCGGCACCTCTCGGAGATGGAAAACAACGACCTGTGCGCCGTGGGTTTCAACGTGGCGAACAAGATCAACAGCATGCTTCCCATCAAGAATCTCTGCCAGCGGGTGATCGACGTGCTCCAGTCCGGAGAGCCCCTGAATGAGAACCGGGAATTCATCGATTTGTGCACCGCCGGATTCCATTTTAAAAATGCCGATCTGAGCCTCTCGTCCATGGGCTTCGACGACCGGTTCAAGACCTTCATGTCGAGGGCCCGCAGCAAGATGGAACAGGGGTATTACACCATCGCCGCGGACGACCTGGAAAAGGCGAACATCCTGTGCTCCACCTCTCCCCTCATCTACAAGCTCATCGGCATCTGCCACCGGGAGCTGGGGCACCTCGATCTCGCCCTGGAGATGTTCACCAAGGCCATGAACCTGGGCGACAAGGAACGCGACACCTACCTCTATCTCTCGGAAATCCACTTCTTCCTCAACAACATGCAGGAGGCCGAGCGCATCCTGAACAGGATGCTGGAGGAACATCCCGAAGACATCCGGGCCATGGTCGAGCTGGCGAATATCCGCTACCAGATGGATGCCGGCTATATCGATGTGCTGGACAGGGCATTTTCCCTCGACAAAGACGCCACCCAGAAGAATATACTCCAGACCTTTGTCTTCAAGAAGGTCGGACATGCAAAGCACCGCAAAACATCGTTGGAGAGGGCGGCCGTGCTGCTGAAGATCCCGGAGCAGACCATAAGGCTGCTCGCATCGAGCAACAGGATCCCCGCCAGGACCTTTTCCGACAGCGACGAAATGATCCTCGACGAGCAGGAACTGCAGTCGTGGGCCTTTGTGTACAGGAGATACAATCTGCTTGAAGATGAAATCCAGAGAGTTACCGCTAACCCTGCAGGACATAAGAATCAGAGCATGGCTGTACTGCCCTGAAGACTCTTTCCGGGGCCTGCGCCCCGCCGTCGTTTTCTGCCACGGGATCCCGGGGGGGAAGCCGGATCCGAACGACAGGGGTTATCTGGACATGGTCGAAGGGCTCGTGAGCGAAGGATACTGCTGCGTAATCTTCAACTTCCGGGGCTGTGGTCTGTCCGGGGGCAATATTGATATGAACGGATGGTATGAGGATCTTTCCGCCGTCGTCTTCAGGATATACAACACGCCGGGCATCGACCCCTCCTCCATACACTGTGTCGCATTCTCGGCGGGAGGCGCCGTCGCGGCACGTTTCGCAGCCATGGAAAAACACCTCCAGAGCCTCCTGCTCATGGCAACCCCCGAAAACTTCGGCGATATCCTCCCGAAAGACCCTCTGGAACTCGAACATCACTTCCGCCGTATCGGCGTCATCAGGGACGAGCACTTTCCCCCCGATCTGCGGTCGTGGTACGACGACTTCCTCGGTCTGAAGCCGGCCGAGCAACTCCCGTTCATCTCCCCGCGCCCTGTAGGCATCGTGCACGGGGAAAACGACGAGACCGTTCCGCCTGACCATGCAGGCAGGCTTTTTGCCGCCGCCTGTCACCCCAAGAAGCTCATCATGCTCCCGCAAGCCGCTCACCAGCTTCGGAAAGATCCCCGGACACTGCCGATTATCAAGGACTGGCTGAAGCGGGCACGTTAGAAACGGGCTGAAAACAATGGATGACCGGAAAACTATGGATAATCATTATTATCCGATTTTCATCGATCTGAGGGACAGGCTCGCCGTGGTAGTGGGCGGAGGGATGGTGGCATCCCGGAAAATCGAACCTCTGCTCAAGGCGGGCGCACGCGTGAAAGTCGTCGCGACCGAGGTGGTGGACAAAATCGCACAGAGCGACGGGATCGAGATCATACGGAGGGACTATGAGCCTCAGGACCTTGACGGCGCTTTCCTGGTCATCGCGGCGACAGATGATGACAAAACGAATCTTGCAGTGAGCAGGGATGCCGATTCCCGCCGCATCTTCTGCAATGTCGTGGACCAGCCTCGGCTGTGCAGCTTCATCGTGCCCTCCATTGTGGAGAAAGGCCCCATCAAGATCGCCATCTCCACAGGCGGTGTCTCTCCCGCGCTTTCGAAAAAAATGCGGCTCGAGATCGACAAGCTTTTGGGTGACGAATTTGCCGTACTGGCTCTCATCATGGGCAGGATCAGGCCCATTGTGCTCTCCGGCGAGGGCGGACACGACAGCCATAAACGGATCTTCGAGGTTCTCATCGATTCCGAGCTCCTGGATGCCATCCGGGAGCATAACCGGGAGCTCGCGGAGCGGATCCTCCTCGAAGCTCTGGGGCAGCACATCGACCTCGGGGAGGTGTTTCCATGATCATCCGGATTGCGATCCTCTTCTACATACTCACCGGCATCGGGTTCATCATGTACCTCTTCTGGAGAGACAGCCGGATCGTTCTGGTCTCCCGCGGACTGTTCCTGGCGAGCATCGCGCTCCATGTCATCCACACCCTTTTTCTGGGCGGGCAGATGAACCATGTCCCTCTGGCATCCCCCGCGCAGGCGACCAACATGATAGTGCTGCTGGCCTCGCTCGTCTTCGTCCCCTTCATCTTCCGAAAGCAGACGGCGGTGCTGGGGGCCTTCTTCCTGCCCGTGGCAGGCTTCTCCCTCGGCATGATCGGCCCTCATCTCGATGAGAGCGGCGGCATGGCTCCCGCATTGTCCCAGACATGGTATCCTCTGCACACCGTGAGCGTCATAGCGGGGGAGGCCCTTTTCGCCGTGGCGTTCGTGGTGTCTGTGGTATACCTGATCCACGAGAGGATCATCAGGAAGGGATACCTTCACTGGACAGCCTCGGGGCTTCCTCCCTTGAAGCTGCTCGACAGGATTCTTTCCGTCTGTCTCGGGGCGGGGTTCGTCTCCATTACCGCGGGCATGATATTCGGCGCCTTATGGGCCTCGAGCCTGGGCGTCGAGCTGTCTCATATCGGCGCGAAGATCTCGGCCGGGGCGGCCATGTGGATGGTCTTCGCCTTCAGCATTCACCAGAGGTTTGCCATCCGGTGGTCCGGCGGGAGGACCGCGGTGATCACGATCGCCGGATTCGTTTTCATGGTTCTCCTGTTCATCGGCATGAACATGGCATACCCCGAATCTCACGGCATAGGACTCACCGGATGAACCGAATCGGCTGCATCAGCGTAAACTACCGAAGCGCCCCTGTCGAGATCAGGGAGAAGCTCTTCGTGAACCCCCAGGACTTCCAGTGCATCTGTGCGCGTGACGCCGAAATATATGCGCTTGCCACCTGCAACAGGACTGAGGTGTACTGGACGGGTATCGAGGAACGCGCAGTGCTCGAGCGAATGGAAGCCCTTTCGGGCATTCCCGGAGAAACACTTCTGAAGAGCTGCGAGATCTTTCGCGGCGAGGAGGCGATCAAGCACCTCTTCGCTGTGGCGTCAGGCCTCGATTCCCTCGTCATCGGGGAAAACCAGATCCTGGGTCAGGTCAAGGACGCCTACCGCGCGGCTCTAGCCGCAGGAACCACCTCGGTCTTCCTGAACAAGGCCCTCCACCGGGCGTTCAGGACGGCGAAGCGGGTGCGCACAGAGACGGATATCGGCAGATACCCGGTATCGGTGGCATCCCAGGCAGTAGAGCTTGCATGTCATATCTTCGGCGACATCGGCCAGAGCTCTGTACTCATCATCGGAGCGGGGGAGATGGCCAGCATCGCGGCGATCCGCCTCAAGGAGCGGGGCGCGCGGGACCTCAGCATCATCAACAGGACCCACTCGGCGGCATGCGACCTCGCCATGGAGCTGGGCGGTAAGCCAAAGCCCTTCGAAGCCCTGAGAGAGGAGCTGGCCAGGTGCTCCATCGTCATCACCTCGACCGGATCGCCCGACCCCATCATCACCCGGGCCATGATGGACGAGGTGATGAAGCGGCGGCGACATGAGCCCATCATAATCATAGACATCGCGGTGCCGAGAGATGTGGATCCTGAGGCGGGGAAATGCTATAATTGCTATCTTTACGACATCGATGCCCTGAAGGCCATTGTAGACAAGCATATCACCTACCGGAAGGAGGAGACGGACAAAGCGCTCGATATCATCACCTCTGAAGTGGAGCGTTTCGGGAAATGGGTGCGATCCCTCGATGCCCAGGCCACTATCCGGGATCTCTTTGCCCTCATGGACGAGTATATCGCTTCCGAGATGGGAAGCAATTCTCTTTCTCCCGAGCAAAGGGCGGCAGTGGAACAGAAGCTTCGGATATCGCTGAAACGTTTTCTCCACCGGGTGGCGAGCTTTCTGAAAGAGCATCCCACCCTTCCCAATATAGAACAGGCACGGAGGATTTTCCAGCTCGATGAGGACTATCAGGATCGGCACAAGGGGTAGCGCGCTTGCGCTCAAGCAGACGGAAATGGTGCGTCGCGCGCTTGCCCGCTTCGAGCCGGGCATAACGACGAAAGTGCATACGATTCGGACCACCGGCGATATCCACGCCGATGCCCCGCTCGATGCCATCGGAGGCAAGGGTGTGTTCGTCAAGGAGATTGAGCGCAAGCTCCTTCAGGGCGAGATCGACTGCGCGGTGCACAGCCTCAAGGACATGCAGGCGGTCGTGCCCCAGGGGCTTTCCATCGGCGCATACCTGGAAAGAGACGATCCCCGCGACATGCTGTTCTCAAAGGGGCGGCACACCCTCGAAGATCTCCCCGCCGGCGTGCGCATCGGTACATCAAGCATGCGCAGACGATGTCAGATCAGGCTCCATCGGCCCGATCTCGTGATCGTGGACATCCGGGGGAACGTCCCCACCCGGCTCGGGAAGATCGGGGCCGAGGTGTCCGCCGTGGTCCTCGCTGCGGCCGGAGTCAGGAGGCTGGGCCTGGAGGAAGGAGTCGCCCTTGATGCCTGGAGCATGGTGCCCTCTCCCGGCCAGGGCATCATCGCGGTGGAGGCGAGGAGCGACGACCGCGAAGTCGGGGATCTGCTCGGACGGATCGACCACGGGCCGTCGCGCATCTGTGCGGAGGCCGAGCGGGAGTTTCTCGCCGCGCTCGGGCAGGACTGCAATCTCCCCGCAGGGGCATACGCCGTGTGGGACGGCGAAGAGATATCCATTGTCGGAATGCTCGGAAGCCCCGACGAGACACGCGTCGAAAGAATGAGTATGCAGGGCGCTGACCCGGCCGTAGGTCGCAGACTGGCCCTTGCCCTGAAAGAGAAAGTTCATCCGGAGGAGTACCCATGAAGGTCTTTCTCATCGGCGCCGGACCCGGTGATCCCGGCCTCATCACGGTGAAGGCCATGCGCACTATCCCGAAGTGCGACGTCATCGTCTACGACGACCTCATCCCGGTCGAGATTCTCAGCCTTGCGAGGCCGGGTGCGGAAAAGATGTATGTCGGCAAGCGCGGCGGCAAGGAATACATGGAGCAGCCGCGTATCAACGAGCTGCTGGTCGAGCTTGCACGGCTCGGCAAGACAGTCGGGAGACTCAAGGGAGGCGACCCGTGCATATTCGGGCGAGGCGGAGAGGAGGCCCTGCATCTGAAAAAGCACGGGATACCTTTCGAGATCATCCCGGGCATAACCTCGGCCATCGCAGGGCCTGTCAGCGCCGGCATCCCTCCCACTCACCGGGGGTATGCCTCGTCGGTCACATTCGTCACGGCCCACGAAGATCCGTCCAAGGAATCCGGCTTCCTCGACTGGAAGCATCTGGCGGCCGAGAAAGGCACCATCGTGTTCCTCATGGGAGCTTCCCGCATCGCTGAGATCGCCGAAAGGCTCATGGCGGAGGGAATGAGCCCGGATATGCCCTGCGCGCTGGTGCAGGATGCGACCACCCCTCTGCAGCGCCATGTCGTCTCGACACTTGCGCATCTGGGCAGAGACGCTGCCGATCACGGCATCGGGTCTCCGTGCATCATCGTGGTGGGGAATGTCGCAAGCCTCAGCCGAGAGCTTTACTCGGATGAATCCAAGCCCCTGGCAGGCAGGTCGGTGCTCGTGACCAGACCCGCGCATCTCGCGCTGGAGACCGCATCGCTGTTTGCTTCATACGGAGCCTGGGTGGTGCTCTACCCCCTGCTGGAGATCTCTCCTCTCCCCTTCGACCTGCCGGATATCCGGGCATTCGACCTGTTCATCTTCACCTCGCAGAATGCAGTGCCCATCTTCATGAAGAAGATGTTCGCCCGGGATATGGACGCACGGGCGTTTTCCGGCAAGGGAATCTACTGCATCGGACCCAAGACCCGCAATATGCTTCGATCCTACGGCATACGAGCGGACGGTATGGCCGAGGAGTTCCGCTCCGAGGGAATTATGGAGATGCTCAAAGAAACGGATCTCGTGGGAAAGAGCGTGTGCGTGCCCCGGGCCGCAGGGGCGCGGACCTATCTGGTGGACGCCCTGAAGGAGCGCGGCGCACTTGTTCAGGAAATCCCTGTCTATGAGACCGTGCTCCCTGATGACGCCTCCAGAGAGGATTTTCTCTCCGCCCTGGCAACGGTCGACACGGTGGTCTTCACCAGCCCCTCCGGGGTCCGGCACGCCCTTCTGCTCTTAGGGGACGATGTTGGGCCGCTGAAGGAAAGGCTGCTCGCAGCCATCGGCCCGGTGACCGCCGACGCCATGGAGAAATTGGGCCTGCCTGTGGGCGTGGTGGCGGACGAATACACCGACGAGGGCATCATCAAAGCATTGAAAGGAGTACGACTGTGATCGGTATCTCAAAGCTCTACTGCGGGACCGTGGAGGCATCCGACCCATTGAGGTACGGGAGATCATCGAAAGACCTTCCGTCCCATCTGCTTCAGTTCTCCGCCGACAAGAAACCCGTGGTGGTATGGAACATCACGTCCGCCTGCAACCTCAAATGCGTGCACTGCTACGCGGCCGCGGGAAAAGCCGGAAACGAGCTTTCCACGAAGGAGGGGATGGAGCTCATCGCAAACCTGAGGGAATACGGATCTCCGGTCATCCTCTTCTCGGGCGGGGAGCCCCTCATCAGAAAGGACCTGCCCGCGCTCATCAGAACGGCTGTCAAATCAGACATGCGCGCCGTCATATCGACCAACGGGACTCTCATCACGCAGGATCTTGCGATGGAGCTCGCCGACTACGGCCTCTCCTACATCGGTGTGAGCCTGGACGGGCTCCAGGAGATCAACGACACCTTCCGCGGGGTGAGGGGCGCCTTCAGAGAGGCCATGAAAGGCATCGAGCGCGCCATGCACGAAGGGATCAAAGTGGGCCTCCGCTTCACCATGAACCGCAGGAACGTCGATGAGATACCCAGGATTCTCGACCTCATGAAGACCGAGGGGATCCCACGTATCTGCTTCTACCATCTGGTGTACACCGGCAGGGCCATCGAGCTCATGGAGGACGACCTTTCCCGGGAACAGACCAGAGACACTCTGGACCTCATCATGGACAGGACAAGGGAAATGATCGATGCCGGACAACAAGTCGAGGTGCTCACCGTTGACAACCACGCGGACGGCCCGTACGTGTACTTGCGCATGAAACGGCAGGGCCATCCGCGGGCCGACGAGGTGCTCGAGCTGCTGAAGATGAACGGCGGCAACTCCTCCGGCCTGGGAATCGGCTGCGTCAACTGGGACGGCGAGGTCTATCCCGACCAGTTCTGGCGCACCAGGGTGCTGGGCAATGTGAGGCAAAAGCCTTTTTCCGAAATCTGGGAAGACCCCTCCAATGAATTCCTCATGAAGCTCAAAACCAAAAAAGAGCACATGCAGGGACGGTGCCGGGACTGCAGATGGCTCGATGTGTGCGCCGGCAACTTCCGCGCACGGGCCGAGGCGGCGACGGGAGACCCCTGGGGGGAGGACCCGGCCTGCTACCTGACTGACGAGGAAATCTCCTGAAAGGCATGCCCCGGGCAGCCTCCAGCTCGTGATGCCGGTCTGAACGTAAAAGGCCCGCCCTGCCGTGCGGAGCCTTCAGATTCCGCCTGTGTTTTTTCGAAAAGAGTTCCGGGTGCTTACAGGCGGTGCCGGAGGAAGAGGGTCTTGTGTTCGCATGTTTTTTGATATATCAGAACTCTTAAGAGACCATGATAAAGAGGCAAACCACCTTACATGCCAAGCGTTGAATTTCCCGATCCGTACGTATTACGCCAACTCGCGGGCGACAGCTGCTCGAACCTGAAGATCGTCGAAGAGTCCATCGGAGTCAAATGCTCGCTGAAGGGAAACACTATTGAGCTCACCGGTGAGGACTTCGATGTGGAGCTTGCAGAACATGCCCTGAAAGACCTGTACAAGCTCATCAAGGGCGGATTCCCCCTCTACCCGGACGATGTGTGGTATGCAATCCGGATGCTCGCCAAAGACCGCAACGTAAACCTCGAGGACGTTTTCAAGGACAGCATCTACATCTCCTCTACCAAGAAGGTGATCGTTCCCAAGAGCCTCCAGCAGAAGCGCTACATCGACGCCATGCGCGTCAAAGACGTCCTCTTCGGCATCGGGCCCGCCGGCACCGGGAAGACTTATCTCGCCCTCGCCATGGGTGTATCTCATCTCCTGAAGAAAAAGGTGGAGCGGATCATTCTCACCAGGCCCGCCGTGGAGGCGGGAGAAAAGCTCGGGTTTCTTCCGGGCGATCTCCTGGAAAAGGTGAACCCGTATCTGAGACCCCTGTACGATGCCCTCTATGACATGCTCGAGCACGACCACGTGCTGAGGCTCATCAGCAGGGATCAGATCGAAGTCGCACCTCTGGCCTTCATGCGGGGCCGCACCCTGAACGACGCGTTCATCATTCTCGACGAGGCCCAGAACACGACCTCGGAGCAGATGAAGATGTTTCTCACCAGGCTCGGCTACAACTCCAAGGCGGTCATCACCGGCGACATCACCCAGATCGACCTCCCTTCAGGGGTGAAGTCCGGGCTCATCGAGGCCGACCAGATCCTCAAGGGCATCGACGAGATCGGCTTCACCTACTTCAGCGAGGATGACGTGGTGCGCCACAAGGTGGTGGCGAAGATCATCAAGGCCTACGAGAGGTTCTCGCCCAATGGTAGTCATTGACGTGCAGAACCTGCAGAGCGGCTTCTCCACCGAGGATATCCCGCTCGGGAAATGGGCGTCCAAGGCACTCGAGCTGCTCGGGAGGCAGGATGCGGAGCTCTCGGTCGTCATCGTCAACGACGAGCAGATCCAGGATCTGAACAGAAAGTATCTGGACCGGGACAGGCCCACGAACGTCATCTCCTTCCCCCAGCAGGAGGGCGACGGACCTGCGGGAGAGCACCTCGGCGACGTGGTGATATCCATCGAGACGGCATCCAGGGAAGCGCAGGATTCCGGGATGAACCCTGACGAGAGGATGCTGCAGCTTCTCGTGCACGGTATCTGCCACCTGGTGGGGTACAATCACGAAGGGGTGCCGGACGACATGGCCCGACAGATGGAAGAAGCCGAGGAGAATGTCTGCAGGATGATCCTTGAACGCGATGCCTGAGCTTGAAAAGGCAGCGCGGACCGTATTATCGGTAGAGTGGAGCTACTGCGAAAGGGATGCGGCTCCTTTGTATCCCCTTATTGCTGACGGCGTGAAAGTACGGCCGAAAAAGCACTCATATCGTCAATTTATCCCGGGGCTTAAGGCCGTGAATAGCTGGAGAAAAAGTGCTTGCCATGCCATATACCCTCTGCTATAAGGCTCCACTACGGGGCGTAGCGCAGTCTGGCTAGCGCACCTGCCTTGGGAGCAGGGGGTCGGAGGTTCAAATCCTCTCGCCCCGACCAAAGCAGGTTGGATGGGCGCCTGTAGCTCAGTTGGATAGAGCAACGGACTTCTAATCCGTAGGCCAGAGGTTCGAATCCTCTCAGGCGCGCTTAGAGCTTATGGTGAGTGTAGCTCAGTTGGTAGAGCGCAGGATTGTGGCTCCTGTGGCCGAGGGTTCGATCCCCTTCACTCACCCCACGTTTTGTGATATAGGCGCCCGTAGCTCAGTCGGATAGAGCGTCGGACTTCGAATCCGCAGGTCGGGCGTTCGAGTCGCCCCGGGCGTACCAACGTAACATATGGGCCATTAGCTCAACAGGTAGAGCAACTGACTCTTAATCAGTAGGTCCCAGGTTCGAGCCCTGGATGGCCCACCAAAGGAAGAGGGGCGCGGCAGATGACGCCGGGTCCCTCTTCCTTCTTTGTATTCGGGCCGCACGGCCGCCGATGCGGGCCCACTGAAGGAGAGAGGCCCCTTTCCCGTTGCAAGGACGGTAACACATGGTTCTCAGGAGTCGGTTTTCCACCTTCCCGAATATCCTGATGATCACGGAAGCAATCGAGATCAGGGGCGGGAACGGCAGGCAGCGGGCTCCACGCAGGGTCGGACCCCGCCTTCAGGGGCTCGTCCTTCTTTGCGCTCCGCCAGGATTCCCTCCCCGCGCACGTGCCTGCGGCATGGCAAGAGGACATGCCGCTCACTCCACTTCCCCTTCTTCCTCGTCTCTCACGCTTAAGTCTTCTCCGCCGTAATCGCTGTCGCCGTAGTCTTCCTCGTAATTCTCATCCGGGCTGTACCATTTCCCTTCCACCGGGTCGTACCATGCATCCGGAGATTCCGTGGCATTGTACCACCACCTGATCTGGTCCAGAAGGTCATCCACGCCGGAAATCTCGACACTCTTGATCGAGTCCATGGCGCGCCTGTCGCCGTCGGTAAAGTAGTCTACGGCAATGGTAAGGAGGTCCTTCAGGTCTCCGCTCTCTCCGTCCAGAAGCGCCTCGTCGATGACGTCTTCGGGCAGATAGGGCTCCAACAGCTCCTTGATCCTTTCGATGTCCAGCGGGCTTTCCGCGCTTTTGCCCCACCACCTGAGCCTGTCGAGAAGCTGATCAACGCTTTCGACCTTTTCCTTCCTGACGGCCTCCAGAGCATCTTTTTCACCGCCGGTATAATATTCCACGGCGGTGTACAGCACATCCCACAGGTCGGTGAGAACCCTGTCTTCGAACATATCGGTAATGATATTGCCGGGGAGGTAGGGTTGCAGGGCCTGCTTCAGTCTGTCCGTATCCGCTGTATCAATCTTCTTCTCCATGGGGCGTCCTCCCTGTTCTCCGTGTCGGGGCACAGGGCGGGCCCGTTTCAGCGAACCCTGCGGCAATGCCTCCGCCTGTGACAATCCCGGGCGGAGAACGGTGTTGTTAATAGTTATATGGAGTGTCGATCACGGTTATTCAATATCCGAAAAACTGGGGTGGGGCTCGATGGAAGGCGGCCGGAGAATTCTTCCGGTACGGCCGTGAAAAAATGTCCGCCGTGCCAGAAAGTCCAGTCGGAGACGAGGCGGGTTCAGGACAGACAGGGCCGGGAAACCCCCGGCCCTGCTCACGATCGTCTCACGCGCTATATCCAGCCGAGCACACCCATGAAGATCACGAGGCTCGCGATGTCCACGGCGAAAATCGCTCCCACGGTGATGGCCTTTGCCCGGATGGTTCTCATGTCGTAGACCAGATAGGCGACCACGAAGAAGTAGAAGTATCCAAAGATCCACAGCAGCCAGGGGAACCGCGCGCTCCACCAGGAATACTCCCAGGTCAACGCGCCTATGGCATTGAGGATGATCTCCACGATCACGGCCAGGGTGGTGAATATGATGGCGAAAAAAAGCCGGTTGGGGATCCCGAGGATCTTCATCCTCCGGTCCTCGGGCAGAATGATGGTGCAGGCGACGCCCATCAGGAGAAACATCAGGGAGATCTCGATATTCAGCCCGATGAGAATGACATATGCGCTGTCACCCGGCGTCCCCCAGACAGGCGCGTACTGGGTGAAATGGAACACCAGCGCGTTCCAGATCTCGTTGAACCAGTCACAACCCCACAGGGCGAGGCCGGCGAAGACCGCGCTGTAATTCTTGAGCCGTATTTCGTTGTGATAGATGTAGATGACGACAAGCAAGAACGGGATGACGTACCACTCGAAGTTCGAAGTGTCCCTCAGGATGGATAGTGCCTGAGATGCCGAATCTGTCATAAAACACCTCCTGCTATTGTATTGTCTGTTCCTTTACACCACAGATGAAAACGCTTGTTGTTCTGAGGCAATCGTAGTATCCGGCAGGCGGTCAAGTCAATGAAAATTTGAACATTTTGTTCACTTCATCATGTTTTCATCTTTCGCGTCCGCCCGGTGAGCAGCAGGAAACCTCCCCTGCTTCACGGATGCTGCATGAATCGGCACGTTATGACGGTTGTGCCGCGGACATCCGATTTCCCGAAGAATCTCTCAAGGATGAATTGCTATTGACATCGAATACCCGAGATGCAAGATCAGGGATACACGAACATGGTGCTCGATGAACCGGGAAGAAAAGCTTACCAGAATTTTTGAAGCCGCCTTGAGGGTCTTTGCCCGTTACGGGTACAGAAGAACCCGGGTCGAAGACATTGCCGACGAGCTGGGGATGACCAAGGGAAACCTCTACCTGTACGTGAAGGACAAGCGGGACCTCTATGAAAAGGCTGTAGCCCAGGGGCTGCTCCGCTGGCAGGCGATGGTGGGGAGATCGATCGAGAAAATCGATGACGTGTGCGATCAGTTCCTCACCATGGGCAGAAAGAGCTACGCCTATCTTTCCCGGGATGTATCGTTAAGGACCGTCCTAATCAACGATCCGTCCATTTTCCCCCTTTCGAGCAGGGAGGACCAGTTCTCCGAGATCAACCGCGCCTCTATGGACATGCTCAGGAGCGTTCTGACCCGCGGCATTCAGGAAGGCAGATTCCGGGAGGTGGATGTCGACCACCTCACCGAGCTCCTGTACTCGATTTATGTCATGTTCATCATCAAGACCTATGTGAAATCCGAGGGCAAATCCACCCAGAAGATGTTCGAACAGGGCCTCGACATCATCTTGCACGGGCTTTTGAAGAGATAGACCGATCGGTGCGGGCTCCGACCCTGCGGGGCGCGCATCGAAGCATCCCGCCTGTTCCCGATCTCTTGGACTTCCAGAGGTGCGCCCATAAAGCGAAAATATCGTGTTGACAGCGTCACGGTTGTCCTGTTGATAGCTGGATCATGAGTAAGCGTGTGGAATATCCGGGAAGATCCGGGAGAATAATATGGTAGAGGCGGCACTGATGTGGGTTTCTTTCCACGAGACCCTGCTCAAGTACCTGGGCGCTTCCTCTCTTATCGCCCTCTTCCTGACACTCGTCGTAGTGATCTTCCTCATCATCCGCATGCCGGCCGACTATTTCACCTATGAACGCAATGAGATCCGGGAATACCGGAAAAAATATCACCCGGTAGTCTGGATGGTTCTGCTGCCGCTCAAGAACGTCCTGGGCATTGCGTTCATTCTCGCCGGGTTCGCCATGCTGGTTCTCCCGGGACAGGGGATCCTGACCATTCTTATCGGGCTGACGCTCGTCGACTTTCCCGGCAAGCGCAAACTTGAATGCAGGATAGTCGGGCAGAAAAAAGTGCTTTCGACCATCAACCGGGTGCGCGCTCTCGCCGGCAAGCCCCCGCTGCAGCTTTCCAGAGACTAGGGGCATCATGCCCGCCTGCAGGCGGCACAATGGGATTTACAAAACACGAAGATGCCGCTATAAAGGATGTAATTTTACAATATGTATATGAATGAGGAGGGTAGAATGCAGCGCTGCAGATCACTGGCGGTGTACTCGGCGATTCTTCTCTTTCTCTGTGTTTTTTTCTTCGCCCCTGATGCACATGCCGATGCGCAGACGGATTCCGCGCGAGAGATATATGCAAAGGCCCGGACTTCATGGGAGAACGGGGAGTGGGAAACCGCTTTGAGCTTCTGCGACGAGGCGTTGAAGATCAACAAGAGGCAGAAGGAAGCCTGGCTCCTGAAAAGCCAGATCTACTTTCAGATGAAAGACCACAAAATGGCGCTCAGCTCCTGTAATGAATATTTGCGTCTCGATCCCAAAAACGTCTCTGTCTGGGTGAATCGCGCATCGAACCTCTTCGAGCTCGGGCGGTACAGGGAAATGCAGGAGAGCTTCCAGAAGGCCCGTGAAATCGACCCGGACTATCCTCCGCTCTACAAGGCAATGGGCGTCAACCATCTCCTGATGGGGAATTTCGAGGATGCCCACCACGCCTTTCAGAAGCTCGAGGAGTACGGCGAAACGAGCGTCTACTCCCTCTGGACAAAGAGAATGCTTCAGATAACCAGCGAGGCCTACGCCCCTCCTGCGACCTGGGCCGCGAGCGCCGACAGCTATCAGAGCGTGCTGGAGATCACCGATCCTTCGAAGACCGGGTACTTGGTCAACCTGACGTCTACGATCGGAACATCCATCAGGTTTTCCGGAAGCCCGGAAGCCCCGTTCAAGTATGCCCCGAATTTCGAGGTATGGAACGGTGCCGTGATCTTCGACAAAAGGGGCGAAGGCCTCCTCGCCAATGGCACCCGCTTCAGATACACGAGGATCTCCGGAGACATCAAGACTGTCGAAGAGGGAGAGATCAGCAACTGGAGGCTTGATCTGAGTACCAAGAAGTGCTTCCTGCTGAGCCAGTAGCGCCGCCCTGAGATCAGAACATCCAAACTCGATCGCCCCGCCCGGATACGCGGCCTGCCTGTAAAATTCCCCCGAACCGAAATTGGTCTAATATTTTTCCTGACAAGTGGCGATAAAGAAAAATGACCGGCATCATGATGAAAAGTTGAGGGATTTTCCAGACTCATGAAGACGACAGCGGTAAAACCCATGAAATGTGAGTTCGCCACCGAGGGCCTTCTCTGGATAGACAAGATAGCCACCGGGGTGGGCGTCATTCTGTTCAACCCGCACATCAAGCTTGCAGCCGGCGTCCATATCTTGAGAGGTCATTCCCAGGGCCGCGCCATGGACAACCCGGCATACTATGCCGATACGGCCTTGAGCCATATGCTCGATGAGTTCAAAAAGAGAGGGTCGGACCGGCAGATATCAGTGGCTATTGCAGGCGGCTCCGCCATGCTGGGCTCCCCGGAAGGCGAAAATATCGGCATACGGCTCGTAAGCACGATCAAGACGTTGTTGTCCGGACACAATCTTTCGGTGAAGGTGGAAGGGGTGGGGGGAACCAAGCTTAGGACCATGATTCTCAACATCGACGAAGGAAAGATAAAAATATCGTAAAAACGGGAAACGACTGTGGACAGGAAAAATACAACGTGGCTGACCACGGACCCGGGTCCGCACAAGGACGGACCGGGCGGCAGGAGAAAACCGTGAAGATACTCTGTCCTCACTGCAACAAGGAATATACCATCCGCGAGGAAACCCTCAAGGCATACTCGGGAACGGTTTCCATACCATGCCCCAGCTGCGGAAAAGCATTCCCCATCGTTCTGGAACCCGGCTGCGCAAATACACCGAAGGATGCGGGCACGACGGCAACCGGCGACGCCCTGAAACAGCGGATCTTCAAGACGCTGAAAGATCTTCCTCCCATGCCGCAGGTCGCGGAGAAGGCGAGAAAGGTCATCGCCGACCCGAAATCGAGCTTCGGTGACCTCGCCAGGGTGATCGAATCCGACCAGGGTATCGTCACCCGGGTGCTGAAAATGGCGAACTCGCCGTATTACGGCCTGAGCGGGAATGTCTCTTCGGTGCAGCACGCATCGGTGGTCCTCGGGACCAAGACCCTCATGGAGCTCCTCAACCTGGCGTGCTCCTCCGAGATCCTCGGGCAGACCCTTCAGGGATACGATCTTGCCGCCGGCGATCTCTGGATGCACTCGCTGGCCGTGGCCAACGGCTCCCAGCTCATTGCACGGCGCGTGAGCCCGAGCCTCGAGCAGGATGCATTCGCGGCGGGGCTGATCCACGATGTGGGAAAGATCATTCTGGACCCGTACATCCAGGAGAGAAAACCGGAATTTCAATCCTTCGTGAACCGGGGTGATGAAACCTTCCTTTCAGCGGAAAAGAACATCCTGGGGTTCGACCATGCGGAACTCGCGTCTGAGGTATGCGCACGCTGGCAGATACCCGGGCATATCACCAAGTCGATCCGCTACCATCACGACCCCTCGCCTTCCGGACAGGACACCCTGTCATATATCGTGCATCTTGCGGATGCCGTCGCCATTATGAGCGGCATCGGCGCCGGGATGGACGGAATGCTCTATGCCATCAACAACGAGGTGCTCAAGCATCTGAAGCTCACTGACGACGATCTTATCCACATCATGGGTGAGGTGGCCAGCTACGTTGAAAAGACGACACAGCAAATCTAGGCGCCCCCGATCATCTCATCGATATACCGCCCCGGACTCATGGAAGGCGGCCTCTTTCATGAGAGTTGAAACACTCCCTGGTTCTGCTACATTTCTCTGAAGAAGCGGTCATGAATCGAAAGGGGAATTTAGTGGCGGTGTTCGAACCCATTTCTCTGCAAAGACAGGATGAATACCTTGAGCGGCTTTCTCTCAGCTCTATCTCCGCATCGGATTACAGCTTCGTCAATCTGTGGGGCTGGGCGAAGGAATACGGCCTTAGCTGGTCCTGGAGCAACGACCTGATCTGGATCAGACAGTCATGGCCCGAACATGTATTCTGGGCCCCGGTCGGCCTCTGGCAGGGCATCGAATGGGAAGAAGCGCTTGCCGGATTGGGGGAGCCGGAGGCTGTCTTCTCACGGGTGCCTCACGGCCTCATGGAGATATGGAAAAACAGATTTGCCGAGCGCGTCGAAATTCAGGAGGCAAGGGATCAGTGGGACTATGTCTACTCCGTAGATGACCTCGTCAGCCTCCGGGGCAACCGGTATCACAAGAAGAAGAACCTGCTCAACCAGTTCATGAAAAAATACTCTTATGAATATCTGGACATGAGCATGGATCTCACAGGAAAAATCCTGGCGATGCAGCAACGCTGGTGCGAGTGGAGAGATTGCGAGTCGTCCGAGCTGCTCGCGGCGGAAAACCGGGCTGTCGAGCGCCTGCTCGGCTCATGGAACGGGCTCCGCAACGTCACGGGCGGAGCGCTTTTCGTCGATGGCAGGGAGGCGGCATTCTGCCTGGCGGAGCGGTTTTCGCCGGAGATGCTGATCATTCACGCGGAGAAGGGTTTCCCGGAGTATTCCGGTGTGTACCAGGCCATAAACCAGATGTTTCTCTCCGCCCACCGGGAAGCTCCTCTCGTGAACCGCGAGCAGGACCTCGGCGAAGAAGGCATGAGGAAGGCGAAGATGTCGTACCACCCGGTCGATTTCATCCGAAAGTACCGCATCCGTTTTATCAGATGATCTTCCCGGGTTCCCCGTTCCTTCCCGGGGGCCCTTCTGGTATAATTGTTTTGTCATTGTCCTTGAGATTGCCGGCAGACGCCGGACGGCCGCCTACTCCGGGGCCCGTGCTCAAGGTTGCATGCTGAAGCCGCCGTGACGGCCGGTTCCGGCATCGGTACGGAAGACAGCATGAGGGGGGATCATGCATATCGGCATGAAGGTACGCGTCGCCTTCTTTTCTTTTCTCTGCCTGATCCTGTTCGCCTGCAGCGACGCCGCGTTCATGTATCCCGGGTCATCCGGCTGTGTGACCGGCGCCGAACGATGGGACGAGGCCGACCGGCTCTTCAGAAACGACGACCGGTGGCTCGGCGGCGACGGCGCGGCATCCATCGATCTCGGGGAAGGCAGGGTGCTGTGGCTCTTCGGAGACAGCTTCATCGGCCCGGGATATTCCCGGGACAGGAGGAGCGCCGTGGTGGTGAGAAACACGGTTGCAGTACAGAGGGGATACGACCCGTCCCGTGCATCCGCTGCGTTTTACTGGAGCATCGTCGAAGGTCGCCCCGAGGCCTTTTTCCAATCCCCCGGCCCGTCTTGGTACTGGCCCGGAGGAGGCGTACTGGTCGAGGGCCGGCTTCTGGTCTTCCTTATGGAAATCGAGGCTGCGGACAACGCTCTCGGCTTCGACGCCGTGGGGTGGGCGGCCGTGCTGGTGAAAGACCCCGTGAGGGAGCCTTCCCGATGGAGTGTGAGCCGGGTTCGGGCGCCGCGAAACGACTACGGGGTGATTGTCGGATCTGCGGGCGGCATGGTGATCGATGGATATCTCTATGCCTTCGGCGCCCATTCCGCCGACCACGGTGCGTATATTCTACGGTGGGAGCTCGACGACGCTGCCCGGGGCGACCTGATGCATCCTCAGTGGTGGACCGGGGACGGCGGTTGGGTGGATCAGGGTCTCCTGACGCACAGGCCCGACCCTGTATTCAAAAACGCGCAGATGGAGTTCTCGGTCCATTACGAGGAAGCTGCGGGCAGGTTCATTCAAGTTCAATCGGAAACCTTTCCGAAAGCCTGCCTCGTATACCGCTGGTCCAGGAGTCTCACAGGCCCCTGGTCGATGGAAAAAGTGCTGTACTGCCCCGAAGAAGCCCGCGAAGCAGGCGTTCTGTTCTACGCGGCCAAGGCACACCCCTGGCTGAAAGGGCCCGGCCTCCTGTGCACCTATGCCCTCAACTCTCTGAATGAAGACAGGCTCCTGGACAGCCACGACCTGTACTACCCCGCGTTCGTTTCCATCACGATCGCCAGCCCCTAGGTGACGGGCGCAGGATAAAAATTGTGAATATGCAGAATACGAGCGGACAGACATTCACCTGCGGGCCTCTGGTCCGTGAGCTTCTGGACATGATCGGGCTCTTCGACCGGGTGCAGCGCAGGTTCCATCCCGCGATGATACAAAGACACAGGGAAACCCTCCATGCAAAGGCCAGGGCCCTGGAGGAGGTCAAAAAAAGGCTTTCATCCGAATCACCGGGCCTTTCCGACGGCCCAGGATGCGAGGCAGTCCTCAGGGCGTCCGAGCTTGTTCTTCAGGCCTGCGGCACGTTCGGTGCTTCGGACGATATTCAGGAGGGGATCTTCTCCGCCATGCGGGCTATGAGAAAGATATGCCGGGCCCGGGAAATCCTCTTCGATCTCAGGTATGTGTCACCTGAGATCGACGGTTTTTTCCGGGAGACGCCCCGATATCGTCAGCAGGGAAAATCCTACAGCCGCAGAGAAGGCGACCGGATCATCCACTTTGGCTTGAAGGCCGACCCCTATGCCAGAGGAAACGCGTCTCTCTTCGTGCCCGAACCGACGGGGAGATCGAACCCTCTTTCTCTGGTCATCGCACTGCATGGGGGATTCGGCCACGGCAGGGATTTCATCTGGACATGGATCCGGGAAGCCCGGACCAGGGGATTACTGCTCATGTCGCCCACGTCTTTGGGCAAAACCTGGGGGATCGAATCCCCCGAGGCCGATCTGGAATGCATCCTCGGCTGGCTGGACAAGATCGCGGAGGACTATCCCGTAGACCGGAGCAGGACCCTGCTCACGGGTCTCTCCGACGGGGGCACGTTCGCGCTCGGGTGCGCCATGCTGTCATCCTCTCCTTTTTCCGCCTATGCGCCGGTATCGTGCGTGCTCCCTCCGGGTGATGTCTCCCGGGCTGCGGGAAGAAGAATCCGCTGGGTCCACGGATTGTATGACTGGATGTTTCCGGTCGACCGCGCCCGTCGTGGCTGCGCCTTCCTGAAAGAGGCGGGAGCGGAAGTCGTGTGCAGGATCGTTGATGATCTCGCCCACGCATATCCAGGAGAGGAAAACGGCCCAATTCTCGCATGGTTCGACTCCGGGCCGGCCTTGCCCGCTCCCTGATTCCAACGCCTGCGTCTCCAGACGCAGACAGTGAATTCAGCATCGGCCGGCGAACAGTCGATAGGATATCGGAGAGGAGGTGGTGAACATGAGAGGGGCGTCGCTGACAATGCTGTTGGGCCTGATGATCCTGTTCTCCGGATGTGCGGCTGCGAACCGCGAAACCCGAACCATGGAGGTCACCGCCTACTGCAGCTGCGGGAAGTGCTGCGGATGGGAACGGGGAAGCTGGAAACGCCTCAAGCTCGACGTTTGGAACAAATACATCAGCTACGGCCAGATGGAAGGCAAACCATATACGGGCAGAACATCGAGCGGAACGAGGCCACAGGAGCCTCGGCCCGGCCTTTTTTCTGCAGACAGCATAGCCCGTCCGTGGATGATCCCGGTCCGGACTGTGTTCTTCCCCTGGCTCATGTTCCCCCGGGAGGGAACGATCGCCGCTGATACCCGGCACTATCCCTTCGGCACCCGGATGCATATCCCAGGCTATGGATGGGGCGTGGTGGAAGACAGAGGATCGGCGATCAAGGGGCCGAAACGGATCGATCTTTTTTTCGATTCTCACGGCCAGGCATTGAGGTGGGGAAGGAAAAAGGTTAAGGTGCAGATCGAAAGGTAGATTGAATGTGCTGCATGCATTCTCCTTTGAGAATCAGTGTATTGAGAGGCGATTCGTGACAGCGGGATTTCAGGCTGGAGGCCCGTCGTGAGGCTCCTGCCCGTTGCCCATGCCCCGGGAAAGCACTGCGCGAGCACGGCCATCCGGGACATGATGAGATTCCACGGAATCCAGCTGAGCGAGGCCATGTGCTTCGGCATCGGAGCAGGCCTGGGCATCTGGTACCTCGATCTGCCGGGCATGGCCGTAAGCCGCCTTGTCCACGTGCGCTCCGCGGATATCGAGGCCCAGTTCTTCCGCCGAATCGGCCATCCCTTTACCTGGGAGACATCCGAGAGCCCCGAAGAGAGTGAAGAGCTTTTGCTCCGGGCTCTGGACAGCGGCCTGCCCGCGCTGGTCCGGACTGATATCTACCACCTGCCGTACTACCGGTCGCGCACGCATTTCCCCGGGCATGTCATCATGGTCTGGGGGTACGACAGGCGACGGCAAGTCTTTTTCGTCACGGACACCGAACGCGAAGAAGTACTGGAGGTTCCGTTTACGGACATGAGGCAGGCGCGGCACCAGAAAGGCTCCTTCTTCGAGATGAAGGGCAATCTCTTTTCGCCGGAGGGGATCGAGGGCCCGGGCGATATGCAGGAAATCATCGCACGCTCCATTGTCCACAACAGCAGGGTGATCCTCGATGAAGCGTATGATTTCCAGGGCATCAAGGGGCTCGCCTCCTGGCTCAGCGAGATACCTGCATGGGGAGAATTTCCGGACTGGCAGTGGACCGCTCGGCTCGCCTACCAGATCATCGAGCGGCGCGGAACCGGGGGAGGCGGATTCCGTCTCATGTATGCCGATTTCCTCAAGGAGGCAGCCGCCTTTGTGCCCGAAATCCTCTCGCTCAGGCTGGCCGAGAAGATGCTTCTGGCTGCAAAGTCGTGGCAGGAGCTCGCAGGATCGCTCAAAGCGGCCTCGGAAAAAGAACGTCCTGATTTCCGGGATGCTGCCGGATCCCTCGAGCGCCTCCGCGATCTTGAGGACGCCTACCATCGCGCCGCATCGAACCTGGCCTGAGTGGACCGATCTCCTCAACCCCTTCCCATCGGCATCTTCACGCGGGTACGATCCGGAGAAGCAAACTCTCCTGCACGTGTTTGAGAAACTCCCTCAGTCGAATATCCAATATCCCATGAAGTTGCGAAAGATTCAGGTCGAGTGCCGGGGAGGACATCCCCACCACGATGTCCCTGTCGCCTTTCTCCTCGAGGGCAGGCGCTACCCTGTCCTGGAGATCACCGACCGGTGGTTCGAGGGCAGGAACGCGCCGGGAAAGGTAGGCCTCGACTATTACCGGGTCCGCACCGATCAGGGGGAATATATTCTGCGCTACAACACCCTCTTCGATGCATGGGCAATCATCGGGTAATCTCGGAGCTTGCATTGCTGGGAAATTTCAGGAATATGGAAGAGCCATGGGCATCGAGCTGCAGCGCGTGAAACCCTTCGAAATCTGTTCGATACGCCCACCTACGGAGAACTCGAGCCTCACGTTCAGGCTCACGCGGAACTGCTACTGGAACAGATGCGCGTTCTGCCCGGTCTACAAGTACGGGGCCCGGTTCTCCCGGCGCGATATCGGCGAGGTGCTCGAGGACATCAGGCGGGCCAAGCTCATAGACGATCTCATGTTCGAGCACTCCATCGGCGTCGTGTCGCACGGCGGCGATGAGTTTGCGCGCGCGGACGAGCTGGCGGCTGCGGTGGAGCGGGCCTGCCGGGAGGCGGGGGAGGACGGAGCCGGCAGACCGGAGATGACGTCCGCGGATATCGATCCCAGGCTCGCCTGGTTCCATTCCTGGTTCAAGGACAGCCCCGACATGACCCATGCCTTCCGGCATGTTCTCTCCTGGCGAATCGTCGGCGGCAGAACCTGCTTTTTCGGCGATGCCGACTCCCTGATTCTGAACCCGGATTTCCTTCGGCGGGTCATAGATCATGTGAAGCTCAGTTTTCCCTCTGTCCAGAGGTTCACCGTTTATGGAAGAACAGCCACGGCGGCCGGAAAGCGCAGCACAGCCGACCTCGAGGCCTTCCGGGAGGCGGGGCTGGACAGAGTGCACTTCGGTCTGGAGAGCGGGTGTGACGCCGTTCTCTCTCTGGTGAACAAAGGAGTGAGCAGTCAGGAGCATGCCGAAGGCTTTCTCAAGACGCGTGAGGCAGGTCTTTCCTGTTCAGCGTACGTGATGCCCGGACTCGGAGGAAAAAGCCTCTCCGAAGAGCACGCCGCAGACACCGCCCGACTGATCACCCGGATAATCCCGGACTTTGTCCGCTTGAGAACGCTAGAGATCTTTCCCAATACCCCCCTGGAAGAGAAGGCGAAGGCCGGCGAGTTTATAGAGGCGGATGAAGAACAGGTGGTACGCGAGATCCGAACCCTGGTGGAGGAAATCGACTGCCGCACCGTGCTGATGAGCGACAGCGCGACGAATCTGCTGGACGTGCAGGGCAGGCTGCCCGAGGACCGGAAGAATATGCTCGCGGAAATCGAGAGATACCTCGGCCTCGATGCGAGGGGAAAGCTCGAGTTCAGCTTGAGATCGAGGATCTCCTCATTCTATGGCCAGTACGGCGGGCTCACCGCGGATATCTACCGTGAGGTCGGACCGTACCTTCGGCAGGAGGGCCTCGATTTCACCCGGGCGTCCGATGACGACCTGAGGCGCGGAATCGTCGTGATCCGTGAGAAGCTGATGCCCTGACCGCCGGTTGAAAAGGTCCTCTGTCGCACGCAAAGAACGAAAAAAGCGTTGTGCTTATACGATGATTATGATTATTCACCTCTTGTGGTGTCTTTTCTGCGCCGGGTTGCTGAGAATGGACGGCAGACAGAGGTGAAGGTTCTTATCGTCATCGATGCTGGAGGAGGGAAATGTCCGGGAAAGCAAAGGCCATGGTTCTGGGATCGTTTATCGGAGATTCGCTCGCCCTGGGAGCCCACTGGATCTATTCGACCGAACGGATCGTCCGGGAATTCGGCCGAGTGGAGCATTTCATCGAGCCCACGAGGAATTCCTATCACAAGAACAGGAAGAGGGGCGAGCTCACACACTACGGAGACCAGACTTTCCTTCTGCTCGAGTCCCTTGCGGCATCCGGCGGCTTTGACCTCGATGACTTCTCCGCCCGGTGGCAGGATCTCTTCGGTGCCTATGACGGGTATATGGATCAGGCCACACGGGAGACTGTGAAGAATTTCGGCATGGGAAAGGGTCCGCTGGAGTCGGGTTCACCCTCGAGCGATCTCTCCGGCGCCGTGAGGATCGCATCTCTGATCTACGCCCTGAGGCACGATCCGGAAGGCCTGGTGAATGCCTGCAGAATCCAGACCGCCATGACCCACGGGAGCACATTGACCATCGAGGCCGGCGAATTCTTCGCCCGGGTGTGCCTCAAGGTTCTTGGCGGAACATCCCCGGTTCGGGCTGTCCAGGAGGTCGCTGGCGGGCGCTTCAGGGACACCCGGATGGGCGGATGGGCGGCCGACGGCATCGCTTCGCGGGACCGGGAGAGTGTGGAGGCCGTCATGAACTTCGGACAGGGCTCTCACACCATGGAAGCATTCCCGGGTATCATCCATATCATCGCCAGATACGAAGACGACCTCAAAGAGGCTCTGATCCAGTCGGTCATGGCCGGAGGGGACTCGGCCGCGCGGGCAATGGCGGTGGGAATGGTGCTCGGCGCACACCTGGGTATGGAGGGTATTCCCGAGCAGTGGCTGGCAGATCTTGCACCGAGCAGAGAAATCCTCGGCCTTCTCGAGAAGATCGGCTGATCTTCGCCTCGTCACGGCTTCCTTCCACGCCGGCGCCGTGAAAGATTCACCGGAGTCGGGTCATCACCCGCACGGTCTGTGACGGACGAGGGCTGCCTATTTCTCACAGTCTCTTCGAGCAGGCGCTTCCCGGGCCGTTTACGGGCGCACACCGTCTGTGAAGGACCTTCATCCCAATGAGTTCTTCAATGACAAGGCCCCGGAAATATTTTATATTGGAGAAGAACGCCAGACAGCAGGGACAACAAACTCTAGGAGCAGGAGGTGCGCAATGCTGAATACACGGAACGAAGAGGGGATCATCATCGCTGAATTCGATCACGGGAAAGTGAATTCCATCACCCGGGAGACCCTGATAAAACTGCGCGAAACGGTGAGAACGGCAAACGAGGACAAGTCGATCCGCGGCATCATCCTCACCGGCGCGGGCAGGACTTTTTCCGGAGGATTTGATCTGCCCATGTTCCTGGGTTTCAAGACCCTCGAGGAGATCGTAGAGTTCTTCGATGAAGAAGAGGAGATCCTCGTCGAGCTGTTCATGTGCAAAAAACCCGTGGTGTCGGCCATCAACGGTCACGCCATCGCCGGGGGCCTGATCCTTGCCATGGCCTCGGACTACCGGATCGCCAAGAACCATCCGAAGATCAATCTGGGCATGAGCGAGATCAAGCTCGGTCTTCCCCTTTCCCTCGCCCAGGCGGAGGTGATGCGCTTCGGATTCGACAGCGACCGGAAGTACCGAGACATGATGTATTTCGGCAAGATGATGAACGTTGAGCAGGCGAAAGAGTTCGGGATCCTCGATGAAATCGTTGAAGACGCCGACCTCATGCCGCGCGCGAAGAAGATCGTCTCCAAGTGGATCGACAATCCGGGACAGGCCTTCATCAAGCTCAAGGAAGGTCTGAAAAAACCGGCCGCGGACCGGATCAGGCAGCGGCTCGCACAGGAGGACTGGCAGAGCACCCTGAACTGCTTCTTCGACCCGAATGTCCGGGGGGCGCTCGAGTTCGTCCTTTCCATGATGTAGGAAAAACAGCCCAGGGGCGAGTGAGGCCGAGCTTTGTGAAGGCAGCGGGGGAGTGCCGGCCCGGCTTCTCATTGAAATATCAGCGCATCCCCTTATCATGACACCTCGTCCTCAGGGTCTCAGGGCGGCTCACGGCACGGGATACAGCCCTATGGAGGAGGGGTCAAGGGTTTCGAATACGTACAGGACCGGCTATGATTCCCGTTACCGACCATATCTCTCTGGACGAGAGCGAACTCAGATGGGATTTCGTCCGCTCGTCCGGGCCGGGAGGACAAAACGTCAACAAGGTTGCAACCGCGGTCCAGCTGCGCTTCGATGTCAGGCATTCGCCCGGCTTGAGTCCGGAGACAAAAAAGAGGCTCGCCAGGATCGCGGGCAGAAAAATGACCTCCGACGGGGTGCTCGTCATTACAGCCCGACGTTTCAGATACCAGGAGAGGAACCGCATGGACGCCCTGGAGCGTCTCGTGGCCCTCATCCGCCAGGCCTCCATTGTGCCGAAACGCCGTGTCAGGACCGCCCCCTCCAAGGCCGCTCGGGAAGAGCGGCTGCGCGAGAAAAAAATTCGCGGTGGGAAGAAGAAGGAGCGCAGGAGAGCGGGCGGGCTTCCGGAAGATTGACCATCCCGGACAGGGCGCGGCGGGTCCTTGATAATATCATACAAAAAACGGGACAGGACGCGCCCTCGATATTCGGGCACGGTCCCGTCCCTGTTCGAGCCGTTGCCTATCCTTCGGCGTAGAGCTTCTCGATCATGTCCTTGAATCTGCTCACAACAACCCGCCGTTTGAGTTTCATGGTCTGGGTCAGTGTTCCGTTTTCCACCGTGAAGTTTTCGTGAAGGAAGAGAAACTTCTTGGGAATCTCGTATCCGCCGTATTTGCCGGTGAGGGAGGAGATCACCTCATTACGGATCATCTCCTGAATCTCGGGGTTTTCCGCTATCGACTTGGGATCGGCGGGGATACCGCGATCTTTTGCATATTTCGCAAGAACCAGGAAGTCAGGGACGATCAGGCAGACATTGTACGGTTTGTTTTCCCCGTAGATCATGGCGTTTTCGACAGAGGGGATGAGCCGGATATCCTCTTCGAGCGATGCAGGGAACACGAACTTGCCGTTTTCCAGCTTGAACTGCTCCTTGATCCTGCCTGTGATGAAGAGGAACCCATCTTCGTCGAGCCTGCCCCGGTCGCCGGTCCGGATGCCGCCGTCGCTGGTCATGACTTCGGCGGTTGCCTCCGGCTTGTTATGGTAGCCCTTCATGACATTGGGGCCGTAGGCGATGATCTCACCGTCTTGTGCGCCCTCTTCCACCACCGATTTGTCTATGACAACCTTTACGCCCGGGATGGGCCTTCCCACCGAGCCGATCTTGTAGGCGCTCGGGCAGTTCATGGTGATGGCGGGAGATGTCTCGGTCATACCATAGCAGTCGTAGATCGGAATGCCCATGTCGAAGAAGAACCGGGAGATGTCCGGGTTCATGGCGGCGCTTGCGGTCATGACTCCCCGCAGTCGGCCGCCGAAGCCCTCTCGGATCTTGGAGAACACCAGCTTGTCGCCGATTGCGTACTTGATGTTGGTGAGCAGGTCGGATCTTCCCGTCTCCGAAAGCTCCCGCCTCTTTTTTGCGCTCTCGACCGCCATGAGAAAGAGCTTTTTCTTGATGCCTCCTTCCCGGTTCATTCGGGCATAGATACCGTCATAGATCTTGTTGAACACCCGGGGAACGGCGATGAGGAAGGTGGGCCTGACCTTTTTCATATCCTCCGCCAGGGTCTGCACGCTCTCCATGAAACCGAGCGATGCCCCGAGGTACACGAAGGTGTAGAGCTCTGCGGTCTGCGCGTAGGAGTGAGCCCAGGGAAGGATGGAGACGCCCCTGTCGTGCTGGTTGAACTCCGGGTAATACTTCTGGCCGCCGAGCGAATTACTCGTGAAGTTGCCGTGGGTGAGCAGGACCCCCTTGGGATCGCCGGTGGTTCCCGACGTGTAGATAAGAGAAGCCACGTCTTGCGGGCCGGGCTTGATCGAGGGCACCGGCTTTTTGCTGCCGAGATCCTCCAGCCAGGCCAGAGAACCCTCTCCCGTGCCTTCGATAAGGATCATCCTCTCCAGGGTGCCGATCTCCTGGGGGAAGCTCCTGACCTTTTCGAGTATGGCGGGCTTGGAGACAAAGAGGATCTTGACCCCGCTGTCCGCCACGATGTACTTCCAGATCTGCGTGAGCTCCGCCTCGTACATGGGCACCCACCTGGCGCCGAGGCCGAACGTTGCGAACGCGCAAACAGCCCATTCCACACGGTTGTTGGCGATGAGGCCCACCGCATCCCCCCGCTGCACACCGAGTTGCGCCAGTCCGGCCCTGAGGTTGTCCACGCGCCTGCCGAACTCGCGGTAGGTGATCCATTCATACTCTCCCCGGTCGTTTTTGGTGCCGAACAAGGGGTTTTCGGGATACTTTGCGACGCTGCCCTCAAGAAAATCCACAAGATTGTCAGGTTTCTCGTACTGATACATGGGTGCCCTCCTCGTGATGCTAATATACACTGGCTTTTTAGCGTATAGAAAGGGTGGTATGTCAATGGAAATTTGCACACCTCTTGCCGTGAAACGTTTCCTGTCGGCCCTGAAAGCCGATATACATGCGGCGACAGTCAGTGCCGGATGTGAATTCATCCTGTGCTTGCCTCATGCATGCGAAGAGGGTAGATTCTTTTTTTATCAGGCCGTTGAAGCCCGTCCTGCGGCGGGCCGGGCGCTGCCAAGAGGAGCAGAGCGGAAATGAGAAAGAGCGAGGCACGGGCATATGTCTGAGCGAAAACTCATCGTACTCGGAACCGCCAGCCAGGTGCCCGCCCGCGATCGCAACCAGAACGGCTACTTCCTCCGGTTCGACGGCCAGGGGTTCCTCTTCGACCCCGGCGAGGGCACCCAGCGGCAGATGATCCACTCCGGGGTATCGGTTTCGGAGATCACCCGAATCTTCATCTCGCACTTCCACGGCGACCACTGCCTCGGGCTCGCCGGGATCATCCAGCGTATTTCACTCGATCGCGTGCCGCATGCAATCGAGATCCACTATCCGGCATCCGGGCAGATGTACTACGAAAACCTCCGCGACGCCTGCTCATATCACCGCACGGCACACCTTGTCGAGCGCCCCATTTTCCAGGACGGAACGCTCCATGAGGATGACCTGATCCAAATCGAGGCAAAACGCCTCGACCACGATATCGACACCTACGGCTTCCGCGTGCGGGAAAAGGACTCCTGGACGCTGAACCCGCAGAGGCTGCGGGAGGCAGGGATATCAGGTGAGGCGGCCGGCAGGCTGAAAAAAGAAGGCAGTCTGTCCGTAGGAGAACAAATCGTGTGCATCGAGGACGTGGGCAGCAAAATGCCGGGACAGATCTTCGCGTATGTGATGGACACCCGGCTGTGCCCGGCGGTGTATGAGCTTGCGTCCGGTGCCGACATGCTCCTCATGGAGGCGACATTCCTGAGCAGTCTCGAAGACAAGGCCCGGGAATACGGCCATCTGACCGCCGCGCAGGCCGGAGCGGTCGCCAGGGACTGCGGGGTGAAGCTGCTGGTCATCAGCCATTACTCCCAGCGCTACCTATCCTCAGATCCTCTGGTGCAAGAGGCGGCGCGTTTCCATCCGGAGACACGGGCGGCCGGAGACGGGGACCACATCGATTTCCCCAAGCGCAAGCGACCGGACCTGGCCGGACGGGATCTCTGACCCTGTCGCCTCCCTGCGCCGGGGGCAGGATCTCCCTGATTCAGCGGCTACCGGAAAGGGCCCCGGCCGACCCCCTTCCCGCCCCGCCTGAAAAACGCCTGCGAGTTCCGGAGGCATCCACGGGCCGCTCCGTGATCAGGCGCTCTTGACCTCAGATACGAGCACCGTGATCACGGCATCCATGACCGTATCGCCCGATGAATCACTGACCGTGACCAGCAGATCATTGTCGCCCGTATGGAGGCGCCCGGGATCGAACTCGCACCTGCCGGTGAGCGTGCCGCGGGCCTTTTTCAGATAGCGCGCCCGCATCTCCCGCGGTATCCATCTCAGATGCGAAGGCATGCCGGGGTGCAGCGCCATGCCCATGGTGAGCTCGCACAGGTTGCACATTGCGATGGCATGGACGGTCTTCAGGTGGTTGCGCACGGCCCACCGGTCCTTCATCACGATGGTGCAGGAACCGGGTCTGAGCTCGGTTATGAGGGGGCGGATCGTGGAGAAATACGGGGCGCGCAACGATACAAACCGTGAAAAGACGTGCCTGCCCAGCGGAATACGGGCTATCCTCTCGAACATCGTGTGTACTTTACTCATACATGTCCTCCCCGGCGAGCAGATTGATGAGAGAGTCGATAAATCGGTGGATCACCTGCAGCTCTTCCCCGGTAAACCCCCGGGTGATCATCCCATTGAGCCGTTCCAGAAGGGGGAACGCCCTGCCCGC
>DCDF01000232.1 GCA_002316295.1 Syntrophaceae bacterium UBA1062 | reverse complement strand
GCGCAGACCGGATTCTCCTCTTCGTAGTACACATCCACAAGGTAAAGCCCCTGCGGGGGTGCAGTGGGGCCTGCGTGTGTGCGATCCTTCAGCGCCAGAATTCTTTCCATGTCTTCCGGAGCCAGCATTGACCGCCCCACTTGAATCAGTGTTCCCACAATGTTCCTTACCATATGGCGCAGAAAGCCGCTACCCTGTATATAGAAGAACACCCGGGAATCTCTTTCGAATATCCCGGTTGCGAGGATCTTTCTGACAGTCGTTTTTACCGACGATCCGGCCCCCATGAATGAGCTGAAATCCTGCTCTCCATTGAGCATTTCTATGGAGCGCCTCATTGCATGAACATCCAGCGCTCCCGGAAGATGGAAAACATATCGGGAGAGGAACGGGCTTCGTATTCTGGATGTGTCAATAACATATACATATTTCTTTGAAAGCGCCATTTTTCTGGCGTGAAAATCGGGATCAACCTCTGAAACATCCCTGGCCGAAAGATCGTGTGGGAACAAGGAGTTCAGGGCTTTGAGCAATCCTTCTTCGGGTATTTTTGACGGCGTTCTGAAGTTGATGACCTGTCCCAGGGCGTGGACCCCTGCATCGGTCCGTCCAGATGCCGTCACCCTGACAGCGTGCCCGAGGATTTTGTGCAGACAGTGTTCGACGGTTTCCTGAACGGTTCTGAAACCCGGCTGTATCTGCCATCCATGAAAAGCGGACCCGTCATAGGCAAGGGTGATCTTCAGATTTCTCATTGCAGGCATCATTTTTGCAGAAAAATATACAAATATTGAAAGGGGATGCAAGAAGAATCATGCTGTCTCTGGACTTGAATCTGAACAAAAGATATGAGTCTTTTTGTTTGAGGGTTTCCTGTCCGCAGGAAGGGCTGTCGTTCGAAGGCGATACGCAGTATGTCTCTTCGTGCGATCTGTGCATGATAGTCCCCACGACTCGCATCAAGATTACCCTTTTGAAACTGCTGCACCAGATCGTAACCGTTTCTGTCGGAAACGTAACCGTGAACGGCAGTATCACCGGGTACACTATCGAAGGAGACCGCTATTTTATCGGCATCGCTGTCAGCAAACCGGACCGACCGTCATGGAAACGGTTCCTTGGCGAAAAAACCTGGCTCTCTCTTCATACAGAGGCCCGGCAGGTCTCTCTCTAGTTTATCGGAAGGCCGAAGTCCGGCGCCTCTATCCCGTCCACCTTTCCCAGGAACACCGTTGTAATTTTTGAACCCTGAAATATCTCCTGTGCAAGAGATACCACGTCATCAGACGAAACTTTCCCGATCTTTTCGATGATCTCTTCCTCCGGAATATCCCTGTTGTAGTATATCTCGTTCTTTGCAATGGAGGACATCCGGTGGGTCGTGCTCTCCCTGGCGAGCAGAAGATTCCCCTTGATCTGCGCCTTCACGTCATCGATGTGGATTCCTCCGAAGTCTCCCTCCCTGATCCTCGACATCTGACGCATGATCACCTCCATGGTCTTCTGGAGGTTGTCGGGGGTTGTGGCGGCATACAGGGCAAGGACGCCGCAATCTCTGTATGAGCTCAGATATGAATAGATGGAGTACACGAGCCCGAGCTTCTCGCGCGCTTCCTGAAAAAGCATGGAGCTCATGGAGCCACCGAGAATGGTGTTGAGCACGATATAAACCCAGCGTTTTGTGTCGAGCATTGACGCCCCGGCCGTGCCCAGCGTGATATGAACCTGTTCGATATCTCTGTAGACCATTCTGGTAACGCCCGCCCGCTTGAGAAACGATTCTTCCGGAAAAGACGGGCTCGCAGGATGAAGGCCTGCGAATCGGCGCCTTACCAGGTTTACGATCTCATTGTGATCCAGGCTGCCCACGGCAGCGATGACAATGGAAGGGGGGATATAGAAGGATGAAAGAAAATCGAGCACATCACGTCTTTCGAAGGCATCAATGGCATCCGCTGTTCCGAGAATAGGCACCCCAAGAGAAGATTTCTCGAAAAAGGCTTCGGAAAAAAGATCGGAGACATAATCATCGGGAGTGTCTTCGGTCATTCGGATTTCTTGGAGCACCACTTTTTTCTCTCTATCCATCTCGACCGGATCGATCACTGAATTCAAAAAGAGGTCGAAAAGGATATCCGAGGCCTTATCCAGATGCTCGTCGAGCACCCGGATATAGTAGACCGTGTACTCTTTGGATGTCTGTGCATTCAATGCCCCTCCCAGCGCGTCGATTTCCTTTGCGATCTGAACAGCGCTTCTTTTCTTCGTGCCTTTGAAGAGCATGTGCTCGGTGAAGTGGGCCATGCCCGCATGCACAGGAGGGTCATTACGGGAGCCGGCGCTTACCCAGATACCCAGAGAAACGGAGCGCACCCCCGGCATCTTCGCCGAAAGGATGCGGACCCCGTTGTCGAGTACCGTGCACTGTGCCATGAAAAATCAGCGGGTTGTGGTGTTGAGGGCTTCTTTCCGGCTGAGACGGATCTTGCCGGTCTTGCTGTCGATGCCGATCACCTTGACAATGATCTCGTCGCCTTCCTGGACGACATCGCGCACATTCTTTACCCGCTCATTTGCGAGCTGCGAGATGTGGACCAGCCCGGACTCTCCCGTGGGGAAATCCACAAAGGCGCCGAAATCCATGATCTTGGCGACCTTGCCGCTGTATACGCGCCCCAGCTCGAGCTCTTTGGTGAGGGCCTGGATCATGTCTACCGCCATCTTTGCGTGATCCTCGTCGGGAGAGAAGATGTCCACCCTGCCCGAATCATCGATCTCTATCTTGGTGTCGGTCTTGGCGATGATGTCCTTGATGACCTTTCCGCCGGGACCGATGACATCCCTGATCTTGTCGGGGTTTATGGTCATGGTGTAGATCCTCGGCGCATAGGGGGAGATGTCACCGCGGGGGGCGCTGATGGTCTGCTTCATCTTCTCGAGGATGGCAAGCCTTGCGGCTTTCGCCTTTTCCAGGGCCTGGCCGAGAACCTCTTCGGGAATGCCCGAGATCTTGATGTCCATCTGCAGGGCGGTGATCCCGTCTGCGGTGCCGGCCACCTTGAAATCCATATCTCCGAGGTGGTCTTCATCGCCGAGAATGTCGGTGAGCACCATGTAGTCGTCACCTTCCTTGATGAGGCCCATAGCGATGCCCGCCACCGGCTTCTTCAAGGGAACACCGGCATCCATCAGCGACAGAGAGCCGCCGCAGACGGTGGCCATGGATGAGGATCCGTTCGATTCGAGGATCTCGGATACGAGTCTGATGGTGTAGGGGAACGAACCCTCTTCCGGCAGCATCTTGCTCAGGGCGCGCTCTGCAAGGTTTCCATGCCCGATCTCGCGCCTGCTCGGTCCTCTGAGCATCCGCACCTCCCCTACGGAAAAGGGAGGGAAGGAGTAATGGAGCATGAAGGACTTCGTTGTCTCTCCCAGCAGAGTCTCCACCCGCTGCTCATCCCGGGGAGTTCCGAGTGTGGTCGTGGCGAGGGCCTGTGTCTCTCCCCTCGTGAAAAGTGCCGAGCCGTGAGTTCGCGGCAGTATGCCCACCTTGCAGTCGATGGCTCTGATGTCATCGAAGCCCCTGCCGTCGATCCTGACCTTGCGCTCTTTCATGATCCTGCGCACAATCTCCTTCTCGGCGGCGTCAAAGGCGCCTTTCACCAGAAGATCGCCTTCTTCCGTCTCGTCGGAGAACTTTTCCAGAATCTCCGCCTTGAGTTCATCGATCAGCGCGTGCCTCTGCTGCTTCGTGTACGCTTGGGATACCATGCTTTCGATCCGTGGGGCCATCATGTCCCTGATCTGCCGGTAGACTTCCTCGTCCTCCCGGAGAGGTGTGTACGGGACTTTGGGCTTGCCCGCCTTTTCCCGCAGCTCTTCGATGGCGTCGATAACCTCAAGTATCCTGGTGTGAGCGACCTTTATGGCATCGAGAACGGTTCTCTCGGGAAGCTCGCTCGCTTCTCCTTCAACCATGACGATGGCGTCGCGCGTCCCCACGACCATGAGTTCCATCTGGCTCTTTTCGAGCTGGGCAACCGATGGATCGATCACGAACTCTCCGTCGATCAGGCCTACCCGTGCACCGCCGATGGGGCCGCTGAACGGTATCCCAGATATATGCAGCGCCGCGGATGCCCCGTTGAGGGCGAGTATGTCCGGCGTGAATGCGGGATCGGCGGAGAGTACCATGGCGATGATCTGGGTTTCGTTGCGATATCCTTTCGGAAACAGCGGCCGGATCGGCCTGTCTATCGCCCGGGCGGTAAGTATCTCCTGGGTGCCCGGCCGCCCGTCTCTTTTGATGAATCCCCCCTTGATCCTTCCTGCGGCATAGCTCATTTCCTGATAGTCCACTACCAGGGGAAGGAAATCCACACCCTTGCGCTCTTCCTTTGCAGCAGCCGCGGTTACGAGAACCACGCTGTCTCCCTGGTGGACGAGTACAGAGCCGTCCGCTTGCCTGGCGACCTCACCCACGGAAAATATCAGCGGTGCGCCTTTGCCTCTTGTTTCGATTTTCATAGTTTTCCCTACTTCCGGAGATTCAGTGCCTGGAGGAGCTCTCGATATCTCTTGATATCACGGCCCTTGATGTAATTCAAAAGCCTTCTCCTCTGGCCGACAAGCATCAGCAATCCTCTCCTGGAGTGATGATCCTTTTCATGGACCTTGAAATGTTCGGTGAGATCATTGATCCGCTTCGTCAGGATCGCAACCTGAACATCAGGGGATCCTGTGTCGCTCTCATGCCTCTTGAACTGATTGATGACTTCTTTCTTTTCCTCTACGCTTAAACCCACTTCTTTGTCCTCCTAATGACCGTTTAATCTCTACTTTTCTTGTGCAACGAGGGAAATTAACACACCATCTGATCTGCTGTAAATAGCTAATCCGGGCGAAATCCCCGTTCGATATAACCCCAGATTCCTCCCGACGGCTGATGCCTGGCGATACAGAGGAGCTGGTCCCCTCCGTTCACCATCGCGACATAATTCCCTTCCGCCGTTTCGACCTTATCGATAATCCACGATACCAGTATGGGACTTCCGTCGAGAATTCCTCTCTGCCCTGTGGGAGTAACCCTCACCTTCTGGATATGGAGCGCATGGGAAAGTGGAATAATCACATCCTGTCCTTGCTGGGAGCGCTGTTTCAATTCATCGAGGGTCATGGCTGCCTCCACGTGGAAACCTTCGCTGCGAAGTCTCCTCAGCTCCCGCAGATAGCCTCCGTACCCCAGCCGGCTGCCCAGATCCCGGGCGATGGATCTGATATACGTGCCCCGGGAGCAGACGATCCGAACGTCGATCCAGTCGCGCCCATGATCAAGAATCTCCACGTCCTCGATGTATACCTGTTTTTCCCGCGGCTGCACATCGATATTAGCGCGGGTGAGCTTGTACAGAGGCCGCCCCTGATATTTCTGGGCACAGTACCGTGGAGGGAGCTGATTGATCCAGCCGGTATTTTCCTCAAACCATTTTTTTGCGGCTCCCATATCGATTTTGACGTCGGAAAAGCGCTCGATGGGATTCCCGGTAATATCGTCGGTATCAGTGGTCATATCGAAACCGATGGTGGCTATATATTCCTTCTGATGGGCATGCATGAAGGGCAGGAGTTTGGTCCCCTGTCCAACGCCGATGCACAAAAGCCCGGTGGCAAAAGGATCGAGTGATCCGAAATGCCCGGCCCGCTTCACCTTCAGCGTCTTCATGACTTGATCGACGGCCTTCCGGGATGTGATGTCCTTCGGCTTGTCTATGAGCACTATACCTTGCTTACCCACTTCAGTCCTTCCTCGATCACCTGCTCGATCAGCTCGTCGGCGCGGCCTTTCTGGGTGAATCCAGCCGCCATGCCATGCCCTCCCCCTCCGAAGGCTCGGGCCGTCTTCAGGGCCGAATCCGCGCTTTTGCTCCTGATTGATCCGTGGACGGTATCCGGATTCAGCTCTCTTAAAAAAACCACCATCTCCGCCCCGGATAACGATGCGAGCTCTTCGACGATCCCCGAGGCATCATCAGGGGTCGCGCGCACCGCGCCGAAATCCTCATAGCGGATATAACTTCCGAAGATCCTGCCCGACTGAACGAGCCGGTCAATGACCATGCAGAGAATGTGATAATACTTCACGCTCCTGGTCCGCTTCAGCCGGTATGCGATCTGGTTCGGATCCGCTCCCGCCTTGGTGAGCTCATAGGCAGCCCTGAACACCCGCGGCGTGGTATTGGAATGGATGAACCCTCCGGTGTCTCCGAAAATCCCCATATAGATATTCGAGGCGATTGCAGGAGTGATGTCCACACCCAGGGCCTGTATCAGATCGTATACCATCTCAGATGCGGACGACTTCTGCGGATCGATCCATGCAGCCGATCCGAAGTCCCCCTGGGTGCGATGGTGATCGATCACCACGACCGTCCCCTGCGGATTGACCCCGCCGAGCATCTTGACATCGGATACATCCAGGAGGATGGAAATCTCCGGCGTCATGCCCTTTTTCTGGCGTGGCTCCGCGGTGAACAACAGCGGTTCGGGAATCGGCGTGGGGTAGATCAGCCTGACGGATTTTCCCAGGGAATTCAGAGCGTGGGCAAGAGCACGACTGGATCCAACAGCGTCTTCGTCCGGTCCCTCGTGTGTGATGATCTCGAAACGATCATGGTGGTGTATGATGTCAGCTATCTGATTTTTCATCCTTTTCCAACTTTTCGAGAATTTCGTCTATTTTGGATCCGTAATCGAAGGACTCGTCGTATATGAACGAAAGCTCGGGAATATGCTTGATTCTCAGCTCCCGGCTCAGCTCCCGACGGAGAAAACCGGCCGCACTGGTCAAGCCCTGCTGAGCCTGCTGCTGCCTGTCCGGATCGAGAACGCAATAAAATACATGGCCCACCCGCAGGTCAACGCTCACGTCGACGCCTGTGATAGTCACCCCATCTACCCGGGGGTCCTTTACCTTGCGCTGAACAAGCTCTGCGATGGTCTGCTTGATAAGATCGCCGACGCGGGCCTGCCGCTTGGTTACCAGTTTCATATATGTATGATCTCCGTCTGGCAGTCGACCAACTCGATATCTGGATAGTCCGTGAGATAACGGGCGACTCTGTCAAGGATCGAGTTAATATATCCCGTGTCGTTGCTGACCACCGCAAAGGCGAGCGTGGCCGCCTGCCATTTATCCTGATCGTCTACCTCGGCGACGGAGATATTCATCCTGGAGACGCGATCTTTCAAAGATTTCAAGGTCTTACGCTTTTCCTTGAGGGATCGTGCTCCCGTGATCCTGAGTCTGAACTCACTAGCACCGATTATCACTCAAGCTCCGTTTCTACTTTCTGACGAGCAAAGGCTTCGATCACATCTCCGGTTTTTATGTCGTTGAAGCCGGAGAGCCCTATACCGCACTCATATCCCGACTGAACTTCTCTGACATCTTCTTTGAAGCGCTTCAGGGAATCAACCTTTCCCTCGAACACTACCACGTGATCGCGCAGCAGGCGGGCATTGGCTCCCCGCGTGATCTGCCCGTCGACTACCATGCATCCGGCAATGGTTCCCACCTTGGGCACCTTGAACAGATCCCTCACCTCGGCCCTGCCTTGAACGACTTCTTCGTAAACCGGCTCCAGCATTCCTTTCAGAGCCTTTTTGATGTCCTCTATGAGGTCATAGATGATTGTATAGAGCTTGATCTCGACATTGTACTTCTTGGCCAATGCCCTGGCTGTGGGCTCCGGTCTTACATTGAAGCCGATGACGATCGCCTTCGCAGTAGAGGCGAGCAGGATATCGTTTTCCGTGATTCCTCCCACTGCCGAGTGGATGATGCTGATTCTGAGGTCCTGCCCGACATCGATTCCCTGCACGGCGCCCCGGATGGCCTCAACGGTTCCGTGGACATCTCCCTTGATGATGAGGTTGAGATCCCTGATCTTTCCCTCCTGGACCTGGCTGTAGAGATCTTCAAGAGTAACCTTCTCCTTCGGTTCCTGTCTCTGCTGACGCTTGATCTCATCGGTCTCCTGGAAGTACGAGACGATGTCCTTGGCGGTCTTTTCGTTTGGCACGACAAAGAAGTTGTCGCCCGCCGACGGCAGCTCCGAGAAGCCGATGATTTCTATCGGAGTCGCCGGGTCGGCCTGAGAGATGGGTTTCCCGGTGAAGTCGAACACTCCTCTGGCCCTTCCCCAGGTGTTTCCAACGACAAAGATGTCGCCACGCCTCAGTTGGCCGCTCTGAATAAGAACTGTGGCCATGGGGCCTCTGGCCTTATCGAGTTTCGATTCGAGGACTACGCCCCGGGCGCCGCCCTTCTTGTAGGCTTTTATGTCCAGGACCTCAGCCTGCAGGAGTATCATCTCCAGCAGATCATCGATCCCGATACGATTCTTTGCGGAAACATCGACGAAAATCGTGTCTCCTCCCCAGCTTTCCGGGACGAGCCCGATCTCGGAGAGCTGCTCTCTCACCCGCTGAGGATTGGCGTTGGGCTTGTCGATCTTGTTGACCGCCACGAGGATGGGAATATTGGCCGCCCGTGCATGGTTTATCGCCTCTCTTGTCTGATCCATCACGCCGTCATCGGCCGCCACGACAAGCACGACAAAATCGGTCACCTGTGCCCCGCGGGAACGCATGGAGGTAAACGCCTCGTGCCCCGGGGTGTCAATGAAAGTGATGGGTTTCCCATTGCAATGGGCCTGATATGCGCCGATATGCTGGGTGATCCCGCCGTACTCGCTGTCAATGACGTTTTCCTGCCTGATGGCATCAAGCAGGGACGTCTTACCGTGGTCGACATGCCCCATCACGGTGACCACCGGAGGCCTCGGCTCCAGCTCTTCTGGAGAATACGAAGGGGGAGTGAGATACGCCTCCTTGATCTCGTCGCGGGCCTCTTCCGTCTCAAAGCCCAGCTCCGAAGCGACGAACGACGCCTCATCAGTAGTGATGTACTGGTTCTGATTTGCCATGACGCCTAAGTCCATGAGAATGCGGATCACGTCGGATACCTTCACGCCCATCTCTTTCGCGAGGTTGAAAACAGTGATAGCCCTTCCGATACGGATCTTCTTTTTCTTGACGAGGGAGAGCTGAGCGCCGGCACGCCTGTCTTTCTTCTTCTTCTGTTTCTTCCCGTAAGCGGTCCTCTCGGAGCCGTAGAGGTCGCTCTGAGTGTACACCTCTTTTTCTTTCAACTTCTTGGGCTTCTTTGGTGCATGCCGTGGGAACGCGACCTCTCCCTCTTCCGGAGCTGGTGCGACTTCGACCGCTTTCCCCTTCTTTCCCTTCTTTTTCTCCTTCTTTTTCTTGTCCTCTTCCTGCTCTTTTTCCGTGCCTGCTTCCTGTGCCTCCGGAACGGGTTTTTCCTGAGCTGCCTTCTCCGTCTCAGGCGTGAGCTCTTCGGCTGCGGGTGCTTGGATTTCTTCGGGCATCACTTCGGAAACGGGAGGCTCTGCTTCGGACACGGGCTCTGCTGGCTCCTCCGCAGCGATCTTTCGGACAGGCTCTACGGCCTCTTCTTCTTTTTCTGTAACTTC
>DCDF01000220.1 GCA_002316295.1 Syntrophaceae bacterium UBA1062 | reverse complement strand
CTCGAAGCGCACAAGATCGACGGCGCCGCAATCCTTCTCGGCGCCGACAACCCGCGTCCCGACGACGTCGGCGAGGAGCGCTACGAAGAAGACTGGTATCTCCTCGCCGCCAAGGTGACATACAGCTTCTGACCCATGCCTGCCTTCGGCCGGACAGTTTCCCTGCCCGGCTCCGGCGATCGGGAACATGGAAGCTGCAGGAATAAGGGGTGTTTTCTGTTCTCGCAAAGGAAAGCTGAAACACCCCTTCTTCCTTTTCCCCCTCTTTGGATATCCGCCCGCTTATTTCAGACTCTTCGCCAGCATGAGGATCTCCATGGGCAATTCGATCTGAAGCGATTTCAACACGTCTGTATCCACCATGATAGTGAGATCCTCCTGCCTGAGGATCGGCAGATCATCCGGTTTTGCGCCTTCCAGGAGGATCTTTGCCGCCTGCTTGCCCGAGAGGGCGCCCGATGCTTTGAGATCCGACCCTACATACAGAAGGGCCCCAGGCACATCCATGTGCACAAGGCTGAGGACCGGCATCTTGTTCTCCAGCGAGACAGCCGAAAGCTCTGCACAGGGCTCGTAGTTCCGCAGTCCGTAGTAGGTGTCGAGAGGAACGGCGAAGGCCTGTGCGCCTTGGGCGATCAGCTCGCGTGCGGCCGGCGTGAACTTGTCGGTCTTTCCGATTTCCTTGGTAATGAAGGTGAAGCCCGCCTGAGGGCCCGCCTCCTTCAACCACCCCACCTGAGCCAGGGTGTTGTCGTCGTCCGTATGGACGATGCCGACGGTCTTGATCTCGGGGAATGCGAGCCTGGCTATCTTGAGAACGTCTGCCATGTCCATGTATATGGAAGATCCGGTGAATCCGGGACCTGCAACGGTCAGCGACTTGCAGCCCGCGGCTTCGGGAATGATGACAGCGCTGAACACGAGCGGGATGCCCGCGGCGACGATCCTGTCCTTCGCATATTTGGTTGCGGGTGTAGCGATGGTCATGACAAGGTCGGGCCGCGCTTCCACGATTTTTGACGCGGTTTTCCTGATCTCGAGGAGGACGCCGACCTTTTTCCACAAGCCACCCTTCTCAATATCGAAATCGACGATCCTCCGGTTCACCTTCAGGTTTTGGCCCTCCACGAGCCCGGCGGCCGAGAGCTCCTGCATGAAACCCTGGTACACTCTTTCGAAGGGCTCGACATTGGTGACCTGCAGGACTTCGATGGTAAAGGTCTTCTGCTGGGCGAAGCCGGCATCCGTCATCAGGAAAACGACCAGAAACAACATCAGACCGATGAAAAGTCTCTTCATGTTCCCTCCCTCTGTAAAGAACTTATCCAATGAAAAGCCACCCTCATCCAAACTTCGGATCTTTCCCTCAGTCATCTCAAAGAGGGTCGGAACCAAGCTGTGCTGCCGGCTCAATCGGTTGCGGACACACAGTGGGGCCGACCCCTGTTATCTCCCGAAACGCGTTTGCCAAGAACGAGATGTACAATAATGGAAATAATGTAAGTTTGTCAATAAATCATACAATATTACATATTATGTGATCCGTCCAATAGCTCAGATTCAAGGAAGAGCCACACAACCTCTGTTGGCCGTGTCTGACAAGACCTGCAGGGATCATGCGGGAGAGAGCGGGGACATTTCAAAAAGGAGGACGAGGGTGCGTGCTCCGGAAGAGTGTTTGAGAACGGGAAATGAGGGAAAGCCCTGAAGTGTCTTCCTGGGTCGCTTCCCGCGGTCCACTGAGCCTGCCTCCGCTTTCACGTTTGATCGGCAAGCATCCACAACCCCGGCGATCAGTGCTTCCCTTCCGGGCCTCTCTCTTGCCTTCCCCTTTTTATGGCGGCCCGGGATATTCTTGCATGGTCATCGGATTCAAATCCTTGATGATCACCGGGGTGGAAAAAGGTCGACTTCTCGACGCCTCCACCGTGAAGAGGGAAGATCGAGCGGCGGACAGGGCCCTTCCCCGTCACCTTCCGGGGAAGAGCCGCCTATTGCCGATCCGCCTATTCCACATCCTTGGCCAGCTGGAGAATCTCCATGGGCAACTCGATCTGAAGCGCCTTCAGCCTGTCGCTATCCACCATGATGGTCAGGTCTTCCTGCCTGAGGATCGGCAGGTCGCCGGGTTTTGCGCCTTCCAGAAGGATCTTTGCCGCCTGCTTGCCCGAGAGGGCGCCGATGAGCGGAAATTCCGCGCCAATATACAGAATGGCTCCGGGCACCTTCATGTGCACAAGGCTGAGGACCGGTACCTTGTTCTTCAGCGAGACATCGGAAAGCTCAAAGCAGGGCTCGTAGTTCCGCAGGCCGTAGTAGGTGTCGAGGGGGACGGCGAAGGCCTGCGCGCCCTGGGCGATCAGCTCGCGTGCGGCCGGCGTGAATTTGTCGTTCTTGCTTATTTCCTTGGTGATGAAGGTGAAGCCCGCCTGGGAACCAACTGCTTTTACCTGCTCCACCTGTGCCATCGCATTGTCGTCGTCCGTATGGACGATGGCGACGGTCTTGATCTCGGGGAATGCGAGCCTGGCTATCTTGAGAGCGTCTGCCATGTCCAGATACAGAGTCGCGCCGGTGAATCCGGGACCTGCAACGGTCAGCGACTTGCAGCCCGCGGCTTCGGGGATGGCTACTGCGGTGAACACGAGCGGGATGCCCGCGGCGACGATCTTGTCCTTGGCATACTTGGTTGCGGGAGTTCCGACGGTCAGCACGAGGTCGGGCCG
>DCDF01000184.1:5154-15538 GCA_002316295.1 Syntrophaceae bacterium UBA1062 | reverse complement strand
AATCTCAGTATACAGGACGGCTGGTGGGTGGAAGGGTATCATCCCGACCTCGGCTGGTCCATCGGCAACGGTGAGGTGTACGACAATCTCCAGTATCAAGACGACGTGGAGAGCAAGGCCATCTACGATCTTCTGGAGCGGGAGATCATCCCGCTGTTCTACGATCGGGGAGTGGACGGCCTGCCCAGAGGATGGATAGCCATGATGAAGCGGTCCATGCGGACCCTGTGCCCCGAGTTCAACTCCAACCGCATGGTGGAGGAATACACCGACCGGTGCTATATGGAGGCCGCGTTGAACTCCCGGATACTCAGCGGCGACGGGTATAAGAACGCCAAGGATCTGGTCTCCTGGATGAACACCATGAAGAAGAACTGGAAGAATGTCCGGATCACGGACATGGGGCATTCTGACGGCGACGAGGTTGATGTCCACAGCGAGATCGTCATCAAGGCCACCGTGCACCTGGACGTGCTCAAACCTTCGGACGTGAGTGTGCAGGTATACTATGGCCGGATCGATGACGGCGGGAACCTCTTCGATGTCAGCAAGGTCGCAATGGAGCACGGCGGCGACCTCGGCAAGGGCGAGCATCTCTTTCAGGCACGAATCCAGTGCGAGAACACCGGAAGGTTCGGGTATACCGTCCGGATTCTGCCGCACCACATGCACCTGATATGCCCTGCGGACACCGGGCTGATCACCTGGGCATAGCCGGCGTTTCAACGTGCTCGTCCGGCTGCCGAACGATCTTCGGCCGATCGAGCCCTCCTCTCGGGGATGGTTTTTCCCCGGCGTCTTCGTTCTTACTGAGAGCCAGACCTGCCGGGAAGAATCCGGAAATGCTCTTGACAAAGGAGACCACACTTTCCATAGTTTAGCCGTGCGAGAGTGGCGGAACTGGCAGACGCGCTGGACTTAGGATCCAGTGGAGCAATCCGTGGGGGTTCGAGTCCCTTCTCTCGCACCAATAATTTATTGAAAAAATTATTTGGTTACAGCAAATAGTTGCCGGATTGTTACATCCTTGCTAATCACCAATCATTCCATTGTCGTCCCCGTATGACCACTTTTTGCGGGGAGTAAGTCAAAATAATGACAAAAATATTTTCCGTTCGGTTTACTTCGAGAAGACAGACATGACTCCGGAGCTTGCCATTCAGCCGGTTCCTGTATATATTCATTCATCAGAGGATCGGGATGTGCAACTATGTTGTACAGGGCATATCCCCTGTGAATGCCTTTTTCATTCTATGAATTCATTCAGGAATGTTTGCAGATGAGGTCGGGATTGGATTTACCACAGACGATAATCCAATCGAAGCTTTCGATACCCTGCCTTGCCGATACCATTGACAGGAGACGGCTCTTTCCCTTTCTAAGCGAGATCCATTCAAAAAAGCTCGTTGCAGTGGTGGCCGGGGCCGGGTACGGGAAAACCACCCTGGCCGCCCAAGCTGCACGACATATAAGCATGGACACGGTATGGTACCGTCTGGACTCTTCAGACAGGGATTTCACCACCTTTGTCCACTATCTTGTTGCAGGCATCCGAAAATACCACCCCCATGTAGGAGAAAAGACATGTGCCCGGATAGAGCAGGCCACGATTCTTCACCGGGAGCGCGAAACAATCCTGAGGGTCTTTCTCGGGGAAATAGAGTCCTCCGTTACAAGCGATCTGATCATTGTTCTCGACGACTACCACAGGATCTCGTTCAGCATGGAGATCAGACAATGCCTGCATTTTCTGCTGGAAAATATGCCTCCAAAACTCCATATTGTGCTGGTCAGCCGTACAGACCCCGGACTGTCGTTGTCCCGGCTCAGATCGACAAGAGACGTTATCGATATCGGGGAAGATGACCTTGCTTTTACCCCCGAGGAGATCGAAGAGCTCTACTGCAGAGTGTTTGATACAAGGCTCAAGCAGTCAAGCTTGGATATCCTCCATGCAAAAACCGGCGGATGGGCGGCAGGGCTCATACTTCTGTTTCACTATTCCCGGGGGAAATCCCCTGAAGACATCGAGGGCTTCCTGTCGAATCTCGAAGGATCTCACCGTTTTATTGCACGTTACCTTGAAGAAAACGTGTACGAAATGCAACCGGAACCTTTGAAGGATTTCCTGAGCAAGACCTCTATCCTTTCCAGACTCAACGCCGATTTCTGTAATCAGTTCCTGGGAGTGGAGAATTCCGGTGAAATCCTTAAAACCCTGGAAGAAAACCACCTGTTCACCTTCCCGTTTGACGAAGATCGCCAGTGGTACTGTTACCATCATCTCTTCCAGGAATTCCTCTTGACCAAGCTTAAACATCACGACCACAGCACACGTCTCGGTCTCCACAAGAAGGCAGCCATTCTCTGGGAGGCTCTTGGCGAGGAAGAAGAAGCGCTCAGGCACTATATCGCGGCCTCCGAGCTGGTAACCGCCTGCAAACTGCTTGGCACAATGGGCAGGAGAAAGCTTCTCAAAGAGGGCCGGATACAGATGATAGAGTCCTTTATCAGGAAAATTCCCGAGGACCTCCTGAGAGAAGACCCATGGATCAAGTATATCCAGGCACGGGTTTTCGAATTGACGGGCAGACCTTACAACGCTGTACGAACATATAAGGAGGCATATAAGATCTTTGCCAGCCAGGGAGTTGAAAAATATGCCGGCCTGTGCTTCAAGGGCCTGGGGTTGAACTGTTTTCTCGTGGGAGATTTTCAGGGGGCCGAGAGAATCTTCAGGGAGCTGCTTGAAAAGGCGCATGACAATCCCAGGCTCCGGTTCGACCTCCTGGGGCTCTTGATCTTTACATCCTCTCATCTGGGCAAGATGGATGATGCTGATCAGTATTATGAGGAGGCAATGTCCCTGCTGCCGTCTTTAAACGATTCGTCTCGCGAGGTGTGGATCAACTTCAATCTCGGGTTTCGATACGGATGCTCCGGAGATTTCGAGAAGGCGGCGCACCTGGGGCGGATGGTAAAGGATATATTCCAAGTGCTAGAAAACACTGTTTATCTTGTTATGGCATACCATCTTCTGTCATGGACGAGCTACTATCTCGCCTGTTTTCAGGAGGGGCTCGAGCATGCCGTGGAGGGCCTGCGGCTGGCGGACGAAAAAGGCATCAACGATACGACCAGGGGGTGGTTGCTGATGGACCTTTCCCTGAATGCCCTGGGACTTGGAGAGTTTGGCACTGCCATGAAAGCGGCTGGCGAGGCGCTGCAGACCTTTCAGGAGTTCGAATGCAGCTGGGGCCGATCGTACACGTCTCACGTATTCCAGCTCATACATACAAAACTGGGAGAGTATGCCGCGGCGGAGAGGTTTGCCCTGACCGGCCTGGAAGCCATCGAAGAGCTCGACCTTCCCCTGGACAGGGGGGTTGTTCTGGCAAACCTGGCCGCTCTGTACCTGGAGACTCGAAGGTTTGGAGAAGCCCGTCCGCTTCTGGAAGAGGCGCGTGCGATCCTTCGCCCTACAAAGCTGTTCAGCTGTCAGGTTCATCTGTGGCTTGCCCGCTATCACCGTGAAACGGGAAGCCCTCACGATGCCAGGGAGAACCTCCTTTCCGGATTGCACCTGTGCGAGGCGGGGCATTACGATCACTGGGTTGTCTGTGAAAGGCACTGGATTATCCCGGCCCTGGTCGAGGCGTATGCTGAGGGTGAGATGCGGGCATGTATCCGGAGGATTATGCACGCGATCGGCTCCGATGCAGAAGACGGACTGAAGCAACTGCTGGAACACGGGGGTGAACCTGTCCGGGAAACAGCGTCAGTGTTTCTTGCTGAATTCCGGGAAAAACCACCTGAAGGCCTGCGGGTGCACTGCCTCGGCAGGTTCGCCGTATACAAAGGAGACGAAGAGATCCCGCAGAAACGATGGACGAGCAGGAAGGCCAGGACGCTATTCAAAATCCTCGTCCATGAACGTGACAAGGGTTTCATTCCCAAGGATGTCTTGATGGAACACCTCTGGCCCGAGCAGGACCCGGATACGATCATAAACCGTTTCCATGTGGCGCTCACATCGCTGCGCAAGACCCTAGAACCCGGGCTTTCCCGGGGCGCCGCATCATCATATCTCATACGAAACGGCGACTCATACCGGCTGGACCTTGGGAAGGGCGGATGGGTGGATGTGGACGAATTCAGAAAGCATGTCGGCGAATCCAGGGATGATTCCGATCGCGAAGCATGGCTGTCGCATTGTCTGGAGGCGGAGAAGCTCTACAGGGGGGATTTTTTTCAGGAGGATCTGTATGATCCCTGGTTCTCGAACGAGCGGGAGCTTCTTCAGCAGGAGTATATCGCCGTCCTGAGAAGACTGATGGACTACTTTGAAGAAAAGGCGGACTACGAGAAATGCGTTCGCTATGCCTGGACATACCTCGCGGCAGACAGCTGCGATGAAAGCGTCTACCAGGACCTCATGAGGTACTATTCCTTCTTGGGCAACAAGGGCATGGTCGCCAGGACATACGAAAAATGCCGGGAGAGCCTCAAGAATGGCCTGGACCTTTTACCGAGCCCGGAAACCGAGGCCTTGTACCGCAAGCTGATCTAGACCCAGATCTGTCATCGCAATTCCGATGTTCTGCTTCATTTCGCATCCCGAGCATTGTCGAGAAATCATATTTTTTAAGAAAAAATTAAGACCCGATTAATCCCCGACCGGTATCGTCCCCCGAAAGCTCGGCCGGCAACCGGCCCAGCCCATGATAAAGGGGGAAAACGATGGACCTCATGGACAAGCTCGATAAAAAGGAGATCAAGGAGTTCTTTTCAAAAGGCTGGATGACGCATGATGCCATGTGGCTCTACCTCTGCATGCAGGAGCTCGGCACAGAGAAGGCGAACAAGATCAATAAAGAAGCGGTAAAATCCATGGCAGGCATCGAGATACACAGGATTTTGAAATTGATGGGCAGGGGCAAGGATCCCATTACGGCATTCAACGATCTCAAGGAGATTATCGATACCGGCTTCAAACTCATACAGCCGGAATTCATGAAGATGCACTATGAATTTCCCCGGAAGAACGTAATGCGAGGCGGCTTCGACAAATGTTTTGCCTACGAGGGAGTGAAGAGGTTCGGGATGGTCGAAAACTATCAGTGCGGGATAGTCATCAGGATCCAGAGCTGGCTTGACAGCTTGTGTGTCAGGCATGACACGGTTCCCGAGCTCGACGGCTGCCTGATGCACAAGCACGGGAAATGCGACATCGAGTTTAGATTTTATCTGGATTGAAATCATGAACCGCACACCGCAAAAGGGATCTTCCTGAACGCATCGAAAGACGCCGCCACAGGTGATTTCCAGATGCGTTCAGGAATCGCATGACCCAGCTGGCGTATAAACATCGCTCATCAGGGTCTGTGGAAAGGGTGCGGAGGAGAAGAGGACGAACATGGCCGGAGTAGGATGTGAATCTGCAGAGATAGAGCACCAACGCTCGCGTTCTGCCCGATGCGTGTCCGCGGGCAAAGGCTGCGAGCTTTGCCAAAAAACACGGCAGAGGGCCCGAAAAGGGCACACTCACAGACGGAAAAGGAGAGTCCCATGACCAATCTCATTCTCGACGAAAGGGATCAGAAATTTGTCCTCCATGAGATGCTGCATGTTGAAGAATTATGCGAAACAGAATTATTTTCGGGATTTTCAAGCGACATCTTCGACATGGTATTGAACGAGGCGCGGAAATTAGCCCTTGATGAGATCTTCCCGACGCTTACCGAAGGAGACAGAGAGGGTTGTACGCTGGAGGACGGTCAGGTCTGCACGCCGAAGGCCTTTCACCGTGTCTACAAATTGTTCTGCGAAGGCGGCTGGAACAGCATGGTCGTGCCTCAAGAATATGGGGGGCAGGGTTTCCCTGTCACTATCAGAACGGCGGCGCACGAATGGTTCATGCACAACTTCGGTTTCTATTGTTACCCCGGCACCACCGAAGGTGCAGCACACCTGGTCGAATCTTACGGCACAGATGAGCAGAAGCGGAAGTATCTGAAAAAGATGGTAGCCGGCCAGTGGGGAGGCACCATGATTCTGACTGAGCCGAGCGCGGGAAGCGATATCGGCAGTCTCACGACGAAAGCCGTCAGGCAACCTGACGGCACTTTCAGGATAAAGGGAACAAAAATCTTTATCACATCCGGAGATTCGGATCTCGTCGAGAACATCATACACCCGGTACTTGCCCGGATAGAGGGAGATCCTCCCGGAACGAAAGGCATTTCGATCTTTCTGGTGCCGAAATACCTGGTGAATCATGACGGTTCCCTTGGCAGGCGCAATGATTACACGATCTCCAAGATCGAAGAGAAGATGGGCATGCACGGCAGCTCTACGTGCCTCATGAATTTCGGTGATAGCGGTGAGTGCTATGCCGAGCTCCTCGGGCAAGAACGCCAGGGCATGAAAATCATGTTCCTGATGATGAACGAGGCGCGTCTGGCTGTGGGTATGCAAGGGCTCTCGAGTGCAAGCATCGCATACCTTCATGCCCTCCAGTATGCGAAGGAAAGATTGCAGGGATCGTCTCTTCTGGATCTGAACAATCCCGGCGCCCCGAGAGTATCCATCATACAACACCCCGATGTACGGCGCATGCTGATATGGATGAAGTCCCATGTTGAGGGTATGAGGGCGCTCGTATACTTCATCGGATACTGTTTCGACATGTCCAGGACTGAATCGTCGGAAGAAGAAAAGGGCGAATGGTCCGGGCTTGTGGAACTGCTCACTCCGCTGTGCAAGGCCTTCTGTTCGGATATCGGTTTCGATGTATGCAACATGGCCATGCAGGTCTACGGAGGATACGGATATTGCACCGAATATCCCATAGAACAATTCATGCGCGACGAGAGGATTTCAGGCATTTACGAGGGCACGAACGGGATACAGGCCCTTGACTTGGTGGGGCGCAAGCTCGGCATGAAAAAGGGGTTGCACTTCACGAACCTCCTTAAGCGGATAAGGACAACTATCGCACAGTACGGTCAAGACAAGGAGATCATGAGCCTCGGAAACGACGTTCTGTCAGCGATAGACGCATTAGCCGACATAGGCTTATTTTTCAGCACGTGCGCCAGAGAGGGCAAATTCTTCGTGCCTGTCTGCAATGCCTATCCTTTTCTCATGATGATGGGGCAGACCCTGTGCGGATGGCTGCTGTTCTGGCAGGCCGGTATCGCGAAACAGAAGCTTGGCGGCCTGGTCAGGAAAATGGGCGTGGATCCTTCTGATTCCGCCCGATGGTCAGAATTTATCAAGAATGACAAGGATGCTGCATTTTATTCGGGAAAGATAACAAGCGCACAATACTTCATCAGAAATGTTCTTCCTGAAGTTCAAGCCATGGCCAGGGCCATCAAGAACGAAGATATGTCCATCATGGAGATGTCGGAAGAGAGTTTTGCATCTTTATGAGACGCCTCCGCAAGGGCGCCGGGTAAAACTAAAAGAATCAGGAAAGGAGGATTCATGACACAATTAAGGCCGCTATACATTGACTTGCCCATTACGGTTAAGACCTATGACATTGATTTTATGGGGATAGTGAGCAACATTGCATACGTGCGCTGGATGGAGGATCTGAGGCTCCGCTTCCTCGAAGTTCATTACCCCCTGGAGAGGCTCCTTTCAGAGCTGGTCGTGCCTGTAATTGTCCAGACGCAGATAGAGTACAAGAGGCCGATCAGGATACATGACCGAGTCACCGGGAGTATGTGGATGGAGAAATCTGACGCGTCAGGTTGGATGGCCGTAATGGAATTCGTGGTGAACGGCAAGCATGCCGCCACCGCCAAGCAGGGCGGAGTATTTATCAATATCACTACCATGAAGCCGGCAGATCCTCCTGAAGGGATGCAAAAGAAATACGAAGAGGCGTTGCGAAAATCCCGGTAGTATCGAGCATCGAGGCATGGCGCAGTACACGAAGAAGTTCGTTTCATGGTGATCGGCTTGATAGGTGTCTGAAAAACCGTTGAGGGAAAAGGTGGATGCCGGCGGGCACACTGATGTCAGCGTTCTCCCCGGGCAAGACCTGCGCCTTGTAGTAGAGGGTCTGCGGTCCGCTGGCATTGCGGATAGACCATTCACCATGGCGGTTGCCGCTGCTTTCCAGTATGGAAAAAGAGGGTGTCAGAAATTTAGTGTAAATGCCGGTCATGGTTAATGTTCCAGGGGCACCCTATCTCCGGACAGGATCAGGAACTGATTGATAGCGCCTGACCAGTTTTGTACGGGCATTGTCCATTTTTTCTCGATGTTCTTCAAGGCCAAATACAGGATTTTCTTCTATGGTACGGGATTCTAACGCCTGGTATTTACGTGAAATAATTATATGTATTGAGGCCTGCCCCCAAGACTGCACAAGAATGCTGCCTCGATCCAGGAAAAATATTACCCGAAAATTGGCCCTGAACCGAACAAAGCACGTCAGGATTTTTTAGCCGGTATTCATTTTATGGATCAAGAGACAGGATAGTATAACTATAAATTATTGGAAATATTCTTATGAGTAATATACTGAAAAGCAGATCGTGCCGTAGCCGACCTCTTGCGACGATGCAGAGGTTGTTCATGAAACGATGGCTGCTTCGCCTTGGACGGCCCTGTACTTTCAAGTACTGCACCGACTTCGAGGAGGGAACAACATGGATGAGAAAGATAACACAATAGGAAGAAGATCATTCCTGAAGGCAGTGGCGGCATCAGCGGCCGCTGCTGCCATCTCGCCCGACATGCTGCATGCGGGCAACGACAAGGCCGACTCCTTGAGGGTCTGGTCATGCGGCGGGCTTGCCGAGGCATTCATCAAGGTCAATGAGAATTTCGAGAAAAAGACCGGCATAAAAATCGCCTATACCGGGGCGTTTGCTGCCGCGTTGGGTAAATCTCTTCTCGGCAATGCGGTCACTGACGTCTTTGCAGGGCGCGTTCTGGCCCTCTCCAAGAAACTGCGGGAAGCAGGCAAGATGGTCTATTTCCGGCCCCTGTGCTTTACCGAGTACGTGATAATCACCCCCCTGGGGAACCCTGCGGGTGTCAAGTCCATGGAAGATCTTGCCCGACCGGGGTTACCGGTGATCCTTGCTCCCGGAGCATCCCCTCCGGGCGGGGATGCCGTCATGGCCATTCTCAAGAAATCCGGGCTCGAAGAGGCGATCATGGCCAACCTGATCATGAGGGAAAGCTGCGTGATCAAGATGATGCCCAAGGTCATCAATGGCACTGCCGAGGCATCGATTGTGGAAAGGCGCTTGACCTGCCTGCCGGAGTTCCAGGGAAGGGTGGAGGTTCATCCCATTCCGGAAGAGCTCTTTCCTCCAGGCCCGCTCACCTTCACGATCGGGGTGATGAAGCATGCCGGGAACCGCGCCCTTGCCGATGATTACGTCGATTTCGTGTGTTCCGATGACTCACAGGCGATCTTCAGAAAACAGGGCTTCATACCGGCTGTCTCGGAAAAGGGCAGGGAGCTCGTCGAAAAGCTGGGGGTGAAAGATGTCTGAAACGAAAGCCCGTTCAATGAGTACAACACGCATCACCTGGATGCGCAGGGCCACGCAGGCACTCATGCTCGTGGTCCTGGGCCAGTGGTCGTTCTACGGCATCTTCCGATGTCCCTACCTGGTTCCCTTCGTGAATTGTGAGACCTGTCCGGTCATCACCTGCTGGGGTCGGATCACTGCTTACTTCTGGGGCTTCTGGCTCATTCTTCTGCTCTCGGCCGTTTTCATCGGCAGGGCTTTCTGCAGCTGGATCTGCCCTGCCGGCCTGGTAAACCAGGTTATCGCCAAGGTTTCGCTGTTGAAGAGCAACATCAGAAAGTCGTATGCTAAGGTTTTATCCTACAGCGGGTTCATTGCAGCAGTGGCTGTAGTCCTGGTGCTGTGGTTCGGTCTCAATAACCCCCGGTCGATCCCGCCTATACGGGTAGGCGAATTCTGGAGCGCGGTTGCCCTTTCGTTTACTCATGCCACACCTTACTGGCTGGTACGCACCATTGTCGTGCTCGCAATCGTGGCAGGAGGGTTTATCGTAGGCAACCTGTGGTGCCGTTTCGCATGCCCCACGGGCGGTCTGCTGGAGCTGATCAGGCGGTTTTCCGTGTTCAGGATATACAAGACGGATGCCTGCAACGACTGTGACAGGTGCCTGAAGGTCTGCGAGATGAAAACCCGCCCCGATGAAATAAACTGCACGAACTGTGGTGACTGCATCGGCAGCTGTCCTGTCGAGGCCATCGAGATCGGAAGGAAACGGGCGTGACCGTGACGACATCATCCGTTGGATTGGCGAGACGGCCGTTTTCCGATCATCCCTGTTTCTATAGCAGCGCCAGGGGCCGATGGAGGCGGGTCCACCT
>DCDF01000184.1:0-5041 GCA_002316295.1 Syntrophaceae bacterium UBA1062 | reverse complement strand
TCCACCTGCCGGTGGCCCCGAGGTGCAATGTACAGTGCAACTTCTGCAACCGCCGTTACGACTGTGCGAACGAATGCCGCCCGGGTGTGGCCAGCCGGATACTTAAACCCGGTGAGGTACTTCCCTGCCTGGAAAACCTCATGAGATGGCGTTCGGATATTTCCGTAGTGGGGATTGCCGGGCCGGGAGATCCTCTATGTGATCCAGAGCTGAGCCTCGAAGCGCTGCGTGCCGTACATCGAGCGTACCCGGATCTGCTGATCTGTATCTCGACCAATGGTCTGAATCTGCCCGGGCATATCGATGCCCTGGAAGAGGCCGGGGTGACCCATGTCACGGTCACGATAAATGCTGTGGACCCCGAGGTCAGCCGGCACATATACTCCTGGGTGAGGATAAGGGGCACGACCTATCGGGGAACCGAGGCTGCGGACATTCTTCTCTCCCGCCAGCGGGAGGCCGTTGTCGAGCTCAAGGCACGGGGATTCGTGGTCAAGGTGAATACGGTTGTCATTCCCGGCATCAATGCCGACCACATTCCCGCCATTGCAAAGGAGGCTGCCTGCCTGGGGGCGGATATCATGAACTGTATCCCCTTGATCCCTGTTCCTGACACCCCCTTCGAGTTTCTGGCATCCCCCGGCGATGCCGAGATTGAACGAATCCGGGATCTCGCATCGTTCCATATTCCCCAGATGTACCATTGTCAGAGATGTCGGGCGGATGCAGTCGGCCTCCTCGGTACCGACGATTGTCGGAACTCGGGGGATACTGTACTTAGAATCCATTCATAGTAGGATAAATCTTTCTTATGAAGGTGATGCTGCAGAACCCGATATTGATCGTCCTGGGGGAATGATTTCAGGGCCCATTTCTGATAAACCTGTTTATGAGGAATCATTCTTGTCCAAAATAGCATTGAGAGTATATCAAGCCTTTTGAAGGAGGAATGTATGAAATACGGAGCTCGAAACGACATAAGAGCAAAGGTGAAGTCGGTGAAAAAAGGGGATGTCATGTCCCTGGTGAAGTTCGAGGCCATCAGTGCATCCGAAATGGCGTCGGTCCTTACGACCGAATCGGTTGAGGCAATGGGATTGAAGGCCGGGGACTCGGTAGAGCTCATCATCAAGGCTATCCACGTCCTTCCGGTCAAGGAATAATAAAATATAAAAAAGCCTCCGTGCGTTCGTTACGAGCGGAGCGTGGCTACCAGGCGCTTTGGGTTCAGCAGCAGATCCAGCGCATCGAGGATATTGAATAATACGATATCGGCGCTGGCCAATGCGACGGCTGAGGCGCCTTCTTTTTGAACAAGCGCGATGCCGATTGCGGCTTCGTGAAGCATCATGCTGTCATTGAGGCCGTTTCCGACCGCAACGACAGTCTCGACTCCAAGCCGTGTGATGTAGTCGAGTTTGGCCTGCGCCTGGGATTGAGCAGGAATGATTTCCAGGGTTACGGGTAGCCCATGAAGCTCACGCGCCACCTGGCCGAACGTGTCTGCCGTGATTACATGAACTCGAAGGCCGGCTGCAAGGCTCAATAGCGCATCCCCGACACCGGGCAGGAGTTTTCCATCCTGCGCGATGGTCCCATTGTAATCGCAAACGAGATTGTCCAGATGAACAAGCCCGCGGCCTGGTATGTTTATTTCGATCATAGGGCCCCTGCCAGGCTGGCCTTGAAGGAGATGTCACCTGCCGGTGCAGCCGTGAAATCCCCCATATTTCTTGCTTCTCCTCCTACCGGAGCGGATGATTTTCTCTCATACGGCATGCCTGGAAGCTTACGCGAAAAACCACTCCAAGATCAAGCATAGGTGTGTGGTTGTCCATACCAATTAGATATGGATAACCGTTCATTATTACTTCTTGTTATTTGCCTCACTGCTTCAATACTGCTAACTTGGCGTTCATGCATGCCATCGAGGATCGTTGCTTCCAGATCGATTGCACCATCTTCACCCCGAATCCGGGCCGGTTGGCGCATATTGGAGAGATGGTGAAGAAGAATCAGGCTGACGGCGTTATCCAGTATGGTCTGCAGTTCTGCCAACCCTTCCTGATGGAGGCCGTGGTTCGGGCGCTCAAGGAAACATGCGTACCTGTTCTGCAGATCGATACCGATAACCGCATGGAAGACACAGGCCGGATCAAGGCCCGCGCCGAAGCCTTCGTTGGAATGCACAGATAAATAACAACATACCATAACAGGGGGAATAATGAAGAGAACAACGTTTATCGCAGTGCTTGCGGCCCTGTGCGCTTTTCTCGCCGCAGGCGGCATTCAGGCATCCGAACTGGATCGGTTCGCAGGGTTGAAGGGCACGATCGACATTGCAGGAGGCACCGCGCATATCCCGGTAATGAACGATGCGGGCAAGAATATCATGAGGTTCAACCCCGATATCAGGATCACGGTTGCCGGCGGAGGCTCGGGCGTAGGCGTACAGAAGGTGGGCGAAGGGCTCGTCGATATCGGCAACACCGGGCGGGCCGTGAGCGAGGCGGAAAAGAGCAAGTACGGCCTGGTATCGTTTCCGTTTGCGATTGACGGCGTCGCCGTGGTGGTCAACCCGAAGAACCCGGTAAGCGAGCTTTCCGCCCAGCAGATCAAGGAGATATTCTCAGGCCGGATCGCAAACTGGAAGGATCTCGGCGGTCCTGACGCGGCCATTCACCTCTTCACCCGCGACGAGGCAAGCGGAACCCGGGAAGTGTTCTGGGAAAAACTGCTCAACAAGGGCGACTTGGCTCAGAACGCCAATATCGTGGCCTCGAACGGGGCTATGAAGGTGGCTGTTGCCGGGGATCCCCATGCCATCGGCTACCTGGGGATCGGCCATATCAGCAAGGATGTAAAGGCCGTGGTCATCGACAAGGTCGAGCCTTCGCAGGAAAACGCCAAGAGCGGCGCCTACAGGGTGACGAGATACCTGTACATGAACACCAAGGGGCAGCCCACTCAGCTTCAACAGGCCTTCATCGACTATATCCTGGGCCCGGATGGAGCCGAGATCTGCAAGAAGCACGGTTATATCCCCATATCGAAATAACCCCGGCGTCAAAGGGCAAGGCAACCAGGAAGGTGCGTTACAGGCATGCTTGAAAAATGGGTTGAACGTGCACTCTTTGTTTCCATGCTCTTCTGCGCCCTGTGCGTGACAGCGGTTTTCGGGTTTCTCGTGTATTTTTCCTGGCCCCTGCTTTCAAATGTCAGGGGCCTGGCCGGAATTTTCAGTTCGGTGTGGAAACCCTTCATGGGGGAATTCGGCATTCTCCCCATGCTGGCAGGCACCTTCAGCCTGGCGTTCCTGGCGCTGGTGCTTGCCTGCCCCCTGGCGATCGGCATCACCTGCTTCATAGAGGGCTTGGCCCCAGCCAGGCCGGCAAACGCCGTGCGCTCGCTGGTATATTTCATGACCAGCATTCCCACGGTCATCTACGGCTTCGTCTCGGTGTTCGTCCTGGTTCCTCTCATCAGGGATACGTTCAATCAAGGCGCCGGGTTCTGCCTGATGACTTCCGCCATTACTCTCTCCCTGCTGATCGTACCCACCATGGTAATCTCCCTCGAGACGGAAATGCGCCAGAGAGCGGAGGAGGTCCGTCTGGGTGCGCGTTCGCTCGGGCTGACTCCGGCCCAGGAGTTGCTCTGGGTGCTGCTGCCGTGTTCCGGCCGGGGGCTCGTCGTCGCCATGGTCCTCGGGTTCGGCCGTGCCGTGGGCGATACCCTGGTGGCCCTCATGGTGGCGGGTAATGCGCCGGTCATACCGCATACGCTGCTGGATTCCATCCGCACGCTCACCGCGCATATCGCCCTGGTTGTGGCAACCGATTCACAGGACCAGGCCTATTATTCCATATTCGCTGCAGGCCTCCTGCTCTTTCTGATCATGGCACTGCTCACCCTGCTCGTCAGAACCATCGGCGGCAGGTTCGGACAAGGGGGGAAACGTCATGAACGTGCGTTCTGAGCATGCATTAACGTTTTTTTCCTGGCTGGCCGCGGGCATTACCGCGGCGGCCGTCTTCATTCTGATCGCGTACCTTCTCGTACAGGGCTTGCCCGTCATGGGCCCCGCGCTCTTTTTCGGCGATACCCCCTGGCGGGCCGCCGTCATGGGTGCAGAGCCGGTCTTCGACGGCATCTACCCGGCAGTGGCCGGCACATTCATCCTCATAGTGTGCTCGTCCCTCATTGCCATTCCCTTAGGCATCTGCTGCGGGATCTATCTGGCGGAATATGCGCGCGGGCCGTTGAAAAACATCTTCAGCTTCATGGTGGACCTGCTCTCCGGCATGCCTTCCATCGTCATGGGACTGTTCGGCTTTGCCCTGATCCTGCTGATGCGCAGGACACTGTATGCTCATGCCAATACATCGATCATGCTCTCATCGGCGTGCATCGCCCTGCTCATCCTGCCGTACCTGATCCGCATGACCCAGGTCGCTCTGGAGAGCCTGCCGGAGAGCAGCCGGCTGCTGGGGCCGTCGCTGGGGTATACGCGCTGGCAGAATATCTGGCACGTTCTGCTGCCTGCATCGAGCACCGCGATCTTGAGCGGCATCATCCTGTCCATCGGCCGGGCCGCTGAAGACACCGCCGTGATCATGCTCACCGGGGTCGTTGCCAATGCGGGCATCCCCAGGTCATTGTCCGATAAGTTCGAGGCCCTGCCATTCAGCATTTTTTACCTGACCGCCGAGCACAGAGACGAGCTGGAACTGCTGAGGGCATTCGGAAGCGCGCTGGTGCTCCTGGCCCTGACAGCCACGATCTTTTTCATCTCCTACTGTATCCAGAGAAGACTCAAGCGCCGATGGACGATGGGAGAGTGAACATGCATGCGCCGGCCATATCTGTGACAAACCTGAGCGTCGCTTTTTTCGGCAGGACGATCCTGGACGGCATAACCACGGATGTGCCCGGCAACTCGATCACCATGATCATCGGCCCGTCAGGTTCCGGCAAGACCACGCTGCTCAGGGCCGTGAACCGTCTCAACGAGGAATTCGCCGGCTGCTCGAATTCAGGG
>DCDF01000260.1:14646-15761 GCA_002316295.1 Syntrophaceae bacterium UBA1062 | reverse complement strand
TCGCAGGCGACCCGGAGGTCATCTTCACGGTGAGCGGCATGGACGGCCCGATGGATCAGCCTGCCCCGTGGTCCCGGTTCGCGATGATCAGTGCGGTCAGGAACAACAGGGTATATTCACTGAACGCCGACCTCGTCTGCCAGCCCACCCCGGGCATGTTCCTTGCGGCGTTTGAAACCATGATCGGTCATCTCTACCCGGAGGCGCCGTGAACCGCGGTCTCGTGCTCCTGCTCCTGCTCGTCTTCCTCATGTTGTGTATCGCGCTCGGCCTGTTCACCGGGGGCATGCACCTTCCGCCCCGCGAGGTCGTCTCCGCACTGCTCCACCCCGGACAGGGCGGTACCGCAGGGACGCTCATCTGGGAGCTCAGACTTCCAAGAATCGCCGCAGCGGGCATGGTTGGCTCGGCACTGGCGGTGTGCGGTGTCGTATTCCAGGCCATCCTGCGCAACCCGCTGGCCGAGCCCTACACCTTGGGCGTATCAGGGGGCGGGGCGCTGGGGGCGGTCATCGCCATCCTGCTCGGCATCAGCGGCCTTCCCATGGTGCTCATCTGCTTCACCGGCTGCTGCCTGAGCATTGGCGCCGTGCTCGGTGCGGCCTCGCTGAAAGGCTTTTCCAACAGCATGCTGATCCTCGCCGGCATCATCTTGAGCTTTCTCTTCTCCTCGCTCGTCATGTTCATCTTCGCCGTGGCTTCCTCCCGGGAGGTGCACGCCTCCATCCTGTGGCTCATGGGCTCCCTGAGCTCACCGCCGCCGGGCTCCCTCAAGATGCTCCTTCTGATGCTGCCCGTCATGCTCGGGTTCCCGCTGTTCGCCAGGGAGCTCAACCTGCTCTCTCTGGGAGACGAGACCTCGCACCACCTGGGCCTGGATGTGAAGAAGGCCAGGGCGATTCTGCTCGTGTGCGCATCCCTGATCACAGGAGTGTGCGTGGCGCTCTCCGGCATCATCGCCTTCATCGGGCTGGTCATTCCGCATGCCATGCGTGCCGCGGCCGGCGCCGACCATCACTACGTCATTCCCTCGTCCATGCTGGCCGGCGCGGGTTTTCTCATCTTCTCCGACACCATCTCCCAGGTCATCATCAGGCCCCTGGAGCTGCCCGTGG
>DCDF01000260.1:0-14540 GCA_002316295.1 Syntrophaceae bacterium UBA1062 | reverse complement strand
AGCTGCCCGTGGGGGTCATCACTGGCATAGCGGGCGGTATTTTCTTCGTAGTCTATCTGCTCAAATCCCGTCCCGCCGAGGTGGCCTGACATGGACATTCTTACGGTCGAGCACGTCACGGCGGGATATGAGAAAGCCCCGGTCATCAGAGACCTCACCTTCGCGGTCCCAGGCGGAGGCATCACCGGGGTGGTTGGCCCCAACGGAGCGGGCAAGACCACTCTTTTTCGCACCATCAGCCGCATCCTGAAGCCATGGAGCGGTACGATCCGATTCCGCGGCGATGACATCTCCGGCATGCCGCGCAGGGAGTTCGCACGCAGGGTGGCGGTAATCCCCCAGTTCCGCATGATTCCCCCCCCTTTTACCGTGGAGGAATTCGTTTCGCTGGGAAGGTATCCCCACATCGGCAGGCTCTCACCCCTGAAGCAGCAAGATCGCAGGATCATCGCGAAAATCCTGGAGTTGCTCGGCCTGGCGCATATCCGCACCCGAAAGGTAAACGCGCTGTCCGGAGGGGAAATGCAGCGCGCATATCTGGCCCAGGGTCTCGTGCAGACGCCCGAGCTGCTCCTCATGGACGAGCCCACGGCCCACCTGGATATCAGCCAAAAGATCCGGGTGCTCGATCTGATAGATTCCCTGTCGGAAACAGTCGGGCTCTCCGTCCTGGTCATATTGCACGACCTCAACCTGGCCAGCGGGTACTGCAACAGGGTGCTCATGCTCGAAAAGGGAGAAATCCGCGCGGCCGGGACGCCGGAGGAGGTCCTGACCCGGCGCACCATCGAGGAGGTCTACCGGACTCCGGTGCGGGTGGGGAAAGACCCCATGACCGCTCGACCGCACATCTATTTTCTCCCGCGTTCGTCAGCCGTCCGCAGAGACGGCCCTCGGGTGAGTCAGACTGAAAAAACGAACGGCGTTCTTACAAAAGACTAGCTTTTCAGAATCTCGACGATCTCGAATTCCCGCTGTCCGCTGGGCGTGTCCACGATCACCTCGTCATCGAGCCTTTTGCCGATCAGCGCCTTTGCCATGGGTGACTCGATCGAGATCTTGCCCTGCGATATGTCCGATTCGTCGACGCCGACGATCTGATAGAGCGTCTCTTCTTCCGTATCGACATTGCTGAGTATGAATCGGGAGCCGAAAACGATCCGGTCTTCAGGGAGGTTCGTTGTATCGATGATCTCGGCGGTGCCCAGCTTGTTTTCCAGATCCTGCAGCCTTCCCTCGATGAGTGACTGGCGCTCCTTGGCGTAGATATACTCGGCGTTTTCCGACAGATCGCCGTGTCCTCTGGCTTCTTCGATGGCCCTGATGACCTGGGGCCGCTCGATTTTCTTCAGGCGTTCCAGCTCATCCTGCAGGGCGCGAAAGCCCTCTCTCGTCATGGGATTTCTTTTCATACTTCCTCTCCACGGTAAAAAGAAAAAGATACCGGCAGCCCTAGCCTGCCAGTATCATGGTGAAAAAGTACCATATGGTGCCGATATGTCAAGGGGAGAATGGCAGTCCGCGAAAAGATTGCATGCATCGGGACTATACTGTCGCGTTTTTCTGTGCTATGTGGCAGTGATTCAGAAAGCATGGATACTTTTTTGTCAAAGAAAGCGGAGGACAAGAAATGGGAACACAGGATAAGGTTACCTTGACACTGGCTCCACGTTCGATCCAGAAGAAGAAGGTCCGCGCTCTGCGCAGAGAGGGCGTTATCCCGGCCGTGGTCTACGGGAGGGGTTTTGAGAGCACGCTGGTCCAGGTTCCTCAGAAGGAGTTCGAGAACGTCTACAAGAAGACCCACGGCACGGCCGTCATCGATGCCGGCCTCGGCGGCAAGACGCTGCCGGTACTCGTACACGCGATCCAGCGCGACAGCCTGACCGGCAGAATCCTCCACATCGACTTCCTGAAGGTGGACCTGCGCCGCGAGGTAACGGTGGAAATTCCGCTCGTCTTCGTGGGAACGTCTCCCGCCGAGAAGGAAGGGAAAGGCAAGATCGGACACGAGGCGACCAGCATCGCGATCAAGTGCTCGCCCAAGAATATCCCCTCGGAGATCGAGGTGGACGTGTCGTCCATCGCGGATAAGCACGACGTGATCCATGCCTCCGACCTGAAGCTCCCCGAGGGAGCGAGCCTGGCTCACGGGGTGAGCGAAGACAAGGTGATCGCGGTTCTCGTACAGGCCAAGTTCGCCGAAGAAGCTGCACCGGCCGCAGAGGTTGCTCCGGAAGAGGCGGCTGGAGCCGCCGCTGCTGCGGAAACACCCGAAGCGTAACTCCCAGCGGTCATCCTTTCACCATGGCAAGGGGCTTGAGCCGCGCCACGGCGCGGCAGATTCCCGCCCCGGTGATGGTGGACACCACCTCGGCCACATCCTTGTAGGCATCAGGGGCCTCTTCTGCAAGAGTGCCCCGGGATGCGGCCATGGCGTGAACGCCCCTGCCCTTCAGCTCGTCGAGAATTGACCTGCCCCTGCCGAGCTTTTTCGCCTGCTGCCTGGAGAGGAGTCTGCCCGCGCCGTGGCAGGCGCTCGAGAAGGTCTCCTTCGCACCAGGCGCTCCAGCGAGGATATACGACGACCTCCCCATGTCTCCCGGCACGAGCACCGGCTGGCCGGTCTTGCGGAACCTCTCCGGAAGACGGCGGTCGCCCGGGCCCAGCGCCCGCGTCGCGCCTTTGCGGTGGATGCACGCCTGAATCCGCCTGCCATCCCAGGTGATCGTCTCCTTTTTCGCGATGTTGTGGCAGCAGTCGTAGAGCAGCCTCATGCCCAGCCTCTCCCAGCTCGACGAGAAATACCGCTCGAAGGTCTGTCTCACGAGATGGGTCATGATCTGCCGGTTGGCAAAGGCGAAGTTTGCGGCGGCTGCCATAGCCCCGAAGTATGCCTTTCCCTGGCTGCCGGATATTGGTGCGCAGGCGAGCTGCCTGTCGGGCAGCTCGATTCCCGATCTGATCCCGGCGGACAGCATGGCGTGCACATAGTCGTCGCAGACCTGGTGGCCGAGTCCCCGTGAGCCGCTGTGGATGAGGACCACCGTCTGCCCTTCGAACAGGCCGAAAATCCGGGCCGTATCCTCGTCGAAGATCTCCTCCACCACGTCGATCTCCAGAAAATGGTTTCCCGAGCCCAGAGTGCCCAACTGGGGAAGGCCGCGCTCTATGGCCCTCTCGGAGACAGCCTCCGGGTCGGCGTCCTCCATGCATCCCCCGTCCTCGTGGGCTTCGAGGTCTTCCCGGTCGGCGAGCCCCTGCTTCAGGGCCCACCTCGAGCCGTTCGCGAGAACGTCCAGGAGATCCCTTTTCCCCACACGGAAGCCCCGGGTGCTCGATCCCACTCCGGAAGGTATTGTGCTGTAGAGCAGGGCGAGCAGATCTTCCACACCGGGGTGGAGCTCACGCATCGAGATTCGGGTGGTAATGCAGCGGATGCCGCAGTTGATATCGTAGCCCACTCCTCCGGGCGAGATGATCCCGCCGTCAAGAGAAAAGGCGGCGACCCCTCCGATGGGAAATCCGTAGCCCCAGTGGATGTCCGGCATGGCGAGCGAAGGGCCTATAATACCCGGCAGGCACGCCACGTTCGCCACCTGCCGGAGCACGTTGCCGTCTTTCAGGTCTTTCTCGATCCGCGCGTTGGCATAAATGACGCCGCAGGTGAGCATGGGCGGCTGCCGCCGTATCTCCAGGCGATATTTATCAAGGCGCCTGACGCTCAGATTCTCCAGTGCCCTATACATCAACGATAATGACCGCCTCGCAGCCGCCGCCCGCCCGTCTGATCTCCAGTCCGTGATAGGTGACTCCCTTGATCTCGCGCGCCGGGGGGCCGGAGCCGTACTCTCCCTTCACCACAGCCGTCATGCGGGTGTCACCGAGCTCGGGAATCTCCAGCCGCGATATCCGCAGACGCCTTACCTCCATGAGATAGAGAAGCTCCTGCAGCCACCTTACCAGCAGGTCCGCCTGGTCGATGCCCTCCACGGTCACCTCGGTGCGGACGGTCTCACGACCGCCCGATGCGCCGGCGATGCCCGCCAGGGCCATGCCTGCATCCGCGAACAGGCCTTGCACGGAGCCCGCCGTCACCCTGAATCCGGTATCCGCAGTGTGTTCGATGAGCGAGTATGCCACGGGAGCATCCTCCCCTGATTTCATCCTTCAATCATGGAGCAGCCCGGACTCCTGAAGCCTCGTTTTCAGCGCATCCAGGGCCTTTCTCCGGTGGCTCCGGGCGTTCTTTTCCCCCGGGCTCATCTGGGCGAGGGTCTTGTTCAGCTCCGGATCGAGAAACACCGGGTCGTAGCCGAACCCGCCCCGGCCCCTCGGCTCGTCGATGATGATCCCCTCATATCGGCCCTCGGCGAGGATAACCTCCCCGGTCTGCCATGCCAGGGCCACGGCGCAGACGAACCTGGCGGTTCTCTGCGTCTTGCTCTGAAGAGACCGGAGAAGCAGCTCGATGTTTTTTTCATCCGTGGCATCCGGGCCCGAGAACCGAGCGGACATCACGCCGGGCCTGCCGTCGAGCGCATCCACACACAGCCCCGAATCGTCTGCCAGCGCGGGCATACCCGCCGCCTCGCTCCAGGCCCGGGCCTTGATGAGGGCGTTTTCGGCAAAGGTGGCGCCGTCTTCCTTCACATCGATGTGCAGATCGATCTCCTCCGGAGTCACGACTGTGACGCCGAGGCCGGAGAGTATTTCGGCGATCTCCACGATCTTTCCCCGGTTGGTGGTCGCCGCCAGGAGCTTCATCCGATACCGAGCGCCCGGTTCTGGAGCTTCATGAGCTGCTGGATTCCTTTGTGCGCGAGGTTCAGCATGGAGACCATCTGCTCCTGGGAAAATGCCCGGCCCTCCGCTGTGCCCTGCACCTCGATGATATTCCCGCTGCCGGTCATGACGACGTTCATATCCACATCCGCCCGGGCGTCTTCCTCATAGTTCAGATCCAGCAGAATCTCGCCGTCAACGATGCCTACGGAAACGGCGGCCACCTGCTCTTCGATGGGGTTTCGGGCGAGGGTCTGCTGGCTCACCAGTGCCTCCAGGGCGTCTTTCAGCGCCACGTAGGCGCCGGTGATCGAGGCCGTTCTCGTGCCACCGTCCGCCTGCACGACATCGCAATCGATCCAGATCGTGCGCTCTCCCACCTCGTTGAGGTTGACCGCGGCCCGAAGCGACCTTCCGATGATCCTCTGGATCTCGTGGGTTCTTCCCTGGGGCCTGCCCCGGGACGATTCGCGGGTCATGCGCGTGCTGGTGGAGGACGGGAGCATCCCGTATTCCGCCGTAAGCCATCCGGTTCCGGTGTTTTTCAGATGGGGCGGCACCTTGTTCTCCATGTTGGCGGCGCATATCACCCGGGTGTCTCCCACCTCGATGAGGCATGAGCCCAGGGCGTGCTTGCAGTAGTTCCGGGTGATCCGGACATTCCGGATATCCTCGGGTTTCCTGCTGTCTGAACGCTTGAGAACTTTCGGTTTCGAGATGCCTTTATTCTTGAGTAATTCCTCGATGGAAGCCATGCACTCTCCAATATCTTTCGTTGCGGCAATACTACGGGCAGTGTCGGGCAAAAGTCAACCTTTAGGACAAAGGCGGTAGAAGACCGGGCGCATGAGACGGGCAACGCCGCACATCGGCCCGCTATGCGAAACCTGTTTCACGGGACGGGATTCCATGCTTGACATGCCCGATTATCCTCGGGTAAACCCTCATAATGACTGGAGGGGGTAATTCTGGTGGGATTTTTCCGTTCACTGATGATTATCTTGGGGGTTTTCTTCTCCTGCCTTGCCCTGCTTGTCCCGTTTCTCGCCGTCGACGTGCCGCTGGCCGGGGAGGCATGGCTCTTCCAGACGATCGGTGAGCTGCACCGCGAATTCCGGCTCGTGCCTACCCTGAACGGCGTCCCGCTGGACGGCCCGAACGTGCTGATGCCCGTGATCTTCTCCCTGCTGCCCTTCTCTGACGTTCTATCCCTGCGCCTGACGGACATCCTGCTCGGGTGCCTGGTGGCGATGGGCGTGTTTTCATTCTGCACTTCGCTGTGGGACAGCAGATCGGGCATCCTGGCCTCGCTCATCACCATCACCTCATGGGGATTCATCGCAAGCCATGCGACGCTCAATCCCACGGCCTTGCCCGCGAGCCTGGCCATACTCGCGTTTCTGCTGTTCGCGCAGGTCTACATCAAGGAGTATAACTCCTGGTGGTATGTGCTCTCCTACCTCCTCGCGGGCACCGCCGTGATCGTCGGGGGGTGGATACCTCTTGGCTTCTTCGCCTTCGGCGTCGTACTGCTCATGCTCTTCGATCTTTCCCCGAAACGGATCCTCACCATCCGCGCCGCCTCCGGCGTGCTGATCATCGGCGGAATGATCCTGGCGGCCTTCGCGGCTTACTGGATCGCTGCCGGGTGGTCCTATGCAGGCTACATTTTCACCTTCGACAGCGAGCACGGTCTCGTGGAGCGGCTCTGGATCTGGATGAAGTATCATCTGCCCTGGCTCTTTCTCGTCATTCCCGCCTGGGCCTACGGCGGAAGGCCGCAGGGCCCGAACTCGTGGCGCAGCCTGCTCGCTCCGAAGACCGGGTTCGGCATGGGGCTCATGATCGTTCTCTTCTCTCCGAACCTCCAGGAGGGCTACGCACTGCTGGGCGTTCCCTTCGGCGGCATCATTGTCGGCTACTGGGCGGCGGGAAGGCTCCTGATCCCGGAGCGTCTCCAGGCGCTTCGGACCGCTGCCGTGATCACAACAGGCGCTCTCCTGACGGTTGCCGTGTTCTTGTACCTGTCCATTGAGTCCATCCGCGAGCTGTCCCTGAGCCCCGCCCAGGCCTTTGCTCTGATCGCGCTGCTTGCCGCTTCTGCCATATTCCTGTGGCTTGCCCGGAAACGGAAGTCCCAGGCCGTCATCGGCCTGTGCATGGTGCTGATGTTCTGTTTCAGCTGGTATGCTGCGGCAGTCATGCTACCGGCCCGGGCTTCGGGACCGGTGGGCTATGTCCGGCAGATCAGCACAGCCGTTCCGCTTCTGGTGTATCAGGACGATCTGGTCATGAGGGGATATCTGGGATACACGGGAGGCCGGCCTTCGGTCGTGAGCAAGGAGGTGGTGCCGATCGGTGATGCGGCATATCTGGCCGTGCGCACGCAGGACCTCGACGCCGAGCTGGACAGGCTTTCCAGACGGATGCAGGCCGAGGTCGTGAGCTCTTTCGACAGGCGCGAAACCTACGCGCTCATCCGGATCTCCCCCTTCTTCACCGGCAAGTAGCACATACCGGGGCATCGCCTGCCCGCAGTCTTCAAGCCCGCCTCTCCCTTGAGAACACGGATTCGAGGTGTAAGATAAAGTGTATGAAAACGCCCGAAGCTCGGGCATGAGGGTGAATCATGGCGAACAAAAGAAGCGCGGAGGATATCAAGAAGGATGTTTACTCGCAGCTGGCCTGGGACAACAGGGTGGGAAACACGAACATCGTCGTTGATGTGACCGATGACGGCACCGTTATTCTGACGGGCATGGTGGCCAATTACGCCGACCGTTCGGAGGCGGAGGAAGACGCATACAGCGTAACCGGGGTCAGGTACGTGGACAACCGCCTGACGGTCAGCCTGCCGCCCTCGTTCCCTGTTCCGGGCGACGACGATATTGCTGCGCAGATAGAGCGTCTGCTCGAGTGGAATCCGACAGTCAACGCATCGGGAATCAGGGTCATCGTCACCAAGGGCATCCTCACCCTGACCGGGAATGTGGACTCAATCTGGCAGAAGCGCCGCGCAGAAGAGCTGGCGGAACATATCGCCGGAGTGATCGGAGTGGAGAATCAGCTCACGGTGAGGCCCGTGGGAGGCCTTTCCGATGAGGAAATCAGGAGCGACATCCTCGGAACGATCGCCAGGAACACATTCATCGACGCTCCCGGCGTCGAGGTCGGAGTGGAAAACGGGACCGTGATCTTGAGCGGAATTGTGGACAATTACATGACATACCGGACCATCCTCGACATCGCCAACAATACGAACGGCGTCATCGAAGTGCGCAGCGAGCTCGCAATAACCGGGTACCGTTAGACGAAAATCCGCACTCTGTCTCCTGATCGCAGTGCGTCCCGGGTCTTATCATCGGATCCGGCGGCGCCCGATGCTCAATCCATTTTTCCGAGCGCATCCAGAATGCGGTCCAGATGGCGGAGCTGCTCCTCGTCATCCACGAGGGGATAGAGCCGCTCGAAGGCGACCTTCGCCTGTCGCGTCTCTCCCATGCTCGTGTACGTTCCCGCGATCTCCCTGAGGAGATAGGGATTGTCCGGAGCACGATCCAGGGCCGCCGCCAGATATCTCCGCGCCTCGTCCGGCTTGCCCGCCTTCCAGGCCGAGAAGCCGAGCCTGTGGGAGTATTGGGCGGCCTCGTCTCTCCCGCCCACAAAGCCCTTTTCGAACAGCTCGGAGAAGCTCGCGTAGGCGTTCTCGTGGTCGCCGGCGAACCAGTAGGCATGGGCGAGGCCTTTTTTCGCCTTTTCCAGATCGGGCTTGAGCTTCAGCGCCTGTCGGTAGTTGTTGATCGCATGGCCGTACTGGCCCATCATCATCTGGGCAAGGGCGAGGTTGCTGATCGCCAGGTAGTCGTACGGCTTGGCCTTGATTGCGGTGACGCACAGCTCCTGCACCTCAGGGAAGCGCTGCTGTTTGATGTAGATGGCCGCAAGATTGACGTTTGCCGGCGACGAGTTGGGATATTTGGCCAAAGTGTCTTCCCAGAGCGTCTGGGAGTTCTGCCAGATGTCGTTCTGCCGGAACGACATGTAGGAGTACGAGAACACGATCATGCCCAATAGGGCCGCGGAAATGAGCTGGGGAAACTCGGGAGAGAACCGTCCCGATTTGAGCCTCATGCGCCAGAGCCGGGAAAGTCCGTATCCCAGAAGCACGCTCCAGCAAAGCGACGGCAGCAGGGCGTAGCGGTCTGCCATGATCTGGGAAATGGGGAGGAAGTGGGCGACCGGCATGAGGAAGATATAATACCACGCCGTGAAGAATGCGTAGACATAATGCCGCTTCACCAGCGCGAACACGGCGCTTGCGATCAGGAGAATGTTGAATCCCAGGAACGCCCATGCCTGCCAGGCCGCCGGGTCGGCGTAGAGTTTGATGGCATAGTCGGCCGCATAGTTGATCGTGAATCCGATGAGGGACAGGTAGCTCGCGAATATTTGCGAGACCGCCAGCAGGTTGGTGAAGAATCCGCCGCCGTGATAGGGCTTGACCCCGCCTGCAGCGTGCATCATGACCACGAGCCGCAATCCCAGGGGAATCACGATGAGGAGCATGGGCAGATAGACCAGGATCCTGGTTTTGAGGAACGAAGGATGCGGCCTGCGCAGCTGGATGACGACATCCAGCGCGATCATGACCGCCGGAATCATCAGTGCTATGGGCTTGGAGAGGATCGCCAGTATCATGAACACCAGGCTGCCCCCGTAATATCCCCACCTGCCGGTCCGGCCGCGGATAAACGCCCAGAGGCTCAGGAACGTGAACATCCCCATGAGAGGCTCTTTGCGGCCGAAGAGCCAGGCCACGCTCTCTACGTGCACCGGGTGGACGGCAAAGAGAACGGTCGAGATGCCGGCCCAGGCAAACGCCAGGTCCTCGTCGTCGACGAACACGCGGAAGAGTTCGAGGAGGAAGAGCCAGCAGGCGAGGATCATGAGCAGGTAGAGGACTATGCTGTGCAGGTGCATGCCGAAGACAACGCTCTGGTGCTCCGGACCCCACAGAGCGAAATCAACCATGTAGGAGAGGTCTCTCACGGGCTGAAAGGTTGAAAGCTTCTTTACAGAGAGAATCTCAAGAATGTTCTCGGCAGTGAGCTGATGGAGCGATGATCTGGTGAAGATCGCTGGGTCGTCCCAGTTGGTCGCCTCATTGTCCAGGATATTGAGGTGGAGCCCCAGAACGAGAACGACCAGGAGCAGCCCGACCCCCAGGTACCGCCTCTTCGATATCGTCATGGTCTGAAAAACCTCCTGCATGCTGATCCGCCCGCAGCACCACGGTGCAACCTGCGGTCACGGCCGGTCTGTGCTCCATGTTCCGCTGCATCTCCTGATCCAGTTCCATACCATTGATCACGCCTTGCCCACAACCGGCTTTCCCTGTTCCGCCCGCGGTTCGGCTCGCTGTACCGTGCGGCTTTATCGGGCAGGGGTGCTGGATATCGTCCTCTTTCCATTCGCGCTGCGCCCGGGGAAAAACCCTCTCCGGGCTCCTCTTTTAAAGACATGCCATCTCTTCGGCAGAACCGGACCGGAAGATAAAAACGCCGGAGAGGACCCCGCAGGCCGAGACTCCCCAAGCACCCGGGCGATACTCTGTACAATCGCCCCCGTCGCTGGTATACTCATTCGACACTCGTGAGGGAGACACTGATGATCGTATCGAAGAAGATGCTGGGATATATGGAAAACTCCTCATGGATCCGGAGGATGTTCGAGGAGGGTGCGCGGCTGAAGGCCGTACACGGGCCGGAAAATGTCTTCGACTTCAGCCTGGGCAACCCTGACCTCCCCCCGCCGCAGGCGGCCCTTGAAAAGGCGGCCGGGCTTCTGACCTGCATGAACCACGGCTACATGCCCAACGCCGGCTTCCCGGACGTGAGGGAGGCCCTGGCGGGGTATGCATCCGAACTCTACGAGGTTCCCTTGAGGGGGGATGACATCGTCATGTGCTGCGGCGCCGGAGGCGGGCTCAACGTGGTGCTCAAGGCCGTGACCAACCCGGGCGACGAGATCATCGCTGTTGCACCGTACTTCGTGGAGTACGGCTTCTATGCCGAAAACCACGGCGGCACTCTGGTAGAGGCGAAGTGCGGGCCCGATTTCCTGCCCGACCTTCAGAGTATCCGCAGCGCGATCGGCCCGAAGACGCGGGCGATCATCGTCAACTCGCCCAACAATCCGACCGGCAGAGTCTACCCGGCAGAGGTCTTTACCGGGCTAGCCGAGGTGCTTGGAGACCGGCCGGACATCCTCGTCATCTCGGACGAGCCTTACCGCAAGCTCGTCTACGACGGCAGAGAGGTTCCCTCCGTGCTCAGGCTCATCCCCAACTCCGTGGTGGTTACCTCCGCGTCAAAGGAGCTCTCGCTCGCGGGCCAACGGATCGGCTACATCGCCGCCGGCGGGGGCATAGACGAGAAGCAGAAGTTCATCAGCGCGCTGATCCTGGCCACCCGGATCCTCGGGTTTGTCAACGCGCCGTCGCTCATGCAGAAGGTGTACGCCGCCTGCCTGTGCGAGGGTGCGTGCATCGACGTCGCCAGGTACAAGGAGCGCCGGGACCTCTTCACCGGGATCCTGGATGATGCGGGCCTTGAGTATGCCCCGCCCGAAGGGGCGTTCTATCTCTTCGTGAAGTCGCCGCTGGAAGACGACGTCGCCTTCTGCTCGGAACTGGTCAAGGAAAAAATCCTGGCGGTTCCGGGAAGGGGCTTCGGCTGGCCGGGCTATGTGCGCTTCGCCTACTGCGTGAGCATTGAGAGCATCCGGGGATGCGCCCCTGCTCTGATGCGCGTCATGGAAGGCATAAAAGCACGGCGCCGACCCGTCACCCGATGATCGGGAGGCTGCAGGCTGTTGGCTCGCGGTACTGAGAAGACCGCGGGAGATAACGAGCACTGACACCCCGCCTGTGCAGGGGTGTCAGCACTGAACGGCGACAATGCGGCCGCCGAAGGATCCTCAGAAGGGAATATCGTCGAACTCCGGTGAAGCCGGAATGCTCTCTGAAGCCCCGTAGCCGGGATCATCGGACGCACCGCCCATCCGGGCGCCCTGCGAATCCAGGGAAGAAAGGATCTGCATCTGGTTTGCTACGATCTCGGTGGTATAGCGCTTGTTTCCGTCCTTATCGTCCCACTGGCGGGTCTGCAGCCGGCCTTCAACATAGACCTGCTTGCCCTTGGAAAGCAGCTTGGCGCAATTCTCGGCCAGTTTGCCCCAGGTGACGATGCGGTGCCATTCGGTGCGTTCCTGCTTCTCGCCGTTCTGATCGGACCACACCTCGTTGGTCGCCATGGTGAAGTTCGTGACCGCCTTGCCGCTGGGGGTGAATCTCATCTCCGGGTCTTTGCCGAGCCTCCCGATAAGCATCACTTTATTGATCGATCCAGACATCTCACATATCTCCTTGTGCTATTTGACAATCGTGTTTGTCGTTTGACGATTGTGTTTGCCAATCTTCAATGAAAATACCTGCCAAAACCCTTTATCCAAAACTGCGGTCATCCTATCTGATATTATATCTTTTCTCAACACTTCTCTTCGAATCTGGAGGAAAAAGATCCTGCCGGCGGGCAGGAAGCCGGAGGCGAGAAATCAGCGGCGCAAACCCCTCCGGCATGGATTGAAAGCCCTCCCCGTAACCGGATTCGATGGGGACGCCCGCCGGTCTGTCTACATCTCCGGACGGGGGACGAACCGGGCCTGACCGGACGCGGCGATGCTTTCACGGCTTCTGCGGGCGGGGCAAGACGATCTCGGGGTGCTCAACCTCCCCTGCCGTTGCGCAGCTGGTTGCCGCGACCGGTGGGCCACGGCAGAGAACCCGAGCGCGCTGAGGACACGTCCCAGATCTGCACGCCGCCCAGGCCCGAGCCCACGGTGTCCTTCAGGGAGACGAGGATCTCGATTTTCCCGTCGCCGTCTACATCCGCCAGGGTCGGCACGGCCATGCTCCCCCTGCCTTGGATGGGAACGATGTGCAGGGCGTTCCCGGCGGCGTCGAGAATGACCAGCCTGGACACATCCCGGGACGTCGAGTAGGTGGTGAAGACGATCTCCGACGACCCGTCGTGGTCCAGGTCGCCTATGGCCGCTCCCGATGCGCCGATGAAGGGAGAGCCCACGGAGTCGAAACGATATGCCCACAGCTCCTCCCCTCCGGGCGAGTAGCAGCGCATGAAGCCGTCATAGGACGGTACCACGATCTTCGGCCGGCCGTCGCCCGCCAGCTGCGCCAGGGCCGGAGCCGGGGCAACCTGCACGATGTTGTCCTCGTAGCCCGTGTACAGAGGTCCGCCCGAGCAGATGGGGGTCTCGAAGCCGGCCGCCCGTGTGAGGTCAGGGTTCAGGGCCCACAGGGCGTTGCCCCGGTTCACGTACTCCCCTGCCCGCTCGTGGTCGGAGTAGAGGATGATCTCGGGCAGGCTGTCGCCGTCGAGGTCGCCGAACACGGGCGGCGAGTCCGTGAACTCATCCCGGTCGTTGCCGTTATCCCCCCAGCCCCTCACGGCAAGCGCTATGTCGTGGAACATGGGCACACTGCTCACATACGGCCCGCTGAACATGGGGTTGGCAGGCAGGGGAGAGCCGTCCGCCCGCATGATGCCGATATGACAGCAGTCGTAGGTGCTCACGACCTCGGGAGCTCCGTCACCGTCGAGATCAGCCGATCCGATGTTCTGGTTGTATCCCCCGTACTCGTTGCACTCGGCGCAGTTTTGCACCTGCGGCCAGCCCGGAAAAGCTTCGCCGGTGATGCGCCAGACCATGGTCACCGGGCCGTCGCTCGTTTTCTGCGCCAGGATCTCCATCCTGCCGTCACGGTCGAGGTCGTCGGCCGCGATGGACCTGATCTCGCCCGGTGTGCCGGGAAATGCCTGCGGCCACCCGGGCATGAGTTCTCCGTCGCGGTGGTAGACCGCCACCCGGTTGCTGTAGGCGACGGCGATCTCGCCGAAGCTGTCGCCGTCGAGATCGCCCACCACCGGCGAGGCATACTGCCGGGAGCCGCCGTGATCGTTGGGTGACGAGGCGCTCTCTCCCACCGGAGTCCTCCAGAGCAGCGTCCCGGTCGATCTCCAGACATAGAGCACGCTGTGCCTTCCGGCAATGATCTCCATGCCGCCGTCTTTGTCGAGGTCGAAGACAGCGGGAGAGCCGAACCAGTTCTCGTCCCAGCTCGCAGGGAGCGTCCGCCTGAGCGCGGGGGCCGACACGCCGGAGCTTATGGTGCCGGCGCCGGCCTCAGAGCCGGTCCCCGGCCCCGCGCCGCCGTCCGACGATCCTGTACCGCTGCCGCTGCACGCGTACAGGACGGCTGCGATAAGGACAAGAAGGATCAGTTGTTTCATGGCATTCCCCCGCTTCCGCTCGTTTTTCACCGGTAACTGCAATACATGAACCATGCCTGAAGACACGTGCGCACGGCTTTGCGATGTTTTTACTATATATTTGAAAACAGTACAGAAAAAAATGATTCACCTCTTTTGATGTCGGCCCTTCCATGAAACCTCACCGCGCGAGAGCCGGGTACGAGGACAAGGTCATCCCTGAATTGTAATCGGGAAAGACAAAAAAGCGCGGTCTCGGCCGGTATCTTAAGGACTTACAGTCTCGTTTCTCATGATATCTCGACAGGATGCCGGCCGGACGCGGACCGCCTCCAGGAAAGGGGAGTTGTATTTTCTATCGGCCTGATTTTAGTGTCCAAAAATAAATCTGTTTTTGCGCCCTTT
>DCDF01000153.1 GCA_002316295.1 Syntrophaceae bacterium UBA1062 | reverse complement strand
GCAGGCTGAGCTCCAGGCCCGCCTCAACGAGCTTCAGGAGCAGATGTTCGCCCTTCAGGGCGGGCTTGAGGAGATCAGGAACTCTTCAGGCAAGGGTGTCGCCGGCGCCGCCAGCGAGAGGCGTCTGAGCGCCGTGGAGAAAGAGCTGGATGACATCAGGGCCCTTCTCGACGTGCAGGCCGCGCTCCCGAAATCCTTCTTCGATACCGGCATGGAAAAGTACCAGGCCGGACGGTTTCCGGAAGCCTTGGACGACTTCAATTCGTTTCTCGCATCGAATCCCGAGCCTTCGCTCGTTGACGACGCCCATTTCTGGATCGGTGAAACGCTGTACGCTCTGGGAAAATACGAAGACGCGGTTCTGAAGTATGACCTGGTGACCAAAAAGTACGCGAAGAGCGAAAAAGTGCCCGAGTGTCTCCTCAAACAGGGTATGGCGTTCCACAAGATGGGTGACGGCGAGACGGGCAATATCATCCTGAAGCAGCTCATCCAAGGGTACCCTGCCACGGATGCGGCCACGAAGGCAAAAAAAATCGTTAAGGATGGGCTTTAGCGATGGGAAAGGCGATCGCGATTTCGCGCCAGCACAGCTGCGGCGGTCTTGAGCTGGGAAAAGCCCTGGCCGAGAGTCTCGGGTACGAGTACATCGACAAGTCGATCGTGGTGGGCCTGGCGGAAAAGATGAAGACCTCCGGGGAAGATGGAGGCTATCTTTCCCTCTTCAAGTTTATCAACAAGTTCACCGGAGAGAGCACGGCCCCGACCATCGTGTCCCAGTCGAAAGACCTTGCCTCCGTGAACAGCGAGAGGTACCGCGCGGATGTGGTGTACGCACGTGTCGTCTCTCCCATGGAATACAAGAAGCGCTTCCTCGCATCCAAGGCCTCGATCTCATTGCAGGAAGCGGGAACCATCATCAAGGCAAAGGAAGAAGAGCGCCGGAATTACTATGAGGAAATGTTCAACGGGAGCAGCACCGACCCCCGCGCTCAATCATGTCATTGTCAACATGGCGCTGGTTACCAGACCGATCGCCGTAGAAATGATATAGAAGCTTTTGTAATGTGAACTGCCCGTTACTATCTACTCTCGGACGCTCATATCGATAGCCCCTTCGCAGGGGCGCTGCATGCGAATGTCCGGCTGACATAAGGAGAGATCATCCACCTCGCGAAAGGGGGTTTCATGAAGATCAAGTCTTTCCGGGTCGTGCCCACCCTCCCCGAAACACTGAGCCCAATCCTCTCGTTGGCATACAATGCCTGGTTCAGCTGGAACCAGCAGGGGTTGCGGCTCTTCAGGCATATGGACAGGGATCTGTGGGAAGCGACCGGGCACAACCCGGTGGACATGCTTTCCCGCATTTCCCAGGGCAGGATAATGGATCTCATGGAGGATGACGGCTTTCTCTCTCAGATGAGGAGAACGGCCGATGCCTTCGAGGATTACATATCCGAAAAGGGGGTATACTCCTTTCTCCTGTCCCAGCCCATCGATTTCACCATCGCCTATTTTTCCATGGAGTTCGGAATCACCGAGAGTCTTCCCATCTATTCCGGGGGGCTGGGCGTCCTTGCCGGCGATCACCTCAAGAGCGCGAGCGACCTGAGGCTTCCGCTGTGCGGCGTAGGCCTTCTGTACAAGCACGGCTACTTCACCCAGTATCTGAGCTGGGACGGATGGCAGCAGGAGGAATCGCCCAACAACGACTTCTACCACATGGTCCTCACCCTGGAGACCGGCAAGGATGGGAAACCAGTGAAAATATCGGTGGACCTCGCCGGCAGGAAGTGCTTCGCACAGATCTGGAAATGCCAGGTCGGGAGGATTCCGCTCTACCTGCTCGACACCAACCTGGAAGAAAATCACCCGGAAGACCGGAACATCACCGGCGGACTCTACGCTGGCAATATGGAGGACAGACTGAGGCAGGAGATCATCCTCGGCATCGGGGGGATGAAGGCCCTGGAGGCACTCGGGATCGATCCCATGGTCTATCACATGAACGAAGGGCATTCGTTCCTGGTGGGGCTCGAGCGCGCCCGGATGCTCATGGAAAAGCACGGCCTCGATTTTCCTACCGCCCGCGAGGTGCTGAGGGCGTCTCTTGTCTTCACGACTCACACGCCCGTTCCCGCCGGAAACGATGTGTTCGAGATCAGTCTCATGGAAAAGTATCTGAAGGGGTATGTGGAGAGCCATGGAATCAGGTGGCAGGATTTTCTAAGCCTGGGAAGGAAGAACCCGCTCGACGAGCGGGAGAACTTCGGGGCAACGGTCTTTGCCCTGAAAAACTCAGCGCATCGAAACGGCGTGAGCAAGCTGCACGGCGAGGTGTCCCGGGATATGTGGAAGGAGATCTGGCCTGATATGAAAAACGACGACATCCCCATCTCCTCCATCACGAACGGCATTCATATCCCGTCTTGGATATCGGCGGAGATGGCGGACCTCTTCGAGAGATACCTGGGCCCCAAATGGAAGGAAGACCCGGACAACCAGAAGGTATGGGAGCGCATTGACGAGATACCTGATACCGAGCTCTGGTCAACGCACCAGCGCAGGCGGGAGCGGCTCGTCGCCTTTGCCCGCCGGCGACTGGCGAAGCAGCTCAAGGCCCGCGGGGGCAAGCCCGCCGACATCAAGCGCGCCATGGAGACGCTGCATCCGGACGCCCTGACCATCGGATTCGCCAAACGGTTCGCCACCTACAAGCGGGGACTCCTGCTCTTCCACGATATCGAGCGCCTGAGAAAGATCATCTCGGACGCGAACTTCCCGGTGCAGATCATCATCTCGGGCAAGGCGCATCCGAGAGACCATGAAGGCAAGGCCATCATCCAGCGCATCACCCACATCGCAAGGGAGGAGCCTTTCCGCGACAGGATCGTCTTCCTCGAAGACTACAACATGAACATCGCCAGATACCTGGTCCAGGGTGCGGACATCTGGCTGAACAACCCTCGGCGGCCGCTGGAAGCCTGCGGCACCTCGGGCATGAAAGCAACCGCCAACGGTGCGCTCAATCTCAGTATACAGGACGGCT